>JBEHYH010000075.1:0-17644 GCA_048498275.1 Myxococcota bacterium | reverse complement strand
TGGAACTGGCAGCCCACGAAGTGCGGATGATCAGCGAGCTCGATCATCTCCACGAGATCGAGCTCCGGGTTCAGACCCGAGAACACGAGGCCCGCTTCAGACAGCTTGCCGCGGTACGCATTGTTCACCTCGAAGCGGTGACGGTGGCGCTCCGAAATCTCCGGCGTGCCGTACAGCTTCGCCGCGAGCGAGCCCGACTTGAGCGAGCACTTGTACGCGCCCAGTCGCATCGTGCCGCCCTTGTCGGAGACGCCTTTCTGACCTTCCATCAGCGTCACCACCGGGTGCGGCGTCTTCTCGTCGAACTCCAGCGAGTTGCTGCCCGCGAGGCCGAGCACGTTGCGCGCGTACTCGATGACCGCCATCTGCAGCCCGAGACAGATGCCGAAGAACGGCACCTTCTTCTCGCGCGCGTACTTCACCGCGAGGATCTTGCCCTCGGTGCCGCGCACGCCGAAGCCGCCGGGCACCAGCACCGCGTCGCAGCTCGACAACATCGCGTCGGCGCCCTTGGTCTCCACCTCTTGCGAGTCGACGAACTCGAGCTTCACGCGGCAATCGTTCGCGATGCCGCCGTGCACGAGCGCTTCGTTGAGCGATTTGTACGACTCCTTCAGTTCCATGTACTTGCCGACCACGCCGATTTTCACTTCGCCCTTCGAGGGGCGCGTGACGGTCTCGACGATGCGCTCCCACTTCTCGAGCTTGGGCCCACGCGTCCAGATGTTGAGCATCTCCGCGACGCGCTCATCGAGGCCCTGGCGGTGCAGCTCGAGCGGCAACTGGTAGATGCTGGCGACGTCGGGCGAGGTGAAGACGTTGCCGGTCTCCACGTTGCAGAACATCGCGATCTTGTCCTTGAGCTCCTGCGTGATTTCGCGGTCGGTGCGGCAGATGAGCACGTCGGGCTGAATGCCGATTTCGCGCAGCTTCATCACCGAGTGCTGCGTGGGCTTGGTCTTCACCTCGCCGGCCGCCGCGATGTACGGGAGCAACGTCAGGTGCACATAGCAGGTGTTGCCCGCGCCGACGTCGTACCGCATCTGGCGGATCGCCTCGAGGAAGGGCAGCGACTCGATGTCGCCGACCGTGCCGCCGACCTCGACGAGCACCACTTCGTGCCCCTCGGCCGCCGCGTGGATCATCGCCTTGATCTCATCGGTGATGTGCGGAATCACCTGCACGGTCTTGCCGAGGTACTCGCCACGACGTTCCTTGCTGATGACCGAGTGGTACACGCGGCCGGTGGTGAAGTTGTTGAGCCGCGACATGTGCGCGGAGGTGAAGCGCTCGTAGTGCCCGAGGTCGAGGTCGGTCTCCGCGCCGTCGTCGGTGACGAACACTTCGCCGTGCTGAATCGGGCTCATCGTGCCCGGGTCCACGTTGATGTACGGGTCCAACTTCACGAGCGTGATGTCGAGGCCGCGGTTTTCGAGGAGCGCTCCCATCGAGGCCGACGCCATGCCCTTGCCGAGAGAGCTGACGACACCACCGGTGGTGAAGATGAACTTGGTTTTTCGCTGGCGCATAGGCGCGTATGGCCCGCGGCCCTAGGCCTCGTCAACGCCTCGTTCGGCGGAGCGATTTCGACTAAGACCGACTCCCTTTCGCTGGCGCTCAGCCGAACAGGTTCGTGAGCTGGCCGTACTTCGCTTTGTAGTCTTCGAACGAATCGTTGATGGTCGCGAACGCTTCTTCACGCCCGTAGACCTCGGCGATCTCCACGACCGGAGCGGCTTCGCCCGGCAACTGCTTGTAGGTGAGGAAGTAGTGGCGCAGGCGATCGATGAGCGGCTGCGGAATGTCGGTGATGTCGCGCCAGTGGCCGTAGACGGAATCGCCCTTGAGCACGGCGATGATTTTGTCGTCGGCCTCGTTCTTGTCGATCATCCGCAAACCGCCGATGGGGAGCGCTTCGACCAGAATCGCTCCATGCGCGATGGGCTTCTCGGTGAGCACGCAGATGTCGATGGGGTCGCCGTCGCCGTTGACGATCTTCTTGCCGGTGCGCTCCTCGCAGCGCTTGCCGACGCGCTCCGCGCAGTACGTGCGCGGAATGAAGCCGTACAGACACGGTGACTGGTTCGAGTACCGCTGCGGGCGGTCGAGCTTCAGGATGCCCGACGCCTTGTCGACTTCGTATTTCACCGCGTCGGTGGGGACGATCTCGATGTAGCTGGTGACGAGCTCCGGCGCTTTGTCGCCGGGCGACACGCCGTGCCACGGGTGCGCCTGAAAGAAGAGACCGAGCGCCTGCGTGAGTGAAGGAGTCATGGGTCGTGAGATCCGTGTGAAGAGAGGGCGTGACTCTCTTACGAGTCGCGCTCGGAGTCGAACTTGCTGTGTCGTTACGGCGTTTGGAGCGTCTCGACGCATTCCTCGCGGTGCTCGCCCGGGTTCGTCTCGCTCAGTCGCTTCGTCGTCACTGCCAACGCCGCGCGCGCCTGCGTGCACTCGCGGTCGAGGCGCTGGAGTTCGAGGTCGTAGAGCTGACGATCGAGCGCCTTCTTCGGGCGCGGCTTCTTCTTGAACGCGTCGCTTGGCTCGCATGCGGTGCGCTCCTCGGTGCGTTGTCGCTCCACGAGGTCTTCGAGGAACTTCTTCTGCTGCTCGAGTTCGCTCGCGGCGCGCTTGGTGATTTCGGCGCGGCGTTCACGAAAGCTCTCGCAGGCTTGATCAGAATCGAACGGTTGAATGATCACCCAGTCGCTCTTGACGATGACGACTCCGCTCGCGTTCACCGAGACGGTCTGGGTCGCGTGATCGAACGAGCGGAAGAATCGCGCCGCGGGCTTCACCGCCGGCAACGCGTCGCTCGTGCACGCGATGAGAATCGGTGTGTTCTGTTTCTCAACTTCACGGCACGCGCGCATCGCGGCGCCCGACTCGTTCGAGAAGTGCACATCGGTCCACGACGACTCCGAGCCGAAGCGCAGGTGCACCGGAGCGGCCGACAGCGTCAACATGACGGCCAGCGCCAGCATTCAGAGCGTGCCCGAGAGCGAGCCGACGACCGTGTGCGTGCTCTCGCCGGTCTCGCTGCAGACGGTGTTGAGGGTCATCTTCCACGCCGGTGGGTCAGACACCCAGGTGACGGTGCCTGTCCACGTGTCGCAGTCGACGCCGTTGCCGTACGAATCGAGCGTGACCGCTGCGTTGGGCAGCGTCACCGTGTCTCCGGGGTTCACGGCGTCGAGGTCGACCGTGAGTCGCGCCGTGTAAGAGCGGTCAGGGCAGGTCTGCGTGGCTCGCGAGAAATAAATGGAGAACGGAGTGCCCGCGCACGGGCTGACGGTGCCGCATGACGACGCGTAGTCTTCGCCGGAGATCGCCACCGGCGTCGTGAAGGCCCATTTGCATTGAGGGAACTGCGAGCGGCAGCAGACACCGTCGCTCCAGTTGCTGGCGCAGTGATCAGTCGCGCAGATCGCCGGGTTGGTAGCCGACGTCGAATACGCGGAGCAGTTCTGCTTGTACGCGGCCTGGCCGGTGCCGGAGCAATACACGCGGTCGTTGCCCTGGCAGGAGGCCGGTGCCGACGGGCATGAATCGAGACAGTCTCCAGCGACCGTCGCGTCGTGACCGCTCTTGTTGCAGCTCCAGAGCTTGCCGCCTTCGCAGGTCGTCTCGCCGGGCGTGCAGTTGATGACGGGCCCGGGGCCTCCGTCGGCGTTGGTGCCGTTGGTGCCCGACAAACCGTTGCACACGTAGTCGACGCCGCTCGCCGAGGTGAGCTTCACGCCGCCTGCTGCACAGTGCGCGCCCGCGGGTTCGGGAGCGCTCGTCACCGACTGGCCGTTGTTCCCGTTGTAGCCGTTGGTCCCATTGGTGCCGCCGGAGCACGAGAACGTGAACACCGCCAACAGCGTCATCGGAGTGCGCATGGGCGCGCGTCTATTCGAGAAGTTTCTTGAGCGCAGCTTCAGCGAGCGGAACATCGGCGGGCACATCGACGGCCTGCGTGGAATGCGGCGTCTGTGCGCAGAGAATGCGCACGCCGTTGCCGAGCGCGCGGAGTTGTTCGAGTGACTCCGTCTTCTCGAGCGCGGTCGGCGGGAGTGACGCGAGGCGCTTCAGCGTCGCCGCGCGGAAACCGTAGAGACCCAGGTGCGCCCAGCGTTGAATCTTCACGTTCGTGTCGCGCGCGAAGGGGATGTCGGCGCGCGAGAAATACAGACCGAAGCCCGCTTCATCGCGCACGACTTTCACGACGTTGGGGTTCGCGCGTTCTTCTTCGTGGAGCGGGCGCACCAACGTCGCCATCTCCACGCGTACGTCGTCGAAGGTGCGCGCGAGCGCGGCGAGTGACTCGGGGTGCACCGCGGGTTCGTCGCCCTGCACGTTGATGAAGACGTCATCGGTGCCGAGTGAGGCGGCGACCTCGGCGACGCGGTCGGTGCCTGACGTGCAGTCGGGCGAGGTCATGTGCGCGTGGCCTCCGAAGGCGCGCACCGCGTTCGCGATGCGTTCGTCATCGGTGGCGACGATGACGCGCGAGAAGCACTTCGCTTCGACGCAGCGCTCGTACACGTGCTGCACCATCGGCTTGCCGAGCAGCAGCGCGAGCGGTTTTCCGGGGAAACGTTGCGCAGCGTAACGGGAGGGGATGACGGCGATCATTTCGCCTTCACCCTTACTCTCACTGAAGCGCGATCTTGAACGGCGTTTCCGCGCCCTGTTTCAGCTTCACGAACTGGTTCGCCTCGATGCCCGTGAAGGTCTGCGTCGAGTTCTGCGCGTTCGGCCAGCGCACGGTGACTTCGTCGGCGCGGTCGCAGGCGCCGAGGCCGACGTGCAGCGTGAGGTCGTTCTGCATGCCGAAGTGGCCGTAGCCGCCAGACACTTCGCGCGTCACCGTGTGCCCGCCGGCCTTCACCGTCACCTGCGCGCCGATGGCGGAACGGTTCGTGGTTTCGCCGTCGCCTTCGAGGTGAATCAGCAGCGAGTTCTGCGTGCCGTTGTTCAGGTAGAGGTGCACTTCATTGCTGCTCCAGCTCTGCGCGCAGTCACGCGCGGTGCTCGCGCCGGCGAGAATGTCGAGGTCACCATCGCGATCGAAGTCGGCGACCGCGAGGCCCGACATGCACGGGTGATTGAGCTGCCACTGCGTGCGCACGCGCGAGAAGCCGCCGTCGGTCTGCTGCGCGAAGAGCTCGCCGAATTGATCCGGGTAGTCACTCAGCGCGAGCACGAGATCGAGCAGCCCGTCGTTGTCGAGGTCGCCGCCCGCGGCCATCAGCCCGCCTTCGTTCCAATCGACTCCGACGTGTGGAGGCTGCAGGCCGTTCGCCGAATTGCCCGGCCGCGTGAAGTGCGGCACGCCGCCGGTCGAATCGTTGCGCAGCAGCTCCGACGAGTCAGACGACTGGCCCGCCCACCAGTGGTGGATCTCGGCGTTGTAGAGGTCGTTCTTCCCATCGCCGTCGACGTCGCCGCACCACGTGGAGAACGTGTTGCCGTTGTTGCGCCACGGAAGATCATCGCTGCCCACGCCCCACGCGGAATCGGCCGGAGTGCCGCACTGCACGAGCGGCGCGCCCGCATCGGCGCAGTCGGCCGCTTCGGGGTGCACGGTGCAGTAGCACTCGAAGTTCTGGTTGTCGGAGTAGTTGAAGTCGCCGTCGCCCGCGAACCCCGACGCCCAGCTCTCGTCGCTGAAGTGGCCGGTGCCGTCGTTCTTGTAGAGCAGGTTCGCCTGGCGGCCGTACGCCGACAGCAGCAGCTCCGGCGCGCCGTCGCCGGTGACGTCGCACGCGGTGACGCCGTACGCGGGGCGGTGGTTCAAGAAGTTCTCGAAGCCGTCGTCGCGCGTGAGGAGGCCGGCGTCGCGGGTGGCGTCGATGAACGTGCCGTCGCCGAGGCCGCGGTAGAGCCGCGCCTGCACGCCGAGCGCGCTGCCGCCATAGTCCTGGTACCAGTTGCCGACCCACACATCGAGGTGACCATCGCGATCGAAGTCGACGAGCGACGCGCTGCTGGTGGGGAAGCGTTCGACCTGACGCGGAGAAGTCGCCGACGGCGCCGCGAACTCGAACACGCCGTTGCCGTCGTTGAGCAGGATCTCGCTGCGGTCGGTGGTGTCGGTCTCCGGGTGCTGCGGGTCGGTGTAGCTGCCGGAGAAGCCGTCGAGGTCGCCGTCGTTGTCGAGGTCACCGAACACCGCGAGGTTCGCCGAGCGCAATTCGTTCTGCGCGAAGCCGCGCACCGCGAAGAAGCCGTTGTCGAGCCGCGACTCGAAGACGCGCCCACCATCGGCCTCGCGATTCATGAGCACGTTCACCAGACGCTCGGCGCCGCCGTCGGGCAACGCGAGCTGCACGCGGTGATTGGGCGTGTTCGACGAGATGATGATGTCGGGGTAGCCGTCGTTGTCGAGGTCGGCGACGGAGATGCGATTGCCGCGCACCGCGCTCAACTGCCACGCGCTGGTCACGTCGGAGAACGTGGTGCCGTGCGTCGCCGTGCCGCAGGTCGCGGGGCCGGTGAGCGGCGTGAGCACCTTCGCGTTCGCGTACACGTTCACCGGCAGGTGGTTCTGTTCGCCGGCGTCGCTCTCGTCGAGCGTGACCGTGCCGGAGCCGAAGAACACGCCGTTGCCGGCGGGGTTGGCACAGGCAACGAAGACGAGAAGCGGGAGGACTCGACGCATGCCGCGCCGCTACTGCCGCGACTCCGGCGAAGCCAGCGCTCGCGAGGTTTCCAATGTGTGGCGCACGTTTCATCACTCCCGAAGAAGTCGCAGGCGTTCGAGCTGGGCGAAGCTCACGGGTGAGACGGCGCGGTCTTTCAAGCCGGAGGCCGGACCTGCACACGAAGGCGCGAGCACACAGTTGGGTGGGTGGTGGAGGGGCGGGAGCTCCCGGATGCGAAGACGTGCCGTACCCGGCTTGAGGTGTTCGCTGGAGAGCGGGAGCCCGCGCGAGACGACTCCGAGCCTTCTTGTGATGCGTCGTCTTCAAAGCAGCTTCAGCGATGCAAAGAAGCTCAGCGTCTGCGTCGTGCACCTCGCCGACGAGCTCTCATGTTCGAGACGAACGTCTCCAGCCGGGTACGGCACATTTCCGCATCCGGGAGCTCCCGCCCCTCCACCACCCGCCCAACTGTGTGCTCGCGCCTTCGCTGAGCGTGTCCGGCTTCCAGCGCGACGACCGGGGCTTCTCAGTCTTGAGCGTTGCCCAGTTCGTCGCGCGTGGATGGCTTCGGGTCAGAGATTCTGGCCGCCCGACAACTCGATGCGCTGCGCGGTCATCCACCCGAGCTCGTCGGCCACCAGCGCGCTCACCGCCGGCCCGATGTCTTCAGGCATGCCGATGCGGCCGAGCGCGATGTTGGGGATCAGCATCGCCTGCAGCTTCTCGTTGTCGCGCACGTGCCCGCCGTTGAAGTCGGTCGCCACCGCGCCGGGCGCCACCACGTTCACCGTCATCTTGCGCGCGCCGAGCTCCTTCGCCTGGTAGCGGGTCAGCGTCTCGACCGCGGCCTTGAGCGCGCCGTACGCCGATGAGCCCGGCAGCGTCATCCGCGCGAGCCCCGAGGAGACGTTCAGGATGCGCGAGCCGTCGGCGAGCACCGGCAGCAGCCTCTGCGTGAGGAAGTACGGCGCCTTCAGGTGCTCGTTCACGAGCTGGTCGAACTTCTCTTCCGTCGTCTCCGCGAACGGCGCCGAGAGCCCGGTGCCCGCGTTGTTCACCAGGATGTTCAGCTTGCGGCCGTCGAAGCGCGACTTGAGCGTGGCGTTGAGCTGCTCCACGAACGCGGGGAAGCTCTTGCTGTTGCCCACGTCGAGCCGGAGCGCCGCGCCCTTGCGGCCCTGCGCCTCGATGCCGGCGACGACCTTCGCCGCTTCGTCTTCGCGCGAGTGGAAGGTGATGATGACGTCGCCACCCTTTCTGTCGAGCGCGCGAGCCATCGAGCTGCCGACCCCGCGGCTACCACCGGTGATGAGTGCGATGCGATTCATAGGGAGTGCCTTTCGTGTTGCGGGTTCGGGAAGAGAGATAGGCCCGGGGGCCCCGGAGCGGAAGGAGTGGCGCGCCGACAGACTGTTTCGTATTTCGAAACAATGGCTCTCGACCTCGAAGCGGTGCGCGCGTTCGTCGAAGTGGCGGCGCAGGGCGGTTTCACCCGCGCGGCCTCGGCGCTGAACGTCTCCAAGTCTCGCGTGTCGATCCTGGTCTCCGCGCTGGAGCGGGAGCTCGGCGGGCGGCTGCTGCTGCGCACGACGCGCGAGGTGCGGCTCACGCCCGAGGGTGAACAGTTCCTCCCGCGCGCGCAGCGGTTGCTCATCGACGCCGACCAGTTGAGCGCGCTGTTCTCCGCGCCGAGTTCGATTTCCGGGCGGCTGCGCGTCGACATGCCGGTGGCGCTCGCGCGTGACGTCATCATCCCGCGGCTCCCGGAGTTCTTCGCCGCGCACCCGCTCCTCGAGCTGCAGCTCTCGGTGACCGACCGGCTCGTCGACGTGCTGCGTGAAGGCTTCGACTGCGTGCTGCGCGTCGGCCAGTTGCGCGACTCGGCGCTGAACGCGGTGAAGCTGGGCTCCATCGCGATGATGAACTGCGCGAGCGCCGGGTACCTGCTGCGCTACGGCGTGCCACAGAAGCTCGACGACCTCGATGCGCACTACCTCGTGAACTACGCGGCGCGCTTCAGCGAGGAGACGCCCACGTTCGAATACGGCAACGGCCGCGAGAAGCCGATGCGCTCGCTCATTTCGGTGAACAGCGTCGACGCCTACCATGCGGCGTGCGTCGCCGGCCTCGGCATCGCGCAGGTCGGCCGCATGTCGGGCCCGATGTCGGCGGCCATCGCGAGCGGAGCCGTGCGCGAGGTGCTCCCGCAGTTCTCCGCGCCGTCGCTCCCCGTGTCGCTGGTGCACGGCTACGGGCGAACGGTTCCCCGTCGCGTACGGGTGTTCATGTCGTGGCTCGAGCGCGTGCTGAAGCCGGTCGTGAAGTAGCCGTCAGGTCGACGCGGGGCCGGGGTCGCTGTCGGGCGCGTGCTGCAGGTTCCTGGGCGCGAGGAAGAACGCTCTCGGGTTGGTCAGCAGGTGCTTGCCCACCGCGCGCAACAACGCGAGCTGACTGCGAATGCCGACCCCGCGCGCGCGCAGCGCCACGAACATCGCGCACGCGAAGCTGACCGCGAAGTTGATGGCGCCCACCATGGGTATCGAGATCAGCGAGAGCAGCACCTCCGAGCGCGTGAGCGCGTCGAAGCCCTCGGCCACCACCGCGTAGGTCAACTGCCCGGTGACGAAGGTGACGTGGCGCACCTCGAGCGGCACGCCCACGAGGTGGAACAGCATCGGCATGAAGCCCAGCAGCATGCCGAAGCCGATGTTGCCGCCGAACCCTTGGATGTTGGTGGTGAGCCAGCGCGAGAACTTCGCGGCGCGCGTCGGGCCCACCGTCTTGCGCAGCGTGCGGCTGGTGGCGATGGCGCCGGGCAGCTCCTGCAGCACGAAGTAGTTTTCTGCCGCGCCCGCCAGCAGGCTCGCCGCCCACAGCCACACGCCGGTCATCACCGCCGAGAAGATGGTCGCGCTGAAGATGGGGTGGTGGATGTGCACCACCTTGTTCGCGTACTCGTCGGTCAGCACGTTGCGGCCGGTGAGCAGGTGAAACACCAGCCCGAGAGACAGCGAGAAGGGGATCGCCGCCAGCACGTTGCCCACCAGCGCCGCGAGCTGCGTGCGGCTGGCGCGCGCGACGAGGTCGACGAGGCGGCCGAGCTCCGGCTTCTCTTCGCCGCGCTGCGCTTCGATGGCGCCCGCGATGGTGGCCGCGGTCATCGCCGGTTGCTTGGTGGCGAGCGCGAAGTGCAGCAACTGCATCGCCACGAAGCCCCACGCGTAGTTGAAGCCGACC
Source organism: Myxococcota bacterium (assembly GCA_048498275.1). Lineage (GTDB taxonomy): Bacteria > Myxococcota > Myxococcia > Myxococcales > Myxococcaceae > Archangium_A. The sequence goes on along the minus strand of JBEHYH010000075.1, from coordinate 7,775 downwards.
AGCAGCGCGTCGAACAGCGGCGGCAGGTGCGCGTAGCCGATGAAGAACTTGCAGAAGACCATCACCGCGGTGATGGCGCCGCCGCCGACGGCCGCGTGCAGCATCTCGCGCTGCTCGTCACGCGTCCTGGTGACGTAGTGCTCGCCGCTGCTGCCGGCGCGTTCCACGACCCGGCGCGCGAGCAGGCGCGTCGACGATGACAGCAACGACCTCACGCTGCGGTCGGTGACCGTGCCCGAGATGAGCTCGCGCTCGAGCTGCACCTGCGCGAGCTCCTTGGCCTCCTCGAGCCCGAACGAGAGTGCGAGCAATTGCGAGAGCCGCGTCAGCGCCGAGTGCACCATCTCGAGGCGGAAGACGAGGTCGATGCTGATGCCGGTGTCGTCGAGGCTGCGCGTGACTTCGTGCAGCGCCGCGTGGCAGGCGGCGATGGTCTTCTCGACGCGCGCCAGTTGCGTCTCTCCGCGCTGGAGCTCCGCGACCTGCTCGGGCAGCAGCAGGAACGGCGAGGTACCGAGCGCCATGTGCGGCAGGCGGCGGCGGAGGTCGTCGCTCACGCCGTGGGTGGCGATGCGCGTGGCGAGCAGCGTCTGCGCGTCACGTACGCCGGGCTCGAGCGCGCGCGCGGCGCTGTCGTCGAGACCGAGCGACTGCGTCAGCTTTCGACGCGTGGCGTGCGGCATGTGCAGCACCCATTCAGCGCGCTCTTCAGAAGAAATGAGGCGCCCGACGAGCCGCGACAACTCACGGCCGACCGGCGGCGGCGGCAGCAGGCCGTTCGACGAGCGGTCGAGGAACTCCCGCCAGAACGCCGCGTGCGACGGCATGCCGGTGTCGGTGAAGAGGTGCGTCGCCGAGTGGTTGGCGAGGGCGCGCGCGCCGGTGTCACGCAGCCGCTGCGCGAAGGTGGGCAGCTCGTCGATGCAGGTGATGAGCAGCCGCGTGCGCGCCTCGAGGGCGGTCTCGTTGTCTTGCCGGCCGGGCACTGAGCCGGAGGCGAAGAGCCAATCCATCAGGTCTTGCAGCCACTCGACGCCATCTTCACTCGCGGGCGCGGTGACGAGCGCGTGCAGCTTCGTCAGCACGGCGTCGGTGGGGTCGCTCGACCCGAAGCGCGTGACGAAGGTGTGCCGATTCAGCAGCAGGTCCGTGGTCATGGAGCCGGCGGCGTCACGGTCGGAGGCGGCGTGTCGTTCAGGTACTGCTTGTCATCGACCGACGGAGGTGGCGTCGCGGCCGCGCCGGTGCCGCTGGGTTTGCCGGGGATCTGGATGCCGGTCTCAGGCGGTGGCGCCGGAGGAGCGGGCTTGCCGGCGTCGACCACCCTGGTCTCCGTCGACGACGACGCGGCGGCGGTATTGACCAGCTTGCCGATGAGGCCCTGCGCGCCGAAGACCCACAGCGCGTTGCCCCACTTCGTCTGGCACATGGTGAGGTCTTTCACGCGCTGAGAGGACGCGAGCACGCCGTCGGGCAGCGTCGTGTTCTCGCCCTTCTCGAAGCAGTCGCCGAAGGCCTTGACGAAGTCGGCTTCGCTCATGCCCTTCACCGGCTCGGTGTACTTGACGCTCGCGTCGAGGGCCGCGGCGACGGCGGCGGCCTGGTCCTGGCGCTGCTGCTGCAGGCCCGCGAAGAGCGCGTCGGCGTTGCCGGTGGGCGCGGCGACGGGCGGGGGCGCCGGTCGGTCTTTGTGCGCGCGCAGCGTCTCGGCGGCGATGGTGGCGAGCAGCGCTTCGGCCTTCGGGCGCTCGAGCGCATCGGTGGGGATGGCGTTGAGGCCGTCGACGATGGTGGCGAGCTCCGGCTCGTCGTAGGCGGCGTCGCCGTCGCGGCTCACCAGCACCGAGTAGTCACTCTCGAGCCGGTAATACTCACGCGCCGACTTCTTCCGGCAACCAGACAACAACAGACACACTGACAGCGCGACCGCGGCAGCTCTCATGCGCGGAATGTACGGTCATGCGGAGAGGATCGACAGCTCCAATCCTCTCCGCGGTCCCGGTTTTCAGAGCGCGTTCGCGGCGCCGGGCGAGCGCGTGGTCTCGGTGAAGCTCCCGGTGCCGTCAGGCAGGCGGCCCCAGCTCTTGCCGCCCGCATGCGCGTTGGGCGGAATCGTGAGGTCGAGCAGCGGCGCTTCGTTCGCCGAGGGCAGCACGAAGACCGCGTCGCCGCCGCCGAGCGAGAGCCCGAAGCCCATGCGGAAACAGGTGCCCGCGTCGGGGCAGGCGCTGTCTTGCAGCCACGCGAAGCCGCCGGGCGCGAGCGTGGTGCCGTCGGGGATCGTGAAGGCCTCGGTGAGCTTCACGCCGCCATCGGTGTCGTCGCGGTCGGCGACGAGGTAGCCCGACAGGTCGATGGTGGTGGCGCCGGTGTTGAAGAGCTCCACGAAGTCGCCCTGATTGAGCGCGACCTCATTGAACGCGAGGTGCAGCGCGCTGCCGCCGTCGGCGAGCGCGAGGTTCGGCGCGCCCGGCGTGCGCTCGGTGACGACGAAGTGGCCGGTGCCGTCGGGCAGGCGACCGAAGCTCTGACCCGAAGCATGCGGCGTCGGGGGGATGTCGAAGCGCAGCGTCTGCGTACCGGTGGGCGAGATGAGGAACACCGCGTCGCCGCTCCCGCCGAGACCGAAGCCGAACTCGAAGCACGGCGCGGCGCAGGTGCTGTCCTGCAGGCGGAGGAATTCGCCGGCCGCGACCTGCGTACCCGCGGGCAGCGTGAGCGCTTCTTCGAGCTTCGCGCCGCCGTCGTTCGCGAGGTCGGCGATGAGGTAGCCTGACAGGTCGATGGTGCCGGTGCCGATGTTGAGCAGCTCGATGAAGTCGCCCTGGCTGACGGCGACTTCATTCACGGTGAGACGCCCGATGCCTCCATCGCCGGTGGGAACGCCGGCGTCGTCTTCTCCCGCGTCGGTCATGCCCGCGTCGTCGACTGTTCCCGCATCGGTGCCGGCATCGAGAATCGTTTCAGCGAGATGATTCGGCAGACCCGGCGTGCGCGCGGTCTCCACGAAGGTGCCCGTGCCATCGGGAATGCGGCCGAAGCTCAGGTTCGCCCCATGCGCGTCGGGCGGAGCATCACCGCGCATCAGCACGCCGTCATTCGCATCGACGAGGAAGATGGAGTCGCCGTTGCTCGCCGACAGACCGAACGTCACCACGAAGCAGCTCGTCACCGAGGGCTCGAGACAGTCGGTCGACGCCCCGGCGGTGTCACCTTCGTAGAAGAGCAGCAGCGCGCCGGGCGCGAGCGTGGTGTCGGCCGGCAACGTCAGCGCCGAAGTCAGCTTGGGGCCGTTGGTGTCTTCATCGAGATCCGCCACGCGCAGGCCGGAGAGATCGACCGTCGCGTTGCCGGTGTTGATGAGCTCGAAGAAGTCGCCATCGCTGGTCGCGACCTCATTGAGCGTCACGTCGATGGAGCCCGCGCCGCCGCCGGTATTGCCAGCACCGCCGCCGCTCCCGCCGCCGGTGACGATGCCGCCGGTGCACACGCCGACCGAACACGTCTGCGATGCCGCGCACGCGATGCAGACCCGCGCGCCGACGCCGCACGCGTCGGCCGTGTTGCCCGCGAGGCATTCGCCCGTCGAATCACAGCAGCCGGTCGAGCACGTGCTCGCGTCACACGGTGCTTTGGGGCCGCAAGCGGTGATGCTCGCGGTGAGAAAACCGAGGAGAAGGCCGAAGAGTGCTGCGCGTGGGGTGTTCATGTGTTGCTCCTTTTTTGAAGAGTTCAGGGAAGCCATTCGGGCCAGCGGAAGCGCGCGACGACGCGGAGCTCGTGCGCGTCGATGCCCGGCAGCGCGTCGCGTGCCGCGCCGAGCGTGAGCGTGCGCACGTAGGCGACGAAGCCTTCGACGAACGCGATGCCCCCACCGACGCCGGCGAAGAGCTCGAGCACGCCGTCGCTGCGCCCGAGTTGACGCGCGAAGTACTGCGCGCGGCCGGTGAGGTGCAGATGTTCGAAGAGCGTCACGCGCACGAAGCCCTGCGCGAGCACGCCCTGCCGCGACGCTTCTCCGAGAAAACCCTTCGCCCAGAACGCGCTGGCGCCGGCGCCGAGCCTCGGGCCGCTCCACTGCACGCCGCCGCCGACGCGCGTGGTGGGGATCTGCGGGAGCCCCGAGGTGCCGAAGCTGCCGTGCGCGAGAAGTTCGAGCGGGAGTTTCAGTGAAGCCAGCGGGCGCACCAGCGCGGTCGCGTCGAAGTTCTTGCCGGTGTTGAGCTCGCGCGAGGTGTAGCCCTCGCCGTTGGTCACCTGCACGCCGATGAAGCCGTATTCCGCCGGGAGGTAGCCCTTCAGCGTCGCGCCGAGATCTGCGGGCGCGAGCAGCTTGTTCGCCTCGAGCCCGTCGGCGGTGAGCTCGCGGAAGCGAAAGCCGCGCTCGAGCTCGGGGATGAGCAGCGTGGGAATCAAGCCGAGACGCGCCTCGAGAAAACGCCAGCGGTACCCGGCCCACGCTTCACGCAGGCGCAGCACCACGCTGTCGCCCTGAACGCCGACCAGCGCGCCGCCGTTCGTCGCGTACGCGCCTTCAGCCACGATGCGCGCGGTGGCGCCCAGCCATTCCGCGTCGAGGCCGGCCTGCACACGGGGCACGGTGAAGACGGGCATCGCGGGGCCGCCGGTGGGGAACTTCGCGTTGAACTCCCCGAACGCGTCGGCGCGCGGTGAGAACGTCGGCAACGGCAGCGGTTCAGTGCCCGCATCGACCTGCGCGAGCGCGACGGTGAGCGTGAGCGCCAACAGACTCAAGGAGGACCTCCGAAGACTTCGCGTTGAAAACCCCGCGGCAATTCACGCGGGTCTTGCGTGATGCCCAGCGTGGGCCCGAGCGCTTCGAGCGCGTGTTGAAAACGGGTGAAGTCGGTGAACACCTGCGCGCTCTCGGCGTCGGCGAAGTTCGATTGCTCGAGCGCGAAGACGTCTGCGCCGCGTGCGAGTTGCTTGCGGATGCTGGTGACGACCTCGGGTTCGCTGCGCAGATGAACGCGGGCGAGCAGGGCGCCGAGTGTTGAACCGAGCTTCGCGAGCTCGACTTCTGAAGCGCGAACGCCGCTCCACTTCGAGACGTTCACGCCTTTGTTTGCTTCTGATTCGGTGCGCACTTGAACGGGCAGGCCGTTCCATTCAGTCGTGTACCAACGCGGGTCTGCGTCGGGCCGCCACCACGCGCGGCGAATCGCGGTCTCGATGCGCGACGGCGTGTCGAGCGCGACGACATACGGGCGGTACCACGCGGCCGAAGGCGCTTCGGCGAGCTCCTTCACCTCGACGATGACGTCGTCGTCGTGCGCGTTCGTCGGGCCTTCGAGCAGCACGAGGTAGCGGAGGCGCGGCCAGCTCGCGACACCGGAGCCGAACTGGCGCACGGCATCGAGCACCGGGTTGTCGAGTTGTGAAACCGCCGAATTCAGCTCGAGGCCGACGGGAACATCGGCGAACAGCGCCTCGGGTTCGCTCGGGTCGGGCGGACCACGGAGAAAACGGCGCGCGCCTCCGTCGAGCTGCGTGAGCTCGTTCAGCTCTTTGCGGTCAGCGAGATCTTCAGTGCCGCGCTCCCACAGGTCTTGAAGAATCGCGGAATCGCCGGGCGCGTCGATGACGCCCGCGTCTCCAGACAGCATCGCATCTGCGTACGCCTGCGCGGCGGCGAGACCGATTACCGCGACGTGAACGTTCGGGTTGCGTTGACGGGCTCCGACACCGAGACCGACCACCAGCCGGCGAACGTCGAAGAGATACGGCACGCGCGACGCCGCGTCGAAGTCGTTGGGCTCGAAGTTGAAGACGCCGTCGCGCCCGAGCAACAGCCCGAAGTTCTCGGGGTGCGGATCTCCGAGGCCGTTCACCGGCAACGTCGCGTTGGTGAACCCGCTCGAAGAAATGCGGCCCGCTTCCCAATCGGCGACCGCGAGCGGCAACGCGCCTCGGTAGAAGTCGTAGGCGTTGGTCGCCATGCGCCGGTACTTGCCGGCCATCAATTCGGGGCGCGTGCGAATGAGCACTTCGTCGGCGCGCGACAACACGCTCGCCACGCGGGCTTCGCGTTCATCTTGCGGAGGCGCGCAGGCGGAGAGCAGCGCGCAGAGTGTGAGGACTCGCTTCAAAACGACGCGCGAGTACCGCACTCGCGTCGCGTCGCTTCAGGTCACGTGGAGCTGTCGCAGACAGTTCACCCGCGTGTGACGCGTTTGTGACTCACGAACGGATCAGGTGGAAACGTGCGCACCTCACCGCGGCATCGGTTGCCAGCTCGGTGTGAAGTCGACCTTCGTCGGTGCACTTTCGGTGACGTCGATGGGGTGGAGTGCGATCTGATTTCGCGTGCCTGCGAGCACCGTCCACGGCCCCGGCCGCACGTGTTTTGCGACGCCGTTGATGACCGACAGCATGTCGTGGTTGTCGAAGAACCGACTCACATCGCCGATCTCGATGTGTCCGGGCACGAGCACGACCCACTGCGAAGCCGGCTGGGTGGTGATGGCGATTTCGATGCCGCCGGTGAGTTCGTGAATCACCACCTCCTGCGCTGATTCACCGATGGTCGCCTTCGTCGATTCGAACAGTATCGCGCCATCGCGCACCCTCGCCATGAAGGTCCACACGCCGGGAGTGAACGCCTTCGCCGAATACGTGCCCGCGACGCTGTTCGGTTTGAATCGCCGGTCGCGTTCCTCGTTGTCGAAGGCCCAGACGGTCGCCCCCGAAACGGGCTGACCTTTTGCGTCCATCACGGAGACGTTGACCGTGGTGCCGCTGCGCATCGCGAGATCGACCGTCTTCGTGGTGGCCGTGCGCGAGACTGACGCTTCCAGATAGTCGGGGTGCGTGGCCATCACCCACGTCGAATTCGGGTCGACGGTCAGCGTGTAGCGACCCTTCGAATCGGTGCGAACCGCTCCCAGACCTTCAGAGAGCATCGAATCGCCCTCGGGTTGGGTGGTGTTGATGTCGACGAGCGCGCCGACGATGGGCGCGTTGGTCTTCGCGTCGTAGACGAGCCCGGTCATCTGCAGCCCGCGCGAGATTGTGATGTCGCCGACGTCGTTCTTACCGACCTTCACTTCGACATCGACGACGCGCTGGGCGTAGCCGACGGCATCGATGCCGATGTTTCGTTTGCCGGTTCGCGACGCAATCTTGAAGCGCCCATCTTCTGTGTCGAAGGGTTGCTGATCGATTTGGAACTCCTTCACCGCGCGACCTTCTTCATCGACCACGCGCCCGGTGACGAGGGTGGCCGGTTCGAGTTTGACGATGACCTTCTCGTCGGGCGCGGTGATTTCCTGGAGCTTCGAGTTCGCCTCTTTCGCGTACGCGATCAGCGACACTTTGCCCGGCGGCAGCGTGGTGATTTGGAAGGTCCCGTCTGCTTTGGTTTGCGCGGTCTCGGAATTCGCCGTGCCGTAGAGGTCATTCTCATTTCCCGCTTTTTTCGGGTCGACCGCGGAGGCTCTCACGCGCGCATCGGCGACTGGCGAACCGTCGTCATCGAGCACGACTCCGACGACGATCGCGCCTTGCGGAGGCCGGAGTTCAACGTTGACTTCACGGCCCGGGCTGACTTCCACCTCCCGCTGTGAGTGCCACATTTCTTTGGCGCGATAGTCGGGCATCGCGTCCAGTCGCCATTTGCCGGCAGAGAGACCGTGAAGTGTGAAGCGCCCGTCTATATCGGTGGTGACTCTTTTGAAGTGCCCCTGCGCGTCGGCGACGACCGTCGCTTTCTTCGCTGGGAGTCCCTCGGTGTTGAAGACCACTCCGGTGATGGT
>JBEHYH010000074.1:0-17697 GCA_048498275.1 Myxococcota bacterium | reverse complement strand
GCCGCTCGACCGGCTGATGCGCAATTACGGCGCGGACGCCGGGCCCGGTGCGTTGCGCGCCGCGGGTGTCGAGCCCGCGAAAAATGCAGAACAACCCGAGCGTTCTGAGTCGGGTTGGTTCAAACAGTAAGTCATGCATCTCGTCTTGCTGCTCGCGCTGGCGAGCGTCGAACCTCCACCTCCGTGGCTCAATGGTTCGAGTAACCCCGCAGATCTGACCGTCTCGCTGGTGACCTTCGGCCAGGGCGACACCATTCCCGAATGGTGGGGCCACACGTCATTCGTGGTCACCGACAACAAGCTGCGCGTTCAGCGGCTCTACAACTTCGGCATGTTCGGCCCGCGCGAGGGCGGCACCAACGAGGAGTTCATCAAGGACTTCATCAAGGGCCGGCTCATCTTCTGGGTCGATGACGAAGACGCGGGGTGGACCTACCGGCTCTACCAGCGGCTCAATCGCGACGTTCGTATTCAAGATCTCGATCTCGACCCCGAGGAAGCGCAGAAGATCGCGGCGCGTCTGGCGAACAACATCCTCCCCGCGAATCGGTACTACCGGTACCACCACTATCTCGACAATTGCTCGACGCGCCCGCGCGACATCATCGACGAGGCGATCGGCGGGCAACTCAAGGCCGCGACCGCCGACCCGTCGAAGCACACGTACCGTTCGCAGGCGCTGCGATTCGCGGGCGTGAATCCTCCGTTCTCGATCGTGCTCGATTTTCTGCAGGGCCCGATGATCGACCAGCCGATGTCGCGGCAGGGCGATGCGTATTTGCCCGACCAGTTGGAGAAGCAGCTCAACGCGCTGCAGGTGAAGCACGCCGACGGTTCCGTTCGGCCGCTCGTGAAGCGTTCGTGGACCTTCTACAAGAGCCCGCGCGGCATCCCCGCTGAGGAGCCGCCGAACTTCCTGCTCGGCGAAATTCTCACCGGCCTCGCGCTCGCCGCCGTCACGCTCGCGCTCGCGTTCTGGAGCCGCAACGGTCGCAAGCTCTCGCGCATCGCCTTCGGCTTCTGGCAATTCATCATCGGGCTGGTGCTCGGCATCTTCGGCTCCGCGCTCGGTTTCTTGATGGTCGCGACCGATCACGACGTCACCTACGGCAACGAGAACATTCTCCAGTCGAACCCGCTGTCGCTCGGCATTCTGGTGCTCGCGGTGATGACCATGTGGGGAGCGAAGCGCGCTGAAAAATGGAACCGCGTGTGGTGGGCGCTGCTCGGGGCGCTCTCCCTCGTGGGCTTCGTGATCAGCCCGTTCACCATTCAAGACAACGCAAACGTGTTGGCGCTCTGTGTCCCCGTGCACGCCGCGTTCGTCGCGTCGTGGTGGCGCATCAAGCGCGTCAACGCAGCTCCGCCGTCAGCTTGAAATAGAACGCGCGCCCCGGCTTCTGCACGCCGAACACGTCGTACACGCGCGCGTCGCCGAGGTTCTGACCTTCGAACGACGCGGAGAAGCGGCCGAACGGCACGTTGATGGCGTAGCTCAAGCCGACCGCGTGAGTGATCTGCTGGGGGATTTCCTGCTTCGCGCCGCCGAGCCCGACGCTCTCCCACGTGCGGAAGAACGAATGCACGTAGCGGCCTTCGTAATAGGGCTCGAGCACGTCATCGGCGAACACGCGCTTCCATCGAACGCTCGCGCCCCAACTGCCGAAGAGCCACGGCCGATTCGGAATTCGATCTCCGTCGTAGCGCGCGAAGATGCCCGTCGGTGACACGTTGCGTACGTCTTGAAACGTCATGCTGCCTTGCACGTTCACCCATTCACCGGGCGACGACCACGCAAGCTGGCCTTCGGCGCCGAGCGACCGCGCGTGCACCACGTTCTGGTACTGCAGGAACATCGTCTGCCCGAGCAGCACGATGAGCTTGTCGCTGTCGCGCAGGAACGCGTTCGCTTCGACGGCGAGTGAACCCAGCCACGGCGCCTTCACATCGAAGCGTGGGCCGAGATTCGCGTTGTGACTGAGCTCCGGTTCGAGCGTGAGGTTCTCGCTAATGAGCACACCGTTACCGAACACTTCGTCAGGCCGCGGGAGCCGCGTCGCGTATTCGTACGACGCCTTGATGGTGAGCCAGTCGGTGGCGTGAATGCGCAACGCGTCGCCGGCGCCGAACGAACTCGAGCTCCATGAAATCGGTTTGATGACGTCGGCCGCCACCAGCTCACCGCTGCTGCCGCCGTAATAATAGTGCTTCGCGAACACCACGTTCTGGATGCGCTTGTCGTCGTCGGAGAACGGCAACACGTCGAGCTGGTATTCGAGGCCGGTGACGTTGGTGACGAGCCCGCGTTGTGCGTTGAGCGGGTCGCGGCCTCCGGAGGTCGTGTCGAGTCGCTCGTCACCCGTGCGGCGCAGCACATTCGGCGTCACCGCGACGCGCACGGCATGCGTGTCATTCGGCCGCCATTCGAGCTTCACGCGCCCGAGAAAGTTGTGCTGCCACACCGACTGATCGTGAGGGAGCGAATCGGTCTCGCCGGGGATGGTCTGCGGGACGATCTTGTTGCCGTACCAGTCGTAGACCCACTGCGTGGTGTCGACGAAGTTGATGCGCCGGTACGAGTAGCTGAGCAGCGTCTCCAGCGAGAACGTCTCGAAGAGCTGATGCGCGCTGCGCGCGGTGGCTCCGGCGACGACTTCTCCGTAGCGCGCTTCGCCGTACGGCACGGTCATCACCGGGTTGTTCTGGAGTTGCTTGTCGTACGCAGAACCGAACACTCGCAATGACACCGTCTTCGCCCAGCTCACGTTGTCGAGGCGCGCTTCGAGCGAACCGCCGCCCGCGATGTACGCGTCGTGGAAGCGCTTCACGCGCACTTCTTTGAGCTGCCCGCTGGTGTCGGCGACATCGACGTCGACGAAGTAGTCGTTGAGCGCGCGGTCGAAGAAGCCTTCGGCGTGGAAGCTCCAGCCTGACTTCGTCGCGAGCGTGCCGGCGAGTGTCACGCGATGCGTGCCGAAGGAGCCGACCTGGTACGACGCCGCGAGGCTCGTCACCGGCCGATTGTCGGAAACCAGATTGAGCGCGCCGCCGAGCGCATCGGTGCCGAAGCGAACCGGCACCACGCCGCGATACACCTCGACTCCGCGCACGAGATTCACCGGCACGTTCCACACGCCGAACGGGTACCCGGCGAGCTCGAGCGGCACCGAGTCGAGGAACATGCGCACCTGATCGCCCTCGAGTCCGTTGAGCGAGAAGGTCGCGGTCGCGCCGAGGCCGCCTCCGCGGCGTACGGTGATGCCCTGTGTGCGCGCGAGCAATTCACCCATGTCGGCCGCGCGGCCTTTGGCGACCGTCGTGTCGAGAACCGTGACGGCTTCGGCCGATGCACGCAGACGCTGCAGACTCGAACGGCTGCGAACGACGGTTTCACGCGTCGTTCCCGCGTCGGGAGTCGTGAGTGACAGCGTGATCTCAGTTTCAGCGCCGGCTTCGAGAAGCACCTCCGCGCGCGTGTCTTCGGCGCGAATGGTCGCCACACCCGCAGGCAGATTTTCGAAGCGAGCGACGCCCGCGTCATCGGTGCTCGCGAGTTGCTCGGTGCCGTCTGAGGGCCGCAGCGCGACGGTGACCTCGCCGCGTGAGGTGTGAACGATGAGCGTCGCGGGTTCAACCTTCGCGAGATGAAACTGCCATCGGTATTTGAACTGAACGGCGACGGGTTGCCCGTCCAGCTTCGCGGGCGAGAAACGCAGCTTCAGCGCCGCCGCCTGTGCGGCTTCGTCGAAGCCGTAGCCCGCCGGTTCGACGACTTCGGCTCTCGTCACCGCGCCTTCGAGGTCGACCGTGATGAGCAGCCCGACGGTCGCTTCACGAAGTTCGGCGCCGGCATCAGCCGGGTATTCCGCGATCGCTTCTTCCAGCAACACCGGAGGTTCGACCTGCGCACCGAGCGCCAACAGCAACAACAACGAAGTCACGGCAGATGTCCCGAGAGCAGCGCACCGACGAGCGCGAAGCCGGTGCTCCAACCCAGCGCGCGGAGGCCCGATTTCGAGAGCCACACCAGCGACGCCGCGGTGATCCAGATGATGAACGAGAGCCCGAAGCCGAGCGCGAAGCGCGTCTCGAGTTCGAACGGAAGCAGCCGGGAGATGCTGACGCTGAGGAACAGCGAGCCGGGCAGGGTGCCGAGGAACGCTGCGAGCACCAGCGTGGTGCCGCTGAGGCGTGAGAGACGTTCAACGGCCATGCGCGGCTCCCCACCAGAGAAGTGCGCCGACGGGCCCGGCGAGTGCAGACGCAGCCCACATCACGCGCGGAACCACGGGCGTCAGAAGCACGAAGACCGTTGCCGCAAGTGATGCAGCAGTCGTGAGCATCAGGAACGAGAGAGAGACGTTCTGCGCCCACAGCGGCGCGAGCGCGACGACGAACACGACGGTGCCTGCGAGACGAAACGCGACTGGCGAAGCGTTCAGCTCCATCGGCCGTCGCGCAGGAATCGCGGCGTAGAACAACGCGAATCCCAGCAGCGAAAATGCGAGCGTCGAAAGTTCACGCATCCGCACCACCTCCCTTTGCCGTGGGGAGAGGGTCTCGCGAAGCGAGGAGTAAGGGGCGCAGCGCGGCGCGAATCGTGTGTTGCGGCCGCCGATTGAACGAGCAACTGCGACTCGCGGTTCGGCGCAACGCAGCGTGACTCGTGCGTCGCGACCGACGATTGGCCGAGCAACTGCGACTCGCAGTTCGGCGTAACGCGGCGCGAATCGTGCATCGCGACCGACTCCTGGTTCTCGCTCGACCAGCGGTCGAATCAGCGCTGTGCCGCGTGTCGCAGTGACGCGGCGTTCGGTAGGCCTCTGCAACGGACGAAACGCTGCGCATTTCTTTCTTCGATGGCTCAGACATCCGCGACCTCGCGGCTCGCAGCGATCGACGCGGGAGCAACCGATGACGTCGGCCGGAACGCCCATGCGCTGACCGCGAGCCCGGCTCCGACGAGCAGCAACGCGACATCGACACCCACGACGACCGTGTCACGCGGGCCACCACCGAACACACCCGCCGACGAGTGCATCGCCGCGAGAAACGGCACGGGAATCCACAAGGCTGCCGCGACCGCCAACTGCTTCCACCAGAGCGTGCGTTCATCGCGAACGACTCCCGCCCAGATCATGCAGAGCACGAGCGCCCCGAGGAAAATGATCTCCTCCGCGCCACCGCGCTTCGCCCAGTTCAACGGCAACGCGCGGCTCGCGAACAACAACGCACCGAACGCAACCCACGCGCCGGCACCAACGCCGACGGTCAGCCGCGACAATTTCCGCCGTGGGCTCGACGCGCGCCGCGCGAGCCAGATCCAATTCCCGCTCAGAATCGCCAGACACGAGGCGAGCGTGAGCAGCAGCAACACGATGCGCACCGGCATGCCACCGAACTGCGCGAAGTGCAGACCCATCACCCATCGCCGCAACGTCGACATCGCGCCGGGCCCGCTGCGAGTGATGAGCGCGCCGGTCACCTCATGGAGCTGCACCATCTCGCGGCTGTGCGGCTCGCTCTTCTCGTAGCCCCAGATCTCGAAGATGCCGTTCTCGAACCCGTGGTTGATGAAGCGATACGCGGTGATGTCGACATCAGGCGCGACCTCCGCGACGCGCGCACGAAGCGCATCGACCGTCATCGGCGTCGCGGGCGCGCCCGGTTTCTCAGGCGCATCGAGCGTGTACCCGAGCGCGATCTTCGTCGCCTTCGGCTCGTCACCACCGAACACCGGCTTCACGAAGAGCTGCGCCACCAGCGGGCCCAGCACCATGAACGCTCCCGAGTAGGCGAACACCGTCTGAAACGGCAGGCCCATCATCGACAACACCTTGTGCATGTCAGACCAGAACAACCGCCCGCGCTTCTGCGGTCTGAACTGATTGAACTGCCGCACGATGTCTTTGAGGTGCACCAGCACGCCGCTCACGATGACCAGCAGCCACACCAGCGAGAGCAACCCCGCCACGTAGTACAGCCACAGGCCGGTCAGGTCGTGCCAGAGGTAATGAAGCTGGTACGTGAAGTGCGCGAGGTGATCTCGCTGCATCACCAGCGCGCCGCTCGCTGAATCGAGGTGCGCGGCCTTCCATTCACCGTGTTCGTCCTGCCAATCGAAGTGTGGCTCACCGACGTCTTCTTCAGGCGCGAACCACACCGTCTGCGGCGTCGAACCCATCGCGCGCAGACCGTTCCGCAACTGCGAGTCCAACGTGCGCGGAGCGGAGAAAGCGCGCTGGGCGAGCGGCTCCTCCCAGCGTTCCAACTGCTCGTGAAACAGCGTGAAGCCGCCCGCGAGGAACATCACGTACAGCACCAGGCCCGTCACCACGCCCGCCCAGGCGTGGAGCTCGTAGAACCTGCGGAAGGCTTCGCTCGACAGCTTCACGGCGCGAACTCAGGGCTTCAGCTCGTAGATGCCGCTGAAGTACCCCTCCATGCGGAAGGCCGTCGTGACGGTGTTCGTCGCGGGGTCGAGCGCGATGACGTCGCTCAGCCCATCGCTCCCCGGAGCGCCACCGGAGTACATCTTCCCGTTCATCGCGTTGCTGGTGAAGCCGATCGCCGCGAACGGAGCGCTCGTCACCTCGACCATCGTCGGCGTGTCACCGAAGTTGATGCGCCAGGGTTTGAAGGCCGCTTCGTTCCAGAACGCGAAGCTGTCGGCCTTCATGCCGGCGGGCAATTTCTCCGGGTAGAACATGAGCGTGTAGCCGATGCCTTCTCCGTCGGTGACGGTGCTCAATTCGCCGACCGTGTCGTAGCCATTCGCGAGCGAAGGAATCTCGAAGAAGAAGTTCGCGTCGAAGTCGGTCTCTCCGGCCTTGATGCGCAGCATGCAGTTCTTCGGAGGCGTGGTGCCCGCCGCGTTCGCGAACATCTGAATCGAATAGGTGCGGCCATCGCCGAGCACGTACGCGTTGCCCGCGGCGTCGAACACCGGGCGCCCGCCGCTCGCGCAGCGATCATCTTCGGCGAACGCCTTCACGCTCAGCGTCGCCGGGTCGAGAATGGTCAGCCCCACGCCGGCGAAGATGCGGTTGCCCGTCCAGTCGCTCCAGCGCGCGGGCACGTAGACGAGCCCGTTGTGCGCGACCGTGGTCCACACCTCGACGGAGTAGCCGGTGCGCAGCATCTGGTTCATCGCGACCTCGCCCTTGATGGTGAGCGTCTTCGGGTTCCACACGATGGCCTTGGCCGGGTCGCTGAACACCGAGACCGCGGTCTCGTCGTCGACGATGGTGTTGCCGTAGTCGATGGCCGTCGCGCCGTACGCCTGGAAGCTCAAGCGGCCCGCTTCCTTCACCTTGCCGTTCTCGATGACGTACTTCACCCACGTCGGTGACTCGACGAGCCCCACGAAGAACGCGTCGCTGGTCGCGATGACGCTCCCGTTCCCGGGGATCTCGATGGCGTTGGTGTTGTCGAACGGGCCCTTCAATTCAGCGACGACCTGCGCGTACGTCGTGCGGTTGTCGTTGGGGTCGATGACCACCGACGTCAGCACGTAGCCGCCGTTGAGGCCGCCATCGGAGGTGTTGTTCGCCGGGCCGCACGCAGACAGCGCAGCAGCGAGGCAGAGAGTGGACGTCAGCGACGAACGGGGGGACATGGGCGCTCCAATTGAGAAGGTGATTCTGATAGCCGTTCTCAAAATACCAACCGACGCCGCGAGTCAATGATTGAGTTGTTTTGCCCCGAAAAATGCTCAGTTCGGAGAGAGCAGCTTCGCGATGCGCAGCCGAGCCAGCTCCACGAGCTCGTTGCGAACACGCTCGGTGCGCTCAGACGACGACGGCTCGCGCCAGAGCTCGGCCTGCACCACGCCCATCACCGCGTCGCACAGCACCTCGGAGGTGAGCTTGAGCGCCTCGAAGTCGATCTCGGGGTGTTCGATGTGCAGCCGTTGCGCGAGGAGGAGCGCGAAGCGGTCGCGCTCCGCGACGACGGGCTTGACCCAGCCGGTCATCGCGATGGCGTGGATCACCGCGCGGGTGCGGGCGGGTTTGTCGAGGTATGTGCGCAGCACCGAGTCGAGGATCAGCGGGAGCGCCTCGTCGAACTTCATGGTGCGCGTGCCGAGCACCTGGCGCTCCAGCTCCTCGAAGTTCTTCTCGGTCAGCCGCGAGAGGAACGCGCCGAGCAGACCCTCACGGTTGGCGAAGTAGTCGTAGAGCGAACCGATGCCGACGCCGGCGCGCTGCGCGATGCCCTGCAACGAGACCTGTTTGGGGTCACCGGAGCGCTCGAGTAGTTGATCAGCCGCTTCGAAGAGCGCATTCACCACCGAGCGCGAGCGCGACTGTTGAGGCTTCTTACGAAAAAACTCCGAGTCGTCAGCCATGACGACCCGGAGCTTAGGCCAACTCAAAAAATGCTTACTTGAAGTTCGCGGCGGCGAAGTCCCAGTTCACGAGCTTCTCGAGGAAGGTGTCGACGTACTTCGCGCGGAGGTTGCGGTAGTCGATGTAGTACGCGTGCTCCCACACGTCGCAGGTGATGAGCGCCGTCGCGCCCTTGGTTATGGGCGTTTCAGCGTTGCCGGTGGTGGTGATCTTGAGCTTGTCGCCTTCTTTCACCAGCCAGGCCCAGCCCGAGCCGAACTGCTTCACGGCGGCTTCGGCGAACTGCTTCTTGAAGTCGGCGAACGAACCGAAGTCGCGCCGAACAGCGTCGGCCAGCGCGCCCGACGGCTCCCCGCCGCCCGAGGGCTTCATCGAGTTCCAGTAGAAGGTGTGGTTCCACACCTGCGCCGCGTTGTTGAACACGCCGCCCGACGAGGTCTTCACGATTTCTTCGAGCGACTTCTCGGCTTCCGGCTTGCCCTCGAGAAGACCCTTCAAGTTGTTCAGGTACGCCGTGTGGTGCTTGTCGTAGTGGAACGACAGCGTCTCTTCGGTGAGGTGCGGCGCCAGGGCGTTCTTCGCGTAGGGGAGAGGATCGAGTTCGAACTTCATGTCGTGACTCCTTCAGTGAAAGGGTGAACTGCGTTGAGCGGGAATTAACGGCGGCACGCCCGGCTTGTCAGCACTGAATGTGAGCCACCTGTTCACTTCTTCTTCTTGCGTCTGGCCCGAAAGTGGAGCCTTGCGTCAGGAGTTCTCGCCGCGTTACGTGGGCCGCGACATGGCGAACGAGTTCATCACCAACCAGCTGAACGACTTCCAGGCCCGTATCAAGGGCCTGCGGGGGTCTCTTTGACGTCGATCGCAAGAAGAGCCGCATCGCGCTGATCGAACGCGACTCCACGCTGCCTGACTTCTGGAACGACAACGTCAAGGCGCAGGGCATGCTGAAGGAAAAGACGCTGCTCGAAAAGCAGCTCCAGTCCTTCGAGACGGTCGAGCGCAAGCTGGACGACGCGCAGACCCTCATTCAGCTCGGCGAAGAGATGGGCGACGCCGCGAGCTCCGCCGAAGGGGTCGCGCTGCTGCCGGCGGTCGAAACGGCCATCAAGCAGCTCGAGCTCGAGAAGATGCTCTCGGGCAAGGACGATCGCCTCAACTGTTACGTCGACATCAACGCCGGCGCCGGCGGCACGGAGTCGATGGACTGGGCCTCGATGCTCCTGCGCATGTACACGCGCTACTGCGAGCGCAAGGGCTGGAAGGTCGAGCTCAACGACTACAACGCCGGCGAAGAAGCCGGCATCAAGAACGCGTCGCTGCGCATCGAGGGTGACTTCGCCTTCGGGTACATGAAAGCGGAGATGGGCGTGCACCGCCTCGTCCGCATCTCTCCGTACGACTCGAACGCGCGCCGACACACGTCGTTCGCGTCCGTCGACGTCTACCCGGAGATCGAAGACGACATCAAAATCGACATCCCCGAGAAGGACTACGAGCTCAAGTTCATCCGCGGCTCCGGCGCCGGCGGTCAGAAGGTGAACAAGACGTCATCGACCGCGCAGTTGCGCCACCTGCCGACCAACATCGTGTTGACCGTGCAGACCGAGCGTTCGCAGTCGGCCAACAAAGACATGGCCTTCAAGATTCTGCGCGCGCGCCTCTACGACCTCGAGGTGAAGAAGCGCGAGGCCGAGACCCAGGCCCGCGAAGGCGCCAAGGCCGACATCTCGTTCGGTTCGCAGATCCGCAGCTACGTGTTGGCGCCGTACCGCATGGTCAAAGATTTGCGCACCGGAGTGGAATCAGGTCAGCCCGACAAAGTGCTCGATGGCGACCTCGAAGAGTTCATCACCGCGCAGCTCATGGGCGTCAAGAACCCCGCGAAAGCCTTGCCGGAATAGGGCGGTACCACTGAAAATTTACGCAATTTGTCATACTGCCTGCATTCCGAACCCGTGTACGGTAGGTTACGCCCACTTTTTCGGGGGAGCACGTACGCGTCATGGCCTGTAGTCGTTGCGGATCCATCAGCCACGTGACTGTCGACTGCCAGGTTGTGGCAGCCGGTAGCAGTGTGCCGTGGAGCGGCTCCGGCGAATCAGGTGACGCGCACGACACCAACATCTCGATCAAGTCACCGACCCCGCAGCCGATGCCGCTGGCGCCGCTCGACCCTGCCGCCTTCCAACCTCCGATGGCGAGCAGCAAGACGCCGGTCGACCTGCTGCTGGGTCAGCAGGTCGGCAGCTACCGGATTCTGAAGTTGCTGGGCACCGGCGGCATGGGCTCGGTGTACCTGGGCGAGCACTCGGGCATCGGCAGCCGGGTGGCGATCAAGTTCCTCCACGAGCACCTCGCCAGCAACGCCGACCTGGTGCAGCGCTTCTATGCCGAAGCGCGCGCGGTCAACGTCATCGGTCACGCGAACATCGTCAGCATCTTCGACATGAACGTGCTGCCGCCGAACCGTTACTACCTGGTGATGGAATACCTCGAGGGCGTCTCGCTCGAGGAGCCGCTCAAGCGCGGCGCGATGCCGATGTCGCGCGCGGTGCCGATTCTCACGCAGGTCTGCGACGCGTTGGATCAAGCGCATCAGCTCGGCGTCGTGCACCGCGACATGAAGCCCGAGAACATCATGCTCGTGAAGCGTGGCCGTCAGGCCGACTTCGCGAAGATCCTCGACTTCGGCATCGCCAAGCTCCACGTGAACGTCTCGGGCCGCCGCACGGCGACCGGGGTCATCATCGGTACGCCCGACTACATGGCGCCCGAGCAGGCCGGCGGCGAGATGATCGACGGCCGCTGCGACCAGTACTCGCTGGGCATCATCGCGTACGAGATGGCCACGGGGAAGACGCCGTTCCACGGGCTGGCCATCACCCAGATGCTCGTCGCGCACCTCACGCAGGAGCCGAAGGCTCCGCACCTGGTGAACCCCGATGTGCCCGAGGCGATCTCGATGGCGATCATGAAGGCGATCGCCAAGAAGCCCGAGGCGCGCTTCGCCAACTGCGGTGACTTCGCGACCGCCCTCGAGGAGGCGATGAAGTTGAACTCGTCGCCTTCGCGCCCGCCGTCGGGTGACCTGCCGCCGCTCTTCGCCGCCGCCGATGGCAACGCCGCCGCGCGCGCCACGCCGTCGCCTCCGCGCGGGTTGGACCAGCACATGGGCACGCCGGTGCAGGTGGCCGCCGCCACGAAACCGCCGACGCCCGCGCCACCGCACGTCGCCACGGCCTCACCGCGCTTCGTCACCCGCTTCGATGTCGAAGCGAAGATGGAGAACGGCGCGGTGAAGACGCTCCCCTGTGGAGACCTGTCGCGCGCCGGGTGCTTCGTCGTCAGCACCGAGCTGCCGCGCGTGTTCTCGCGCGTCACGTTGACGCTCCCGTCGGTCGGTTCGATGCAGGCCGAGGTCGTGCGCCACGTGACCGCCGAACAGGCGCTCGCGTGGAACATGCCGCAGGGCTTCGGTGTGCAGTTCTCGTCGGTGAAGCCGGAGCAGCGCGAGGCGCTCGATCGGCTCACGCGGGGTCTGCCGGTCGCGCCGCTCGCTCCGAAGCCGGAAGTTTCGAACGCCGACGACGTCGCCGCCGAAAAGGTGCTCGGCGAGCTGCGCAAGCGCATCCAGGGTGACCACTACGTGGTGCTCTCGCTGGGCAACGACACCGACGTTCCCGGCGTGCGTCAGCGCGGCCGGGAGATGGTCTCGCGGCTGACCGAGCTCAAGAATCGGCCGCTCTCTGACGGGCAGATCAAACAGGTCGACGCGGCGATCGATCGCATCCGCCAGGCCGTCGACGTGCTGGGCACCGTGCAGAAGCGCGCCGAGTTCGATGGCCTGCGCTTCAACTGGCGCGGCGTCGGCATGTGTCTGGCGGCCGGCCTGCGCGCGACGGAGATGGAAGGGCTGCGCAAGCGCTTCCTCGAGTCGAATCCGGGCACTGAAGCGCGCGTGCAGCTCCACATGCTGACCGCGAATGGCCACGAGAAAGACGGCGCGATCAGCGATGCGATGCGGGTGGTCGAACACGCGCTGAACATCGACCCGCTGAACCTCGAGCTGCATCATCGGCGCGCGTCGCTGATGAAGCGCATGTAGCGGAACCTTTTCTTCACCGGAGTCGTCGATGCGCTCCATGAGATGGCTCCCGGTCGCGCTGTGTGTGCTCGTCGCGTGCCGTTCGGGAGCCACGGACCTCAAAGAGGTGCGCAAGCGTCGCGCTGACGACGTGAAGGCGCTCGTCGAGAAGGCCGGCCTCACGTACCCCGCGGCGGAGCTCTATCTCCGCGCGTTCAAGAAGGAGCGGAAGCTCGAGCTGTGGGCCTCGGCGAAGGGCAAGCCGATGACGCTGCTCAAGACCTACGACTTCTGCGCGGCGTCGGGCGAGCTCGGGCCCAAGCGCAGAGAGGGTGACCTGCAGGTCCCCGAAGGGCTGTACGAGATCAATCAGTTCAACCCGGGTTCGAACTTCCACCTCTCGATGCGCGTGAGCTACCCGAACGCGAGCGATCGGGTGCGCAGCGACCAGAAGCAGCCGGGCGGGCTCATCTACCTTCACGGCAACTGCGCGAGCGTGGGCTGCATCGCCATCGAAGATGCGCCGATTGAAGAGGTCTATTTGCTCGCCGAGCAGGTGAAGACGCCGATCCGCATCGACATCTTTCCCATGAAGCTCGACGGGCCAACCGAGGGCGAGTTCGCCGACTTCTGGAAGGAGCTCGCGCCGGCCTACACGCGCTTCGAAGAGACGAAACGCCCAGCAAAATTCACGGTTTCGAAAGACGGCGCGTACATTGTCAAATAACTCCGGAACCCGCGGCGGGCGCGGGTGTCGTGGAGAAGGTGACGAGTGACGTGCTGGAGCTCCCGAGGCGCGCTTTGACCGAGTCGACGCCCGAACATCTGCTCATCGCGCGGTTGCGCCGGGGCGATGCTGCGGCGTTCGAGGTGCTCGTTCGCACCCATCAAGATCGCGTCTACGACTTCTGCGTGCGCATGCTGGGAGACCGCGAAGAAGCGTTCGACCTCACGCAGGAGATCTTCATCTCCGTGCATCGGAACCTGGACAAGTTCCGCGCGGACGCGAAGTTGACGACCTGGCTCTATCGCATCGCGCGCAATCACTGCCTCAATCGCTTGAAGCATCTCAAGCGCCGCGGCCGCGGAGTCACCGACGAATACGGCGAGCTGAACGAGCTTTCCATCACGCAGTCATTGGGCGGCACGGAAGCGCCCGACGAGAACCTGGTTCGCAAGAAGAGCCGCGAGCTGGTGCACAAGGCGATTGAACAACTCGACGAAGAACAGCGCGCGCTGGTGGTGTTGCGCGACGTCGAGGGCCTTTCATACGAAGAGATCATGGAGATCACCGAGCTGCCAGAAGGCACGGTGAAGAGCCGGCTCCATCGCGCGCGAGAGAAGCTCGCGGGCATTCTGGAGCGACTTGAGGGACACTGAAGCCATGCGACGCGAACTTTCACAGACTGACGAAGAGCGCCTGTTCATCGGCGCCGTCGATGGCGCGCTCGCTGACGACGACGCGAAGCTGATCGCCGAAGACCCTGAACTGCGCGCGCGGCTCGAGAAGTACCGCCACGCGATTGAAGCGCTCAAAGACCAGCCGTCGGAGAAGGCGCCTGATGGGCTCGCGACGCTGATTCTCGCGCGCACGAAGAAGAAGCGTTTCTCACTGCGCCGTCAGGACACGGGGCTGTGGCAGGCGCTGCCGGCTGAAATCATCATCCCCCTGATCATCGCGGCGTTGGTGGCTGCGTTCTTGTTCGTCACCGCGCCGTGAGCTGAGCGCGAAGAGCTTGCTCAATGCCAACGTGCGTGGTGAACGCTCGCGCATGTCTGAAGAAGTGAGCGCGGCGGAGCAGAAGCTCCTCGACGAGCGCAAGAACAAGGCGAAGCAACTGCAGGAACTCGGCGTCAACCCGTACGGCAATGGCTTCACGCCCGATTCACTCGCGGGCGAACTGGTCGCGAAGTTCGGCGAAGTCGCTCCGGAGCAGCTCGAAGCCGACAAGCCGGGCCCGTTCACGCTCGCAGGTCGCGTGGTGTCGGTGCGCGACTTCGGCAAGGCCGCGTTCGTCGTTCTGCAGGACCGCAGCGGTTCGTTGCAGGTGCACATCAAGAAAGATGCGCTCGGCGACGACGTCTTCAAGACGTGGAAGCTCACCGACATGGCCGACTTCGTCGGCGTGAAGGGCACGTTGTTCAAGTCGAAGACCGGCGAGCTCACGCTGGCCGCGGCCGAGTTCAAATTCTTGAGCAAGGCGCTGCGTGGTCTGCCCGGCAAGTACAGCGGTGACGACGCGAAGGTGAAGCTCTCGCCCGAGCAGGCGGCGCGCGTGAAGGCCGCCGCTGAAGCGGTGATGGCGGCGGTGACGGCGGCGCCTCCCGATGCGCGTGAGAAGGTTCGCACCGACGCGGTTGCTGAACAGTCGAAGTCGCTCGCGGGCGATGAACTCAAGGCGCTGCCCGGCGCGGTGAACAAGGCGTGGGCCGAGAGCCAGGCGCTCGCCGACGTCGAAGAGCGTTACCGCCGTCGCTACGTCGACCTGCTGTCGAACGCGTCGGTGCGCGAGACGTTCAAGCGCCGCACGAAGCTGGTGCAGTTCATCCGCAGCTTCCTCGACGCGCGCGGCTTCCTCGAAGTCGAGACGCCGATGATGCACCCGTTGGTTTCTGGTGCCGCGGCGCGCCCGTTCGTCACGCACCACAACACCTACGACGTCGACCTCTTCATGCGCATCGCGCCGGAGCTGTATCTCAAGCGCCTCGTGGTCGGCGGTCTCGACCGCGTGTACGAAATCAATCGCAACTTCCGGAACGAGGGCGTGTCGACGCGCCACAACCCGGAGTTCACGATGCTCGAGTTCTACCAGGCGTACGCGACGTACGAAGACCTGATGGATCTCACGGAGCAGATGATCTCGGAAGCCGCGGTCGCGGTGACGGGCTCGAGCGTCGTGAAGTACGGCGAGCACACCATCGATTTCAAGAAGGGCTGGCCGCGCATCCCGATGACGGAGGCGATCAGCGCGAAGGTGAAAGACCTCGCGCCCGCCGACTTCACGAACGTCGAGAAGCTGCGCGCGGCGGCGTTGCGCAAATCCGAAGACGCGAAGCAGGCGGCGGCCATCAACACCATGAACACCGGCGAGCTCATCGGGCTGCTGTTCGAGCAGTACGTCGAAGGCACGCTGATTCAGCCCACGTTCATCACGCAGTTCCCCGTCGAGACCTCGCCGCTCGCGCGCCGAAACGATGCGAACCCCGCGATTACGGATCGCTTCGAGCTGTTCTGCGTCGGCCGCGAGATCGCGAACGCGTTCTCCGAGTTGAACGACCCGGTCGATCAAGCCGGCCGCTTCAAGGCGCAGCTCGACGCGAAGGACCGCGGCCAGCAGGAGACGATGGACTACGACCACGACTACATCCGCGCGCTCGAACACGGGTTGCCGCCGACCGCCGGCGAAGGCATCGGAATTGATCGTCTGGCCATGTTGTTGACCGACGCTCAATCGATTCGCGACGTCATCCTCTTCCCGTTGCTCAAGCCCCAAGCCCAACCGTGAGCTCAGCCGCGCTGTCAGCAGATCCCTCCTTGGGGAAGCTCCACCCGCGCATCGCCAAGTACGTCGGGTTTCACTGGGGCACGCTCGCGGCGTTCAGCTTCGGCCTGCTGTTCGCCGAAGTCGCCTTCATCGGCGTGTACCTGATGGTGGTCGGCAAGGGCGCGCTGCAGGGCGGCGTGGTGCAGGGCGGGCTCGCTCCGGCGAACGCGTTTCTGGTCGCGTTCGGTGTCTCGCTGTTGATGGCGTTCGCGGCGGGGTTCGCGGGCGCAGCGAACTCGAAGCGGCTCTCGACGCCGGAGTTCACCATCGCGATCATCGGCTTCGGTTTCCCGGTGCCGATCGTGCTGACGCTGATGCACTTCGTGGAGCCGCTGCAGGTCGGCCTCGGTTACCGGCTGCGCGAGCTCACGTATCTGTCGTCGCTGCTGAGTGAACAGCAGCCGATGCTGGGCTACTGGCTCATCGCGATCGCGTCGTTCCTCACGATGTTCGTCGGCAGCGCGTCGGGGTTCGTCTCGACGTCGTCGGGCAAGCTCGACCTCAAGCTCTCGTACGAGTTGTTCATCGCAACCCGGCACGTGTCGGTCTTCCGCGCGCGGCTGCTGCTCGGCGTGTTCGGCGTCCTCATCTTCGGCATCATCCCTCCGCTGCTCCTCGGCGCCGTGGTCTCGGCGTTCGTGCGCGTCGCCAAGCGCGTGGGCATTCGCCGGCTGGGCCAGACGTCTCCGCTCGCCGCGTCAGACGAGCTCAACGCCATCAAGATGAAGGAGATGTCGCCCATCGCGCTGATGACGGCGCTCTCCGTCGGAGGCACGGGCCTCGGCGTGATGGCGCTGGTCATCGTGCTCTCGGTGATGAGCGGCTTCGAAGCCGACCTGCAGAAGAAGATCCTCGGCACCAACTCGCACGGCATCGTCATGAAGTACGACCAGGAGATGCCGGAGTATGAGGAGGTGCTCCCAAAGGTGCGCGCGGTGCGCGGCATCGCGGGCGCGACACCGTTCATCTTGAACGAGGTGATGGTGTCGTCCGAGGCCAACATGTCGGGCTCGATGATCAAGGGCATCGACCCGGAGACCGTCGGGCAGGTCACCGACATCCCCGAATACGTGCTCCCCGGCGGCAAGCTCGAGTGGCTCACGCACCCGGAGCAGATCGAAGCGAAGAAGTTCGACGGCTTCGACGACACGCCGGCGGGGTCGAAGAATGAAGGGCTCCGCGAGGTGCCCGACATCGAGAAAGACCCGCTGCTCGATCTGCCGGCGCCCGAGAATGTGAAAGACGTCTTGCTGCCCGGCGTGCTCATCGGCCGCGAGCTCGCGTCGTCACTGCGCGTGGTGGTCGGCGATCGCGTGAACATCGTCTCGCCGCTCGGTGGCGAAGTCGGGCCGACCGGCCCGATGCCCAAGAGCCGCCCGTTCCGCGTCGCGGGGCTCTTCTATTCGGGCATGTACGAATACGACTCGAAGTTCATCTACATCGACCTCAAGGAGGCGCGCGCGTTCTTCAACATCAAGGGCGCGAACGGTATCGAGGTGAAGGTCACCAACGTCGACAACGCGCGCGGCACGCTGCGCTCGGTCTACGACTCGCTCGACGGCTACCCCTACCGCACCAAGGACTGGGGCGAGATGAACAAGAACCTCTTCTCCGCGCTGCGGCTCGAGAAGCTGGTGATGGGCATCATCCTCTCGGTGATCAGCATCGTCGCAGCGTGCCTCATCGTCGCCACCGTGGTGATGCTGGTGCTCGA
>JBEHYH010000073.1:0-17798 GCA_048498275.1 Myxococcota bacterium | reverse complement strand
TCTCCGCGCTCAGCGCTCAACTCTCAACTGAGTGGATGGTGCCCTTGCTCTCCTCGAGCGCCTTGTCTTTGCGCTGGCGCACCTTGTCGACGGCCTCCTGCATCTCGGCGGCCATGTCCTTGAGCGATTTCTGATCAGCGTCGGCGATGCGCGCGGCGGTGAGGTCGACCTTGCCGTCGCCTTGATCGGTCTGCACCACCAGCACCGACAGCGTGACCTGCTTGCGCAGGTAGATCTTGTTGAAGCGCAGAATCGCGTTCGCGTCGGGCACCTTCTTGAGGCCTTCGGCAATGGCCTTGGCGACGAGGTGCGTGACCGTCAACCGCACGCCATGCACTTCGCGAAAGCGCTCGATGTAGTGGAGCGCCTTGTCCATGCGGATGCGCATCGTTCCGTAGACGGTCGGGTCGTACGCCGTCTGCCAGGTCCCGATGGCGAGCTTGCGGAAACTCGAGACTTCTTTTTTCGGAATGAGGTCGAGGTGGGCCATTGGCGGGCGAGCGTGACACCCGCCGTGACCGCTGACGACTACTTCATGCCGACGAAGATGGTCTGCACGTCGTCGTCTTCGTCCATCTCCTCGAGGAACTCGTCGAGCTCCGCGCGCTGCTCGGGAGGCACGGTCACCGGGTTCTTCGCGCGCCACACCAGCGCGGCCGACTCCACGGTCCATTCCTGGAGCTCGAGCGCCTTGCGCACCGTATCGAGGTCGGTGGGCGCCGTGTAGAAGGTGACGACGTGGTCGTCGCCGACTTCGAAGTCGTTCGCGCCGGCTTCGATGGCTGCGGCTTCCGCGTCGGCCTCCGTCGGGCCTTTGGCTTCGATGGCGCCGAGCCGGTCGAAGTCCCACGAGACGGCTCCGGTGGCCGCGATTTGTCCCAAGCGGAAGTGCTGACGCACGTTGCTCGCGGTGCGGGTGCGGTTGTCGGTGAGGCACTCGACGATGACGGGCACGCGGTGCGGGCCGA
The DNA here is from genome assembly GCA_048498275.1 of Myxococcota bacterium. Taxonomy (GTDB): domain Bacteria; phylum Myxococcota; class Myxococcia; order Myxococcales; family Myxococcaceae; genus Archangium_A. Next base: position 16,830 of record JBEHYH010000073.1, on the reverse strand, counting down.
AGCCCTCGTAGGTGACGAGCTCGTACTCGACCTTCTCGTCGAGGAGCCCGGCGCCCTTCTTGATGACGCGCTCGAGCGTGTCGCGCGTCATGTTCACCTTCTTGGCGTACGCGATGGCGAGCTTGAGCCGCGGGTTGCTCTCCGGGTCGGCTCCACTCTTCGCCGCGATGAGAACCTCCTTCGCGGCCTTGCTGAGGAGCTTGCCCTTCGCCTTCGAGTTGGCCTCACGGCCTTTCTGTTTCCATTGAGCGCCCATGGTGAGCAGGCGGTTAGCAGAACTCAGCTCAAGGCGGCACGGTTGCGAGCCAATCTTCGACCTTCAGCCCTTTGACGCGTCGAAACTCACTGGTGTTGTTCGTGACCAACGTGGCACCAAGAGCCAGGGCGTGCGCCGCAATCAGCGTATCGAGCGGCCCGATCGGAGTGCCCGCGCGCTCGAGCGCAGTGCGAATCGCGCCGTACTTCCATGCAGCGCGCGCATCGAAGGGCACGACGCGAAACTCGCCGAAGAAGACGTGGAGAGAGTCGTTGTTCGAAGCGTGCTGCCGACTCTTCGCCGCTCCGAAGCACAACTCACCCGCGACGACGCTGGAGAGACCGACACGGTTCTTCTCGGTCCGGTCGAGATGAAGCGCCACACGGAGCCGGGCCTCGTTGGAGCCCAGCAGCGCGATGCAGGTGTTGGTGTCGAGCAACCAGCGCTTCATTCCCGTTCAGGCTTCGGCGGCTGCTGGCGTTCCAATTTCACGAGCGGGATTTTCTTCCACAGCGCGTCGAGCCCCGCACGAGTGAACTTGCCTTTCGCGTTCGTCAAAGGCGGCGTCGGTCGCGCGCGCACGACACGCGTGGATCGCGTTGACTTGCTCTTGAGCGCTTTCGCCGCCGTTCGCATGCTCGTCACCGTATCGAAATCAAACCGCTCGGTCGAACACGCCGATTGCTCAGGGTTCCGTTCCAAAGATTCGAAAGTAGCGCTCGCGGTCTGACGGCCATGCTCCGAACTCGTAGAGCAGGTTGCGTTTGCCCGAGCGGAGTTGGGCCCACGCCGGAGCTGCTTCGTACTCCTCGTGCATCGAGATCCACGCGGCGAGGGTTGCGGGATCTTCGGCGCGAGTCTTGATGATCAACACTTCGATAGCGGGCTCGGCTTCGGCTTGTTCGCGTCGTGATTGCTCGACTTCGGCGGTCATCGTCGCGACTTCTTGAGCCGACGCGAATGATGACGCGCGATCGCTCCACATGTCGAAGTGCACCTGACATGCAGCACAACGACGCAGCACTTTGAGCCACGCTTCGAGTTCGTTGATGCGCTCGCGGTTCGTCATCGAGAACACCGTACTGCTCCGCTGCGCTACACATTGCGGCGTGCGCGTAGTGATTTTCATGACGCTGGCGTTGTGCGGCTGTGTTCATTGGGACGTGACACTCAAGATTCACGAAGACGGGCGCGTTGAGGGTCGCTCCGATGAAGCGACGTGGACCGCGCACTATCCGGTGAACGACGCGCAAATCTGGGCTGGGTATTCGACGAACAAGTGGCTCCCGGGAGTTCGGTTTGATTCGGCGGAGCGAACGACGCTGCGTTTGAAGTTGGAGGTTCCTGACGGCTGGACGAGCGCGGGGACGTTTGAGGTCGAACAGCCAACACCTCCGTTTCTCTTCGCGTGGGCTGCGGGAAAGTTCACGAGGACTGAGTTGCAGCAAGACGGGCATCTCTTCGTCGCGCTCAACGGGACACCCGAAGCGCTCGCGAAGACCGCGGCGATGGCGCGGTTTCTCGAACAGCGCACCGGCCTCGCGCTCCCGGTTCGCACGTACACGCAGATCTTCGTGCACGGAGACGCCGCTCAAGAAGCCGTCGGGCTCGCGTTGATCGGCGAAGACGCGCTCCACGACCCCGATTCAGAGTGGGTCTTCATTCACGAGCTCGCGCATCAATGGTTCGGCGTGTCGCTCAAGTGCGCCGACTTCGACGACTTCTGGCTCAACGAAGGGTTCGCCACGTTCTTCGTCGCCGCGTGGTTCGAGCACACGAAAGGCCGCTCGGCATACGACGAAGAAGTCGCGCGATGGCAGGCGCGCTCCGACAAAGTTCGCGCTGACGGCAAAGACGCGCCGCTCTCACTCGCGCCGCCGGGCAAACCGCGCCCACACACGCCTGATTCGAAACTGCAGCCACGCGGAATCACCTATTCACGCGGAGCATTGTTCCTTCATCAACTCCGCACCGAGCTCGGCGACGAAACGTTCTGGGCCGTCATTCGCGAATACATGCGCACCAATCAGGGCCGCGACGTGACGAGTGAATCTCTCCGACGCGCCCTCGAGTCAGTCACCAAGCGCGACTGGCGAGCCGATTTTCAAATCGCCGTATACGCTCCATAATAATTTTGGGCCCAAGCTTCGTCGCGGAACGATATTCAGGTTCGATCCGCGGGACACGCGTACCCTAACAACCTTTAGCCGTCGCAACAGTCATAAATCGGCGACAGGCTTTCAATCAATCAACTTGTCGGCACCTCGGCCACCATGGGCAATCGACTTGAAATTGCGGATACAAGCTCATTCAGCTCCAATGGAAACGTCTGGGCCCATAAGGCAAGAAACGCACCCGACACAACTCTGGAAGCAATAAAATCCAGATCGTCTCCAATCTGTTGAAAAATAATATGCCGATCCACATTGGTCTTTTGCCGCAGCTTGACGACTTTAGCGACCCTGTCTTGCTCGCTGGTTGGCAGTTGCAACGAAAGAGTGAGTTTCGCAACAATGGTGTCGATTTTATCGGCTACAGACTCGAATACATGTGTCTCGGGCGACAGGCCTTGCCCCGGCAGCATGAACTCACTCGACGTAGGAACGAACTTCCCGAACTGGTCTCCATCAAGCACGCAAACGGATGGAAATTTTGATGATGGATCCTTGTTGTGTTGTTCATTGACCTTCTTGGCCGGATCCTCGCCGCCCATCGCGTGAATCTGAATCGCGTCAATTTCAATCCCGCCCCGGTAGCGGAGCGCAGTTTCAATCATTTGTTTTGCAAAATCATCTTCGACAAATATCGCGAGCTTTGCATCAACCTGACCAGTTATTGTCCGAAGAGCCTTAACGTCAAGTTTTCCCTGAAGAACGTTTCCGTCATATGCCGCCCAAATCGCGGCAGCGGGCAGAGGCTCCAACGCATCATTGGAGTGCGTTGTAAATATCACCTGCGCCGATTTTTCCTTCGCTACGCGGAGCAAATACTCAACAAGACGACGCGTTGCGACCGGATGCAGGCCGTTCTCAATCTCTTCTATAAGAATAAGCGAGTTAAGCCCGCTACGTTCCACCTCGGAAACAATCTTGATTACACTTGCCTCGCCGGCTCCAAAATGAAACTCCGAGTATGCTGCTCCGGTTGGCGGCTTGGCGGCAAAAAATGTTGTCTTCCCCCCGGAATCAATCGACAGCTCATTAAAGCCAGCTATCTCCTTTCCAAGTATTCGACCGACTTCGAGAACAACTTTCTCGGGCAGTTCACTCTCCACAGACGCCGCGAACGTATTGCCAACTGCTTTGGTCAATTCCTTTCGTTCTGTGGCCGGAAGTGTACGACTTACACCAAAAAGCAGCACATCTCGCTTCAGCGCTCGCCTGTTCCATTTCTGACTCGGAAAGCTCGCGGTGCGCTGAAAGGACAACCTTGGATTTACTCCCTTGTCGATCAACTCATGCTCGACCGCCCAATCCACCATGCTCGCGTCATACTTTCCGCTCTTCGCGAAAAACCGATTCGGCCGAATATCTTCGTAAGCCAGCGCTGCCGCACCCAATACAGTCGTTTTGCCGCCACCATTGGGTCCAACAAGCGCGGTGACCGGGTAGTCAAAACCAACTGACTTATCTCGAAATGCTCGGATATTTTTTAGTACCACCTTGCGCAGGTATTTGCCGTAGCTTTGTTTGTTTACCTTTTCAAACAGATCGTTTTCATCGCTCTGCCTAAATTCGCTCTTAAATACGTTCATCGACCCCTCCCGAAGCGCATGTCGATAGTCTCACTACGTTTCGTAAATATCCAGCGCGGTGGCGCAACACTCACAATCGCAACTTGTGACTCGTGCACTTCTCGATTCACAGCGTCTTCAGGTACGCGATGAGATCGGCGCGTTCGTTGACGGTGAGAATCGGCTGACCGTTTTCGTCTTTGAGCCACGCGTCGTGACCCACATTCGAAAGCCCCGGAATCGTCGTGTCGTATTTGCGCTTCGCATCGGTCTTCCAACTCGCGGGCACGGCGTCCCCAACCGGCAGCCCCACGCACGTCGAGTCGTAGTCAGTCGCCGGGTTCTCATCGTCACCCATGTAGAAAACCGTCGAACGCGCACTCGCAGGCCCGAGCAGTTCGCACAGCGTCGGCACGCTCTGATTGTGCAGATACGGGTACCGCGCCCACACGCCCTCGAGCGGAGGCGGCACGTAACCGGTCTGCACCTCCACCTTCGTCTTCATCCACTGCGAGACGGTCAGCTTGTTCAGCGCATCAGCGAACGCGGTCATGCCGTGCGCGCGCTGCGGAGACGTGCCGACATCCATCACCGGCGTCTGCGCGTGGTACCGAACGCGCGTCGTCGCGAGCCGCGCTTCCTTCGTCGATGCGCTCCAGTCTTTCTCGTAGGCGCCGTGGCACGAGCTGCACATCGCGTTGAACTTCTGCTCGCCGCGTTTGGCGGCCTCTTCATCGATGGAGTCGCTCCCGAAGAAATCGACCCACTTCGGCGACGGCGTCGCGAACACCATCACCGTCAATTCATCGACGATGTTCTGGTTCTGCTTGAGCCAGTCCTGCAGCACGTCCAGATCCGTCCCGCGGCCGATCTCGTTCCACAGGAAGTTCGTGAAGATGGGGTTGCCCTCGACGATGGAGCCATCGGACAGCCACCGCGTCTTGTACTTCACGTTCCACCACACGGCCGGCTTGCTGTCGGCGACGTAGGTCGAGAGCAGATTTTCACGCGGGTTCACCTCAATCGCCGCGTCGCGCGTGGCGTTCGCATCGTCGGTGCGCCGCGCGAGGCTCAGCGACACCTGCGCGAGTGACGTGTCGAGGCCCAGCACCGCCGGCGTCTTCGAGCCCACCGCGCCGAGATGTTTCTGCGTGATGAGAAACCGTTCGAGCTCGAGCTCATTCGCTCCCATCGTGTTCACGAAGATGTCGCGGTCGAGCAGCGGGAAGAAACCGGCGGCCTTGTGAAAGAACTCGTTCGCCTGCTCGTGACGGTTGGTCATGCCGACGACGGTGCGCCCGAAGAGCCTATGCGCGTGACACGTCGCGCACGAGAACGTCATCGCCGGGCCCTGCGGCGTGTCGACGGTGCCGACGCCGAGGTAGTCGCCCTCCTTCACCCACGCCGGCCAGCGCACGCCGGGTTGCGCCTCCACTCTGCCATCGCGCTGCGGGAGCCCGAGGTACGTGTACATCTCCGGCGTCGTGCCGAACCCGAGCACGTTGCGCGCGGCCGCTTGCAGATTCTTCGTGTCCTGACTCGGCGTATTCGGGTCGAGGAGCGCCTGCATCGGGCGGTTCGGCAACAGCACGCCCGACACGCTCACCGGCCACGAGAGGAAGTGCTGCAGCCCGCGCGCGCGCACGTCATCGAGCTTCGGCCCCAGGTTGTAGATGTCGGCGCGGTTGCCCGATTCGCCGACCGACGAGCTCGCGCTCCAGTCGGCGGTTGAACGGTCGCACAGGCCGTCCTCGTTCTCGTCGATGCCGACTTCGCACGCGTCTTTCTCGCTCGGCCGGCAACCACCAGCGTCACACGGTTTGGGCTGGCACGCGGACAGCGCGCAGAGAACGGCCAACAACGAAAGAAGTCGCACGCGCGCAAATGAAGCGCGATTGACGTCAAAGCACCACGGGGAATGGCTCGGGTTTCCTCAGCGGCCGAGGGTGAAGCGCAGCGCCTGTTCGAGGTCGGGATGCAGGAACTCGAAGCCCGCCGCTTTCGCCCGCGCGGGCAGTGCGCGTTGGCTCGCGAGAATCGCTCCGTCGGCCATTTCACCGAACAGCGCACGCAGCGCGAACCCGGGGAGCGGCGCGATGGCGGGCCGCGACAGCACGCGACCCAACACACGCGCGTAGTCAGAGCTCGTCACGGGGTTCGGCGCGGTGAGATTCAGCGGACCCGACACGTCGTTCTGCGCGGCGAAGAGAATCAAACCGAGCTCGTCTTCGAGCGAGATCCAGCTCTGCCACGCTTTGCCCCCGGCGATGGGCCCGCCCGCGCCGAGCTTGAAGGCGGGCAACAATTTCGCGAGCGCTCCACCGTTCGCGGACTGCACCAGCCCGGTGCGCAGCATCACCACGCGCGGAGCCGCGTTCTCAGCCGCGCTTTCCCAATCGCGACACAGCTTCGCGAGGAAGCGCGTGGTGCGTTCGCCCGGTTCGCCGAGCTTCGAATCTTCGGTGAGCACCTCGTCACCGCGTTCGCCGTACACGCCGATCGCCGAACCCTGCAGCCACACCTTCACTCCCTTCGCGTGCGCGACGAGCTGCTTCGTGTACGCGACGCGGCTGTCGACGAGCTCGCGTTTGCGTTCATCGGTCCAGCGCGCGTCGGCGACTCCAGCGCCCGCGAGGTTCACGACGACCTCCGCGCCTTCGACCGCCGCGAAGTCACCGCGCTTGATGACGCGCACCTCGTGCCCGCCGGTGGTGAGGAACGCTTTGAGCGCGGTGCCGATGAGCCCGCTCGCTCCAGCGATGGCGAACACGCGCTTCGGCCCGCGGTGGCGTGAGAGGTCGGCGCGCGTCACTGCGTGGCGGTAGTCGAACATCCGCTCCAGCGTGCGCTCGGTGAATGAATTGCCGACGAAGCCACCGAGCGGCAACGCGTATTCGATGGTGTCGATGAGCTCGCTGGTGCCATCGGCGCGCGGCTCGAAGCGATGCGTGTGCACCCATTTCGCGAACGGGCCGCTCGTCTGTTCGTCGCGGAACATGCGGCCGGGTTCGTACGCCGTGTGCTCGGCGACCCAGCGCTGCTTCGCCGGGCCGATGGGCATGCGAATCACCGTGCGCGCACCGACCTCGAGCCCGCCGCTGCGCTCCTCGACCTCCACCGGCGCGAAGGGAGGATTCAGCCGTTCGAACGCACCTTCTCGCGCGTGCCACGCGAAGAGTTCGTCAGCTGACACTGGCATCACCGAACGCTTCTCGAAGGTGTTCGTCTTCACGTGCGGCAATGAAGCACGCGAATCACCTGCGCGCGAACCCGAGCGCGCTACCGCCCATGAGCACTCTGCATGTCGAGAAGAGCGGCACCTTCAAGCTGGGCGGTTGCATCACCGTGAAGGCGCGACGCGAACACCATCACCGTCAATTCATCGACGATGTTCTGATTCTTCGCGAGCCGGTCCTGCAGCACGTCCAAATCAGTCCCTCGCCCGATCTCGTTCCAGAGGAAGTTCGTGAAGACGGGGTTGCCTTCGATGATGGAGCCGTCGGTGCGCCTATCGGATCAGCTGTCGACCCGAAGCTTCAGAAACGCGCGCCCTTTTCGGTACCCGATGGTGAAGTCGTAACCATCGCCGGGGACCTCAAGCGAGCACTGCACCGGAGGCAGCGTGTTCAGCTCCTGCTCGAGGGCATCAATCGCTCCCTCGTCGGGGCCCTTGATGGCGAACATGAACGCCGGCGGGTCAACGTCAGCATCGATGCCCGCGGTGAGAATCGCCCCGCGATGCGAATCGCGCAGCACGAAGTGAAACCCGCCACCGACCATCGCCGGCGCGCCCCACGGAAGCCAGCCACGCGCCAGGGTATTGCCGCCGATGACGCCGACGAACCCATCGTTCGACACGGGTCGAGCGTCAGTGACGAGCGTGCGGAGACGCTCGGGAACATTCCACGGGCGCACCGCGACGCAGCCCTCGGCGTCACTCGCACCCGCGGGAGAGAACCGGGAACTGATGGGGATGTCGGTCATGGTCGAACAGCCTACGTGGTGAATGAGTTGCGCGGGTAAACGGGCGCGCTACCTGTTTGCGCCCATGAGCACTCTGCACGTCGAGAAGAGCGGCACCTTCAAGTTGGGCGGTTCCATCACCGTGAAGCGCCTCGGTTTCGGCGCGATGCGCATCACCGGCGACGGCATCTGGGGCCCGCCGAAAGACGAAGCCGAAGCGCTTCGTGTGCTGAAGCGCGCGGTCGAGCTCGGCATCGACTTCATCGACACCGCTGATTCGTACGGGCCGCACATCAGCGAGAACCTCATCGCGAAGGCGTTGCACCCGTACAAAGGGCTCGTCATCGCGACCAAGGCCGGGCTCACGCGCGCAGGGCCGAACCAGTGGGCTCCGAACGGCCGCCCTGAGTATTTGAAGAAGGCGGTGAAGGACAGCCTGCAGCGCCTGAAGCAGGACCGGCTGCAGCTCTGGCAGCTCCACCGCATCGACCCGAACGTGCCGCGTGAAGAGCAGTTCGGCGCCATCGCGGAGCTCAAGAAAGAAGGCCTCGTCGACCTCATCGGCCTCTCGGAGGTCTCGGTCGAGGAGATCAAAGCGGCGCGGAAACACTTCGCCGTGGCGTCGGTACAGAACCTCTACAACCTCGTGAATCGCAAGAGCGAGGACGTGCTCGAATACTGTGAGAAGGAAGGCATCGGCTTCATCCCCTGGTATCCGCTCGCGGCGGGCGCGTTGGCGAACGAGGGCTCGGTGCTGACGACGCTGGCGAAGAAGTACGAGGTCTCGCCGTCGGCCGTCGCGCTCGCGTGGGTGTTGAAACGCAGCCCGGTGATGTTGCCGATCCCCGGGACGGGCAAGGTGAAGCACCTCGACGAGAACGCGGCGGGCGCGAACGTCGAACTCAGCGCCGCTGATTTCGCGGAGCTCGACACGCAGGGCAAGGCGCAGTCGCGCTGATCACGGCCACCATGTCACACGCTCCGAGCGGAGGACCGCGCCAGGGCGTGCCCCGGCGAGTAGTCCGCCCGGACTGAACCTGCTCCGTGGGAGCTCGCTGAAGCTCTACGCTCGGGTGATGCTGATCACCTGTCTGCTGCTCCTCGGCGCTGTCGATGGTGGTGCACCTGGTCGCGTCCAGCTCGAAGAGCGGCAAGGGCCCGCGCGCGAAATCACCGGCGTCGTGCTCGATGAGCGCGGCGCTCCGGTCGCCAACGCGAGGCTCACCTTCCGCGGAGGCTCGCACCACCAGGCCGTCAACGTCGAAGCACACACGGGCAGCGACGGGCGCTTCACGGCGACCGGCGTCGCTCCCGGCCTGTACGGCACGAGCCTGTGGGTCGAAGCGCCCGGCTACGCCAGGCTCAATCACACCATCGAGCACCCTCTGCAGACGGCGGTGACGCTCACCATTCGCCTCGGCAAGCCGATGAGCGTCGCCGGCGTCATCGTCGCGCCCGATGCCAACGGCGGAGGCCTGCGGCTCATCGACGCACCGCCCGCCGGCGCTGACCTCACGAACTTTCGCGCGCACGCGACACCGCGCGCGAGCGGAGCGCTCAAGGCCGATGGCCACTTCGCCTTCGAAGTACTCGAGGGTGACTACGAGCTCGAATGGAGGCGCCCTTCCGGCAGCCGCTTCTTTTCGCTCGTGCACGCGCCCTCGTCGGAGCTCCGGCTGACGCCGAGCATCACCGCCGTCGAAGGTCAGGTGTTGAGCCGCGCCGGTTCGCCGCTCGAGAACGCGGAGGTCGTCGTCGCGCTCCCCGGGGCCATCGGCAATTCCGGCCAGACCGAGACCGACGCGCAAGGGCGCTTCACGATCCGTGGGCTCGAAGACGGCGAGTACGTGTTGCAGGTGTCGAGCCGCGAGAACGACACGCGCATCTGCCATTCGCAGAAGCTCGAGGTCACCCACGGCGTCGCCACGGTGAAGATGCAGTTCGGGAGCGGCTGGGAGCTCCGAGGGCAATTGCTCGACGGCGACGGCAAGCCGCAAGCCGGTGTCGACGTGCTGGCCCGACCCGATACTCCCGACGCGCGCCAGATGATCTGCGACACGCGGCTGTCGACCACCGATGCCCAGGGCCGGTTCACGCTCGTCGAACTCCCCGATGCCGAACTCGAGGTCGCCGCGATGACCAGGAAGCAGGTGCGCACGACCGTGAAGCGTGGCGCGGGCCCGTTGACGCTTCGGCAGCCTCCGATGCTCGCGAAGCGCAGCGTGAGCGGCGTGGTGCTCGGGCCAGATCGCAAGCCCATCGAAGGCGCGATGGTCGGGAGCGGCCGCAACTTCACCGACGCGCAAGGGCGTTTCACGCTCGAGCTCGAAGCGGGGCCTGCCGCGCCGGTGGAAGTCTATCGCCGCTGCTTCGAACGCACGGCGGTCGAAGAAAAAGACGCGGCGACGATCGTCATGAAACCGCGCGCGTGTCTCTCCGTCACCGTGGTCGACGCCGCGAAGAAGCCGCTCTCGGGGATGCATTCACTTCAAGTGCAACGCGCCGACGGCACCCTCATCACGCGCTGCACGACGCGCGCAGCCGAAGGCGACTGCACGCTCGAAGCGGAGCTCGGAACGCTGACGGTCTCCGGCACCACGCAAGACGGCCGCGTCGTCTCGACCAGCGTGACGCTCAAGAACGCGACGAAGCAGGACGTGCAGTTGATCGCGCCCTAACCGTTTCGCTTCGTCATCTCGCCGGCGAGCTCGGCATTGTGTGCACGGAGCCCATCGGCCGCGCCGCGCGCGTCACGCTGCTCACGGTTCTGACCGAGCTTCGCCTTGCCGACGAGCCGATCGATCTTCACCTCGATGCCGACGATTTCGAGGAGCCGCTCGTCGATGAACTCGCGCGGGCTGTCCGACATCTTCCACGGCTGCGGCTGCGAGGCTTCGTGTTGCTTCGTCAGCTTCGCGACGACCGTGCGCACGAAGTTCACGTCATCACGCACGAAGACGCGGCCGTGCGCGTGCGCGACGAGGTAGTTCCACGTCGGCACCTGTCGATGCGTCTCGTGTTTGCTCGGGTACCAGTTGGGCGAGATGTAGCCGTCGGCTCCACGGAAGATGACGAGCGCTTCGTCGCCGTCTTTGAGTTCACGCCACACCGGGTTCTTTCGCGCGACGTGCGCGATGAGCGAATCGCCCTCGATGAAAAAAGGAAGGTGATTCGCGTCGAGCCCGTTCGCACCGCGCGTGACCAGCGCTCCGAGCGGGTGCGCGTCGATCAACGCGCGCAGCACTTCAGGTCGCGACTCTTCGAAATGTTTCGGCACGTACATGAGTGGCCGCTCCTTATCGAAGTAAGAGGCGCGCGATGAACGTCGGCGCAGAATTCGTCTTCCCGCGATACGGCCTGCCGGCCCGAGCCCTCATGACCCTGATGCTGGGAGGCGTCGGCGTGTTCTTCGCGACGATGGCGGTGCTGGTGTCACACGACTCCGAGCTGCGCTGCGAGCCGGGCGGCGCGTGTACTCACCTCGAGCGCTACCCTTTCGGCGTCGAGCAGCGAGAACCCGTCGCGAAGATTGCGAGCGCTGGCGTCGAGTGGAGCCCGGGCGGGCGAACGAAGGCGCTCAAGCTGGTGCTCACACACGAAGACGGCTCGTTCACCGACTACCAGGGCGTCGGGAAGAATGGAGAGCGCGCCGAGCGAACGGCCAAGGCAATCAACGCGTATCTGCAAGACCCCGCGCGCGGCGCGACGTTCGCCTTGCGCGAAGGCTCGCTGCCGGTCGCGGTTTTCCTCGCCGTGCTCGCGGTCGGAGCGTTCGTGTTGGTGCCCAGCTTCTTCGCGCGCATCAGGCTGCGTCGCCCCGAGCAGCGCGTACAGGTGAGCATCGGGCGCTGGCCCGCTCCGCGCCGTGAATTCGAACTGGAACCCGTGGCGTTCGTCGTTCGCCCATTCGCCAACCCTGTCGATGGGAACATGCGCTTCGCGGTGGAATCGGGCGGCCACGACCTCGGCATGACGTTCTTGCTCGAAGCGAATGCGCGAGCGCGGGCCAGGCTGCTCAATGGTGAACGATACTGAACAGACGAACAGCACATGTCGGTGCTCTCTGCTATGCAATCGGTGTGAGCAACGAAGCCGACATCATGGAGCCGACGCTGTGGAAGCGAAACGGATGGACCGCGAAGGTCATCAAGAACGAAGACGATGACGGGTGGGCGGTCGAGATTCGCAAAGACGGCATTCCCGAGCCGGTGTTGATCAGCCCGTGGGTGATGGGCCGCGACAAGAAGAACCCCAAGCCGTTCGATGGCCCCGCGTTCGCGACGTTCGTGAAGACCGCCTCCGAGGTGCTCGACCGTTCGACCCGTCAGCGCGACGCCGCGATGAAGAAGCGCGTCGACGTCGCGTGGGACGGGCGCTGGTACGCGGTGTTTCTCGAGCAGGTGGCTGATGAGTACGAGCCGCACGCGATCCTGTCGGCGGTCGATGAACAGAAGCAGACCGTCGCAAGCTTCCGCGTGGCTGCGGGCTTCAAGTTCACGCGCGACGTGGCGAACACCTGGGCGCGCAAAGGCTTCGCGGAGCCCTGATGCACATCTTCAAGATCGCGACGAAGGCGCAGTGGAGTGCGGCGGAGGCGAAAGGCGTGTTCGAAGGCTCGCCGATTGATGTGCGTGACGGGTACATCCACTTCTCGACGGCTGAACAGCTCGAGGAGACGCTCGCGAAGCACTTCGCCGGTCAGACTGATCTGGTGATCATCACCGTCGAGAGTGAGTCGTTCGGCGCAGCGCTCAAATGGGAACCTTCACGCGGAGGACTGTTGTTCCCGCATCTCTACGCACCGCTACCGGTCTCATCGGCACTGGAGATTCGCAGTCAGTGAGTCTGACGGTCTTCCCAACTGAAGAGCGCAGCACTCATGAATTCAGCACCGAGCAGGTCGCACGCGAGCTTTCGCATCGAAACGTTTCCCGGCTCGACGGCTTCGAATGCCGCAATCGTCATCGCGAGCTGCCTGAGTAGCCCCGACACGAGGACTCTCTCGTCTTTGGTGCGCGGCTCGCGATCGACGAGGGCAATCTCCTCCAACAAGCTCTCCAGCGACGCTTCCGGGTCGAAACCGAGCGCGCGGCACGTTCCGAGCGTCCAGAGGTACGCACGCACGCTCTCTCGGAGTGCGGCCTCTGGTCCGCCCGGGAGCCAAGCGAGGTAGTCAGCGGGTCGGCCTCGTTGCAACACCGCCTCCTCCAGAATCGAGAACGGCGGAGGCGTGTGGCCAGCCGAACGCGACTGGTCGAACCACTCGAGGATCCGCGGAGAGTCATCGAGGGCTTCGTTCAACGCGAGCCAGTCTGAAACGCCGTTGCGGGCGCCGAACGCAGGCGTCTGCGCATCACGCATCGAGATGAAGTGCGCACGAACAGTCGGGAACCGACGACACGCGGCGGCGAGAACAGGCATGAAATCCCGACGGCGCTCCAAGAGGTCGGTGACCTCGCCCCACAGCCGTCTCACCAGCTCAAGCACGAGCGAGTCGTCCCCTCGCTCCACCTGAAACCGAACGTCGCTCCAATCCGTCACACGCGCCTCCACGAAAGGTGCGTGAGCATACGGAAACACCCGTCTCCGTGCGCCTCCCGGCAAGCTGAAGTATGCGCCGCTCCATGCCGGTCATCGCGAAACACTCGATGTTCGACGGGATGTTCTCCGTGGCGCTCAAGCCCGAAGGCGCGTTCCGCGACGAGTTGAAGGCGGCCGGCTTCGATGTCGACAAGGCGCTCCCGGAGTACCCGTACGAAGTGTGGCGGCAGTGTCTGATGGTCGCCGCGCGCCACGTGTTCCCTCACGAGCCGCAAGACCGCGCGTTCGAGCTGCTCGGTGAACGCTTCATCGACGGCTACCTCGACACGATGATCGGCAAGCTCATCGCCGCGGCGCTACCGTTTCTGTCGGCGAAGGCCCTCGTGCAGCGTTCCCCGCGCTTCTGCGGCACCGGCGTCGGTGGCGCGACGTTCGACCTCGAATGGCTCGGCGAAAAAGAAGCCGTGCTGAAGATGCCGGAGCTCCCGTACCCGAATCAGTTCTTCATGGCCGGCGTGGTCGGCAAGTGCATGACGCTGATCAAGTCGACGATGGACCTCACCCCCTCGACCTTCGGCGCGGGCACGCAGTTGCACATGAAGTGGTGAACCTCACGCGCTGAGAAACCCGCTGGAGCGTCTTCGCACCATGCGCCAGCGCGGACGGTATTCGCGCGAACTCGCAGAGGACCTGAGCTGGCATCGCGCGTGCTCTGCCGGCGCGCGTGGGCATTCACGACGCCATGTTCCGCCGGCTGATGAAGAACTCGCGCACCGCGCATGCGCTGTTGCGTGAACGGCTGCCGCGTTCACTTCGTCGTCATCTCACGCTACCTCCGGAGCAGATCTCCTAGACCTTCGTACGGGGCCCGCTCCGACGACGAACCGCTGATGTCGTCTTCCGCGCACGCCTCGAAGGCCTGCGCCGGGAGCTGTGTCTCTTCTGCATCGTCGAACACAAGCGTGAGTCGGCGCCCGACGTGCTGTTGCAGCTCCTCGACTACGTCGTGTCCCGATACCGCGAGCTGCTTCACGCGCGAAAGAAGCGCGGCGAGAAGCTGCCGCTGGTCATCGGGATGATCGTCTACAACGGCACGACGCCGTGGAACGCCGCGAGGCAACTGCGCGAGCCGCTCGAAGTTCCCCGAGGAGCCGAGTCACTCGCCGTCGATTTCGCGCCGATCATCATCGACCTGCACAGCGAAGCGGTGGAGCACCTCGCCATTGAAGCGTCGCTCAAATACGCACTGCTGACGCTCAAGGCTGCGGCGGTTCCGCCGAAGGCGCTCGACGCTGTCCTCTGGCGCCTTCTCCGTGAAACGCGTGGCGATGATCAGGCACGCGGCTTGAGCCTTGGCTACCTCACGCACGCCCTCGGCAGAGAAGCCCGCCAGGTGCTGGAGACCACTGCGATGCGCTACAAAGACACCGAGGAACCGACCATGAAGACGATTCACCAGTACTACATGGATCAGAAGCGCAAGGCGGTCGCCAGGGGCGTTGAGCGCGGCAGTGAACGTGCGCTGCGCAAGGCCGTGAAGCACGTGGTCAAGACGCGCTTCGGTGAGTTGCCGGTGAAGCTCGAAACGAGGCTCGACAAAGCGAACGTGCCGCTCCTCGAGAAGTGGCTCACCAGAGCCGCGACCGCGAGCTCGCTCACGGCCCTCAACGCCCGCTGAAGCAGCCCGCTTTCACAGGGAAAAGGGTTGCACGGGCCAAAAACTGGTACATGACGCGGCTGTGAGAATCGTTCTCCTCCTCACCGTGGGGTTGCCCGTCTTCGCGACGCAGTTGGTCGCGATGGCCATGCCGCGCGTCGAGGTGGTCCGGTTCGTCCCGCTGCATCGGTTCGCTGACGAAATCTCCGCGGAGTCGCAAGACACCGCGAAGGCCGAAGCGCCCGAAAAAGCGGTGTTCGCTGCATTCGCTTCGCTGGCCGCAACCGGTGAAGGCTTCGTCGCGAACTCGATGCCCGACGACATGACGGCGCGCGCGCTGCGCTTCGTGGTGTTGCGGTATCGCCAGGCGGTTTGAGCGGCTTCAACACGTTCGGCCCTCACCCCGACCCTCTCCCGTGAACGGGAGAGGGGGTTCTCTCCGTTTTCCTTTTTCCATTTCAGTTCTCACCCTCCACGTCTCACGAAGGACCTCCCCATGATCGAATGGGTTTTGAAGAAAATCATCGGCACCAAGAACGACCGCGAGATCCGCAAGGCGCAGCCCAGGGTCGTGCGCATCAACGAGCTCGAGACGAAGATGCGGGCGCTCAAAGACGAAGACTTCGCCCGCGAGACCGCGCGTCTCAAAGGTGAAATCGCCAACGGCCGCTCGCTCGATGACGTGCTCTACGAAGCGTTCGCGCTGACCCGTGAAGCCGGCCGCCGCGTGCTCGGCCAGCGTCACTACGACGTGCAGATGATCGGCGGCATGTTCCTCCACCAGGGTTGCATCGCCGAGATGCGCACCGGTGAAGGCAAGACGCTCACCGCCACGCTGCCCTCGTATTTGAACGCGCTGTCCGGCCGCGGCGTGCACGTGGTCACCGTCAACGACTACCTCGCCAAGCGCGACGCCGAATGGATGGGCCGCGTCTACAGGTTCCTCGGCATGACGACGGGCTGCATCCTCCATGACCTGAGCGACAAGCAGCGCCAGGAGTCGTACGGCGCCGACATCACCTATGGCCAGAACAACGAGTTCGGCTTCGACTACCTGCGCGACAACATGAAGTTCCGCCTGCAGGACTATGTGCAGCGCGAGCTCAACTTCGCCATCGTCGACGAGACCGACTCCATCCTCATCGACGAAGCGCGCACGCCGCTGATCATCTCCGGCCCGACCGAAGACAGCACCGAGCTGTACGCGAAGGTCGATCAGGTCATCTACGGCCTGCTGCCGGAGCAGGACTACCAGCTCGACGAGAAGTCGCGGTCGGTGACGCTCACCGACGGCGGCATCGAGAAGCTGCAGTCGCGCCTGAAGATCAACAACCTCTACGCGCCCGAAGAGCTGGAGACGCTGCACCACGTCGAGCAGGCCCTGCGCGCGCACACGCTCTACAAGCGCGACCGCGACTACGTGGTGAAGGAAGGCGAGGTGCTCATCGTCGACGAGCACACCGGCCGCATCATGCCGGGCCGCCGTTGGAGCGACGGTCTGCACCAGGCCATCGAAGCCAAGGAAGGCGTCACCATCGAGAACGAGAACCAGACGCTCGCGACGGTCTCGTTCCAGAACTACTTCCGCATGTATTCGAAGGCCTGGTGCAGACCGTCGCTCCAACGGCGGCCCGGCATGATGCGGCCGGTGTGCTCGTCGACGATGAGCACCTCGCCTTC
>JBEHYH010000072.1:0-17830 GCA_048498275.1 Myxococcota bacterium | reverse complement strand
AGGACTGAACGCGAGGAGCCGGTCGACCCCGGGGCGGCGGGCGCCTTGAGAGAGATGCGCTTTTTGAGTCTGTGCCTGGCCCTTGCCGCGTGCCGCGATGAGCAGGCCGGGCCGAAAAATCGGGCCCCCCAGAGCACCCAGCAGGCGGCCCCGGTTCAAGCCGGCGGCGGAGGCGCGATTCGCACGCTCGACGCCCTCCCCGGGCAGTTGACGTTCACCAGCAACGCGACCTGGTCATCTGGAGCCGTCACGTACCTGGGCAGCATCATCGAGCCGCAGAAGCCCGCGGCGGGTCAGAACGTGCAACTGCGTCACTACTTCCGCGCGAACGCGGAGGTGCCTGCCGGGTGGAAGTTCTTCCTCCACGTCATCGATGACGCGAGCGGGAGGCAGGTCGGCAATCTCGACCACGAAATTCAGCAGGGCGCGGCGCCGCTCGGCACGTGGCCGGTCGGGAAGATCATCGAAGACGCGCACGGCTTTCAGATGCCGCCCAACTTCAATGGAGCGCTCCGCCTCGCGCTTGGGTTCTGGAATGATCAAGGCCGTCTGCCGGTCGACCCGGGCCCGCAGAACGACGGGCAGGGTCGCATTCTCGGGCCGAAGATCGAAACGCCGCAGGCCGCGCTGCCTGAATACGTGACGGTGAAGACCGCGAAGCCGCCGGTCATCGACGGCAAGCTCGACGACGCGGTGTGGGCGAACGCGAAAGAGGTGCAGCTCACGCGCAGCTTCGACGGCGGCCCCACCACGCGGAAGACGACCTTCCGCATCTTGTGGGACGACACCAACCTCTACGTCGCGTTCTTCGCTGAAGACCCCGATGTCTGGGGCACCAAGCTGAACAAGGACGACGACATCTACAATGAAGACGCGCTCGAGGTGTTCATCGACGCGAACGCCGACGGCGCGACATACAACGAGCTGCAGGTCTCGCCGCACAACGTGAACTTCGACGCGAGCTTCGTCGCGCGCCGCAGCGACCTGCCCACCGCGATGAAGTGGGAATCGGGCATGAAGACCGCCGTCGCCATCAAGGGCACGCTCGATGACGACAGCGACAAAGACGAGTCGTGGACCGCGGAGATGCAGATTCCACTCGCGAATTTGAACACGCCGTTGCGACTGCCTCCGCAGAAGGGTGACCGCTGGCGCTTCAACGCGTACCGCCTCGAGCATCTGCAGCGCCGCACGCAGATCGAAGGCCAGTCGTTCTCGCCGTTGTTCGTCGGTGACTTCCACGCCACGCCGCGGTTCGGCTGGCTCGTCTTTGAATGAGCTTCGAGGTCTGGCCCGGAGTTCCGTACCCGCTCGGCGCGACGGCTGACGCGGAAGGCGTGAACTTCGCGTTGTCTTCGCACCACGCGACCGCGGTCGAGCTGTGTCTGTTCGACGAGTCAGACCCGCAGCGGGAAATCGCGCGGCTCCAGTTGGTCGATCAGACGAATCACGTCTTCCACGGCTACGTGCCGGGCGTGAAACCGGGAGCGCTCTACGGTTTTCGCGTCGAAGGCCCGTGGGCTCCGAACGAAGGGCATCGCTTCAACGCGAACAAGCTGCTCGTCGACCCGTACGCGCGCGCGGTGACTGGTCATGTCGACTGGTCACAACCGGTCACGGCACATGTGCCCGGCAGGTTGAACACGCTCGACGCGCGTGACTCGTCGGCCGGAGTTCCACGATCTGTCGTCGTGAACGACGCGTTCGACTGGGGCGACGACGCGCGACCGCAGGTGCTGTGGCGCAAGGCGGTGCTCTACGAACTGCACGTGAAGGGGTTCACGCAGTTGCACCCCGATGTTCCGAATGAATTGCGCGGCACGTACGCCGGCCTGGGCCACCCGAATGTCATCGCGCATCTGAAATCACTCGGCGTCACCAGCGTTCAACTGCTGCCAGTGCACGAGTGCGTACCAGAGGGTTTTCTGAGCGAGCGTGGCCTGACCAACTACTGGGGCTACAACACGCTCTCGTTCTTCGCGCCTGATCAGCGCTTCGCGGCGAGCGGTTCACGAGGGCAGCAGGTCACGGAGTTCAAGCAAATGGTGCGCGCGCTCCACGCGGCCGGCCTCGAGGTGATCCTCGACGTCGTCTACAACCATTCGTGTGAGGGCTCCGACGCGGGGCCGACGCTCTCGTTCCGCGGGGTCGACAACGCGACGTACTACTGGCCCGGCCGTGACTTCACGGGCTGCGGCAACTCGCTGGCGCTGTTCCGGCCGACGGTGCTCAAGATGGTGCTCGATTCGCTCCGCTACTGGGTGCGCGAGTTCCACGTCGATGGCTTCCGTTTTGATCTCGCGAGTGAACTGGCGCGCGGTGCTTCGGGCGAGTTCGACCCGCACGCGCCGTTCTTCTCGGCGATTTTCCAGGACCCGGTGCTCTCGCGCGTGAAGCTCATCGCCGAACCGTGGGACGTCGGGCCCGGCGGCTATCGCCTCGGCGGCTTCCCGCTGCTGTTCGCGGAGTGGAACGATCGCTACCGCAACACGCTGCGCAAGTTCTGGCGCGGCGATGGCGGACAACTCGCTGAACTGGGGTCACGCCTCTCGGGCAGCTCCGACTACTTCAAGATTTCGGGCCGCCGCCCGAGCGCGTCGATCAACTACGTCGCGTGCCACGACGGCTTCACGCTCGCCGATGTCACCGCGTTCAACGGCAAGCACAACGAAGCGAACAAGGAAGACAACCGCGACGGCTCCGATGACAACCAGTCGTGGAATCACGGAGTCGAGGGCGAGACCGAGAACCCGAACGTGAACGCCGCGCGCGATCGCACCGTGCGCAATCTGCTCGCGTCGTTGTTCTTGTCGGTCGGCACGCCGATGTTGATGGCCGGTGACGAGTTCGGCCGTTCGCAGAAAGGCAACAACAACGCCTACTGTCAGGACAACGAGCTCTCGTGGGTCGACTGGTCGCTCTCGCCACGGCAGAGCGCGTTGCTCGAGTTCACGCGCCGGCTCGCGGAGCTGCGCTCGAACGCGCTGGTGCTGCAGCGCCGCAACTTCTTCCTCGGGAGCACGCTTGATGACTCCCGCTTCCGCGACCTCGTGTGGTTCCACGCCAACGGCGCTGAACTCAAGGCCGCTGACTGGTCGAACGCTGAACAACGCTGCTTCGGCATGTTCCTCGGCGGCGACGCGATCGCCATGCGCGATCGAAATGGGCAGCGGCTGCAGGGCGACACGCTGCTCGTGTACATGAACTCCGCGAAGCAACCGGTGCCCGTCATCTTGCCCGGCGCGAGCTGGGGCGAAGGTTGGGAGCTGATTCTCGAAACCGCGAGTGACGTGCCCCGGCCGCTCACTGCGCGCGCGGGTGAAACGATTCACGTGCCGGAGCGTTCGGTGTTGGTGCTGCGGCTGCGTCACTGATGAACGAAGCGCGAGAGATCTCCGCTTTAAAGTCGGCTTCACGAAGCTGCGTGTCGAGCGTCTCTTCGGGGAAGTCATCGGGCATTGGTTCATGACTCCACCGCGCAAACGGAGCACGACGCCGTCGAGCACCCCGACCACAGTGAGTTTGTCCCCCTCGTGTTCGGCAGGAACAACGTCACCTTCAGCGCGTACAGCGCGCGCAACGCTTCGCGGTCGGCGTCGTCGGAGAACTCGATCGTGATTTCTCGTGAGTCGGTGGGCAACACCGCAGACGTGCTGCCCGTCGTTTCGTGATGCACGAAGCCGTATTCGCGAACTTCACCGGTCACTGGAGGAGGCGCGGCCTGAGGTGACGGCGTTCACTCGCACGCCGCGAACATCACCACCGTCACCGCGAGCAATTCACGCACCCGCAGATCGTAGTCGGTTGCGTCGTCTGTCGAACGAACTTAGACGAGGAGAATCGTGGAAACAGTTGGCACTCCAGTTCTGTGGTTGGGCTTTCTCATCGGCGTGGTGATCGTCGTCGCGATCGATCTCTTCGCCGCCGGCGGCAAAGAGATCACGCCGCGCAAGGCCGCCATCTGGACTGGCATCTGGGTCTCGCTCTCGCTCGGCTTCGCGGGCTTTCTTCACTTCGAATACGGCGCGACCGCGTCGGTGCCGTTCGTCACCGCCTACGTCATCGAGTACGCGCTCTCGGTCGACAATCTCTTCGTCTTCCTGGTGATCTTCAGCACCTTCAAGATCAGCAATCGCGCCGAACACAAGCTCCTGTACTGGGGCATCATCGGCGCGTTCCTGCTGCGCGGCGGGCTGATCTTCGCGGGCACGGCGCTGGTCTCGAAGTTCGAGTGGATCCTCTACATCTTCGGAGTCTTCCTCCTCTACACGGCGTGGAAGCTGCTGTTCGCGAAGGCCGAAGACGAGAACGTCGACCCCGAGCACAACCCGTTGTTCGTCTGGGGCCGCCGCGTGCTGCCGGTCGCCAAGGGCGATCACGGCCTGGCGTTCTTCACGAAGGAAAACGGTAAGTTCGTCGTCACCACGCTCTTCCTCGTGCTGCTGGTGGTGGAAACGAGCGACGTGCTGTTCGCGCTCGATTCGATCCCCGCAGTGATGGCCATCACGCAGGACCCGTTCCTCGTCTTCACCTCGAACGCGTGCGCGATCCTCGGCCTGCGGTCGCTGTTCTTCCTCGTCAGCTCGCTGATGGAGCGCTTCCGCTACCTGAAGATCGGCCTCGGCATCATCCTCGCGTTCGTGGGGCTCAAGCTCATCGTCGAGACGTACTTCGAAGAATGGGCGCACGCGCACGAGACGCTGGTCATCGTCAGCTCGCTCAGCGTCATCGTGCTGTGCCTCGCGGGGTCGATCGTCGCGTCGGCGATCATCAAGCCGAAGCCCGAGGAAGCCATCGAGGCTCCGAAACAGAAAGAGATGGAGAAGTAAGATGTCGGACACCGTCACCGAAGGCGTACGCATCATCGTGAAGCCCGCGTTCTGGCCGGAGCGCAGCTCCCCGGACACCAGCCAGTGGGCCTTCACCTACGCGGTGACCGTCGTGAACGAAGGCACCCGCGCGGCGACGCTGCGCGCGCGGCATTGGGTCATCACCGATGCCACCGGCCGCGTCGAGGAGGTGCGCGGTGAAGGCGTGGTCGGCAAACAGCCGCGCCTCGAGCCGGGCGAACGCTTCGAGTACACGAGCTGGGCGATGTTGCGCACCCAGTTCGGCAGCATGCGCGGCGAGTACGTGATGGAGCGCGCCGATGGTTCACGCTTCGAAGCGCGCATCACCGAGTTCGCGCTGACGCAACCCAACGCGTTGAACTGAGCAATCACGCGCCTTCTGCGGCGTACGGTCAGCGTCATGGCGCTCACGTTCGATGCTGGAGTCGTTGTCGGCCTCGGCATCTCGGCCACCATCGCCATCGGTGCGCCGCTCGCGCTGATGTTCGTGCTGGCGAAGCGCTTCGACGCGCCGCTCGCCGCGTTCGGCTGGGGTGCGCTCACGTTCGTCGTCTCGCAGTTCGTGCTGCGGTTGCCGTGGCAGATTCCGCTCAACGCATACCTCGTGAAGCACTACGGGCAGGATCAAGCGGTGATGGTCGCGTGGCTCGCGGTGTCGGCGCTCACCGCCGGCATCTTCGAAGAAGGCGGCCGCGCGCTCGCGTATCGATACGTGTGGAAGCCGCGCACCACCATCGGCGGCGTGGCGCTCGGCGTCGGTCACGGCGGCATCGAATCGATCGTGCTCATCGGTCTGTCGATCGCGAGCTCACTCGTCATCTACGTCGCGCTCGCCAACGGCTTGACGCTCGGCTTCGCGCCAGAAGTGCTGACGAAGATTGACGCGCAGTTCGCGAAGCTCGATTTCGGGACCTCACTGCTCGGCGGCGTGGAGCGCATCGCGGCGTTGATGCTGCACACCGGGTGCTCGTTGCTGGTGCTCGAGTTCGCGCGCGGCCGGGGCGTGAAGTGGCTGCTGCTTTCCATCGCCACGCACGCGTCGCTCAATGGGCTGGTGATGGCGTTGGTGAAGCTGACCGGCCCCTGGCCCGCGGAACTCGCGCTCGTCGCGTTGTCTGCGACGGTGCTCGGCCTCGCGCTTCGGCACAGCTCGAAGCAGGAGCTTCAGCGGCGCTGACGCACGCGATCGATCTTCGCGTTGCTGACGACGATGGGGTGATCGCTCGCCTTCTTCACCAGCGGGTCGCGCGAACGGTCGTAGCCCGAGAAGTGCACCGACGGAGAACCGAAGATCCAATCGATGCCGGTGTCATTCGGAGCCGCGCCGTTGGGGCCCTTGTGCGACGACTCCAGGTCGGTGCCCGCAGTCATACGTTTGTAGTACTCGGCGTTCTCATTCATGTCGCCGGTGAGAATCACCGGCAGGCCGGTCTTCTTCTCGAGGCGTTTGACGAGCGCGATTTCCTTGTCGGTCGCCGCGTCGCGGAAGCGTTCCTGATCAGGGTGGTGCTTGGTCGACGCCGGGTTGTGAAAGTTCGCGACCCACGTGCGCTGGCCGGTCTGCTTGTTCTGCAGCAGCACGTACGGCATCGGCTCCTTGTGGCCACCGAAGTAGGGGATTTCGATGGTGTGCTTCTCCACCGCGGTCCACTTCGACTTGTCCCAGACGATGGAGTTCACCGTGTTGCGGCCCAGCTCCGTGCCGGGGAACGCGGCGTACTTGTTGTTGGTCAGCTTGTTGAATTCGGCGAATTGATCGCCCTGGCATTCCTGCAGACCGGCGACGTCGATGCCGTGCTGCTCGAAGAGCTTCGCGGTGTATTGCATGCGCTTCACGCCGGTCTCGACGCCGGGGTGATCGCTGCCCGGGCCGGTGTGGCTGCTACCGAGCACGTTGAAAGAGCTGACGACGAGGTTGGTGTGGCCGCTGCCCGTCTTCTCGAGAAGGTCGAGCAGCTTGCGGCGCTCGGTCAGGCGCTCCTGCGTGAAGCGGCTCACCGTCTTCTTCGACAACACCAGCGCGTCACGTTCTTTGCGGCTGATGGAGCCATCTTTCACCGCGCTCTTCGCGAGCTTGAGGTGTGACGCTTCGGCCTTCTGCAGCGAGAGGTTCGAGCTCGAGAGCTTCAGCCGTTCATTCGCTTCGTCGAGTGACTTGCGTTCCGCCGACGAGATCGACCCGTCGCGCCGCACCTGCACCTTGAGCTTCGCGAGCGACTTCTCGCGCTTGTCGACGCGCGCCTGCGCGAACTTCACGTCGTGACCATGGTTCGGCGCCGTATCGGGAATCGTCAGCAGCGCGCGGTCAGAAGCGGAGATGCGGGGCATGGCGAGAACTCCAGAGGGTGCGACGAGGTCGGTTGATGTGTTTTCGCAGAGGCTCCGAAATGTTCTCGGTGGCCGATTGTGAAGCCGCGAGACAAACCGACCGAATTTCGACGAATAAGTAAGGTGCGCGCGCATGTTCATCGGCCATTTCGCTCCGGCGCTGGTGCTGCAACGCGCGCGACCGGGCGTGAAGCTGTGGCAGTTGTTTCTCGCGGTGCAGTTCGTCGACCTGCTCTGGCCGATCTTCATTCTTCTCGGGATCGAGCACGCGCGCATCGTGCCGGGGTTCACCGAATCGAACGGGCTCGACCTCTACGACATGCCGTGGAGCCACAGCCTCGCCGCGACGCTCGTCTGGGGGCTGGTGGCGTTCGTCGCGTGGCGCTTCAAGTCAGGCAGCACCGGCGACGCGCTGGTCATCTCGCTCGCCGTGATGTCGCACTTCGTGATGGACCTCTTCGTTCACGTGCCCGATCTGCCGCTCGCGTCGAGTGACGGCGTGAAGTTCGGCTTCGGGTTGTGGAGGCACTTGTGGATCGCTTTGCCGCTCGAGCTGGTGCTCTTCGGCGCGGCGGGGTTCTTCTGGTGGTCGCGCGACAAGTCAAAGCGCGGGCTGGTCGCGATCGTCGCGTTGATGTTCGCGGGCGTCGTGAACTACGTGATGCCGCCGCCCCCGAATGAGACGGTGATGGCGGTGATGACCTTCGTGAGCATCAGCGCGTGCGCGGCGTTCATCGCGTGGGCGGAGCGCGGTCGCATGAGGGCCAATGCATGATCGCGTGAAGAAGCGATCTCCGATTTCTCAACGCGTTGACGGACATGTAGATCATGTGAATGCCGACCCGCTCAGAGCGAACGGTTTTCTATTCGTGGCAGTCTGATCTTCCGTCGAAGACGAACCGCGGGTTGATTCGCGACGCACTCGACAAAGCGATTGAGAATCTGAACGAGACAATCGACGAGCCCATCCGAGCCGACAGTGACACGCAGGGAGTTCCGGGCGCTCGTGACATTCATCAAGTGATTCTCGACAAGTTGGAGAGCTGCGACGCTGCCGTGTTCGACGTTTCGCCGGTCGACTCCAACGCGAAGCGATGTCTCCCGAATCCGAACGTAATGCTGGAGCTTGGCTACGGGCTTGCGAGTCCAGGAATTGAACGGGTCGTTCTGGTTCTCAACACTGCCTATGGGAAGCCAGAGGATTTGCCGTTCGACATTCGAAACAGGCCGGTTGTCACCTACTCAATGAGCGAGAACGAGGAGCCTGCTAGCGCGCGCAAGATGTTGGCGGGTAAGTTAGCTGGATCGCTTCAAACAATTTTACATTCGAAGCGCGTTACCGGGCCAACAACAGAACAGCAGCTTGAGTCGGCGCTCCGAGATGGAAAGCCCGATCGGTTGCTTCGGCTGCAGGAATACTTCGACGCTCTCGCTGCCGAGGTTGAGGCGCGTCGGCCCGATAAAAACGACAACGACTGGGACCAGCGCGTTATCGACGCGTACGACCAATCGCTCGACCTCACCGCGAGCTACGCACAAATCTGCAGGCTTGGTCTGCACATGCTCAGCAATGATGAAGCACCGCGAGCGCTGAGGAAACTCTTCACCAAATTGTTCTCTCAGTCGTATCGCTCGGACGCAGAAGCTCGAGTTGGCGCAGGTGAAGAGCTGCACGACTTCGAAAGGCTCATGACCCAAGAATTGTTTGCTGTGACCGTCGACTGCTTCATTCAGGCCGAGAAATTCTCCGAGCTGAACACGTTCTTCGAAACCGAATACCAGGTCGCAAATGCTTCTAGTCGCCCACTCGTCGGCAAATTCTGGAGCGTGCTGAACACGTCTGTTCGTGCGCAGAAGGTATGGGGAGAAAGGAATCCGCCGAACGGTACGTATTGGATCTCAGCGTGGGGTGAGTTGCATCGACGTCGTTTCGAAAGTGAACGCGGACGCAGCGTTATTTCGTTCGAGCGCCTTCGGCAGGCGGAACTCGTTATGTTTCACCGCGCGGTCGCTGACCAAGATGGGCTGTATTCTTGGCACCCGTGCTGTATGCCGTACCAGAACGTTGCCACGCCGTTCTTAGATGCGGCGCGAACAACGCGTGGTGCGCATTCATTGGCGACAGTTCTGGGCTTGGGAACCAACATCGAGAAGCTTCGCGAGCGATGGACCAAAGCCCGCGACATCGCCGTGAAGCTCAACACTGGATTCAGAAGCGACATTCGGTGGATCGGGACTGAGGAGATAGATCAGTACTGATCTTCGCCGCGCAGTTGGCGGAACGTGGTTCACAGCTTGCGGTGCTGCAACGCGGGCAGGTTGCGACGAACGCGTGCGAGGTATTCGTCGTCGAGCCGCGCCATCGCGAAGCCTTCGCCTTCAGACGCGCGGGCGATGACCAGACCCCAGGGGTCCACCACCATCGCGTGACCCCACGTGAGCCGGTCTTTGGGGTGCCGGCCCTGCTGTGCGGGAGCGATCACGTACGCCTGATTCTCAATCGCGCGCGCCCGCAGCAGCACCTCCCAGTGATCCTTCCCCGTCGCGAGCGTGAAGGCGGCGGGCACGGTCAGCAGCACCGCTCCCTGCGCCGACTGCTGCCGGTACAGCTCGGGGAAGCGCACGTCGTAGCAGACCGACAAACCGACCTTTCCCAACGCCGTCTCCGCGACGACGACCTCCGTGCCGGGCGCGACCGCCGCTGACTCGCGATACGTCTGCCCGTCGCCGACCTCGACATCGAAGAGATGAATCTTCCGGTAGACGGCGATGCGTTTTCCATCAGGCCCGAAGAGCACGCTGGTGTTGAAGCACCGGTCTCCCGGAGCGCCGCTTTCCAGAATCGAACCGGCCAGGAGGGTGACCGAAAGCTCCGCTGCCAGCGCCGACAGGGCCTTCAACGTCGCGCCCTCGAGCGTTTCGGCGTTGGCCGCGCGCTCCGGCTCCGGGCCCATCCACGCGAAGTTCTCGGGCAGTCCGATGAATTTCGCTCCTGATTTCGCGGCGTTCCGAATCAACCGGGTCGCGATCTCGAGGTTCTGCGCTTTGTCAGCTCCACTGCACATCTGAAGAGCGGCGATCCACATGACGGGCTGTTTACACGGAGGGTTGCCTGACGTAGAGGACGCCCACCATTTTTCACACGAGGTAACGAAAGGTGGGCCGGCAGGCCCATTTTTCATTTCAAGGGTATGGCTGAGTCAAACCAACGGCAGACAGTTGAAGCGAAGGCGACCGCCGTGTGCGAGCCGCTCATTGCCGCCGAAGGCCTGGAGTTGCTCGACCTCGAGTTCATCAAGGAACACGGCGGGTGGGTGCTGCGCCTGTTCATCGACAAGCCGGGCGCGGTCGTGGGCGTCGACGAATGCGCGCTCGCCAGCCGCGCGGTCGACAAGGCGTTGGATGTCGAAGACGTCATCCCCCATGAATACAGCCTCGAGGTCTCGAGCCCCGGTTTGAACCGGCCGCTCAAGAAGCTGGCGCACTACGAGAAGGTGAAGGGCCAGCAGGTGCGGCTCAAGACCTTCGCGCCGCTCTTCGAGCCGCCTCGCAAGAATTTCCTCGGCACGTTGTCTGACGTGTCGAACGAAGCCGTCACGGTGGTGGTGGAGGGCGCGGGTGCCTTCACCATCAAACTGAAGGACATCGCCCGCGCGAACCTGGAGTTCACGCCGTAACCACATACAGGCGGAGCGATTTCGACCGCCGAGGAAGAAAAGGAAAGACCATGACCCCTGCAGCTGCTGCGCTCCGTTTGGATGATGTGTTGACGCAGGTCGCGAAGGACAAGGGCATCGATAAAACGGTGCTCGTCGCGACCCTCGAAGACGCGATGAAGACCGCCGCCAAGAAGCACTTCGGCCAGGACCGCGCCATCGAGGCGAAGTTCGACACCGAGAAGTCACTGGTCGACCTCTTTCAGGCCATCACCGTGGTCGAGGCCGTCACCGACCCGATCAACGCGGTGAACCAGATCACGGTCGAGCAGGCCGCGCAGCAGGGCATGGAAGTGCAGCCCGGCGACGAGCTCGTGTTCCAGATCTTCTACCTCGACGAGCAGGCCGCCGAGGCGAAGGCGCAAGACGAGCAGTACGGCGACATCCTGGGGCTCAAGACCTTCCGCCGGGGCTTCGGCCGCATCGCCGCGCAGACCGCGAAGCAGGTGCTGCTGCAGCGCACGCGCGACGTGGAGCGCGAGAACGTCTTCAATGAATACAAGGACCGCAAGGGTGAGATCGTCACCGGCATCGCGCGTCGGCTCGAGCGCGGCAACCTGATCGTCGACCTGGGCCGCGCCGAAGCGGTGCTGACGGTGCGCGAGCAGGTCCCCCGCGAGGTGTACCGCCCGGGCGATCGCGTGCAGGCGTTCGTGCTCGACGT
The DNA here is from genome assembly GCA_048498275.1 of Myxococcota bacterium. Taxonomy (GTDB): domain Bacteria; phylum Myxococcota; class Myxococcia; order Myxococcales; family Myxococcaceae; genus Archangium_A. The sequence continues at coordinate 6,272 of JBEHYH010000072.1, read as the reverse complement.
GCTCCGTGAGGCGAAGGGCCAGCAGGTGGTGCTCTCGCGCGCCTCGGTGAACCTCCTCACCAAGCTCTTCGAGATGGAAGTGCCCGAGATCGCCGAAGGCATCGTGGTCATCGAGGCCGCGGCGCGTGAACCGGGCCGCCGCTCGAAGATCGCCGTCAGCTCGCGCGACAACGACGTCGACCCGGTCGGCGCGTGCGTCGGCATCAAGGGCAGCCGCGTGCAGGCCGTGGTGCAGGAGCTCCGTGGTGAGAAGATCGACATCGTGGAGTTCGATGAAGACGCCGCGCGCTTCGTGTGCGCCGCGCTCGCGCCCGCCGAGGTCAGCCGCGTGGTCATCGACGAAGCCAACCACGCGATGGAAATCATCGTGCCCGACGACCAGCTCTCGCTGGCCATCGGCCGCTCGGGTCAGAACGTACGCCTCGCGGCGCAGCTCACCGGGTGGAAGCTCGACATCAACAGCGAGTCGCGCGTGAAGGAGATGCGCGAGTTCGCCAGCCGCTCACTGGGCTCGCTGCCCGGCGTGAACGAAGCGCTGGTGGAGACGCTCTACGCGCACGGCTTCCGCATGGCGAAGGACGTGGCGGACGCGAACGCCGACGTGCTCGGCCAGATCCCCGGGATCGACGCGGCCAAGCTCGCCGAGCTGCAGGCGGCCGCGAAGGCGCGCGTCACCGACGACTCCATCGAGCTCGACAAGATGCAGAAGGACCGCGAGCAGAAGCGCCTCGAAGAAGAGCGCCGTCACCCTGACGAGCTCAGCCAGGAAGAGCGTCTGGCGCGCGTGCGCGGCATCGGCACCACCAACGTCGACAGCTTCAAGCTGGCGGGCTTCCAGAAGGTTGAAGACATCGTCGGCGAGAACGACCTCACCAAGATCGGCAACGTCGCCGGCATCGGCATCAAGAAGGCCCGTCAGATCAAGGCCGCCGCCGAGCACTACATGACCGAAGAGAACAAGCGCCGCACGGAACTCGACGCTTTGAAGAAGGCGCAGGCCACCGCCTGAAACCAACGCAGCACAAGGAACCCACGCGCTCCTGCGTGGGATGCGGAAAGAAGCAGGCCAAGCGCCTGCTCCATCGGTTGGTGTTGAACCAAAGCCACCAACCGGTGCTCGACAGCGCACAAGACGCCCTTGGCAGGGGGGCGTATCTCTGTGGCGCAGGCTGCCTCGCGGCGGCCGTGAAGAAAAAGGCCTTCCAGCGGGCCTTCAAGCAGCACGTGGCGCTGGTAGTGACTGACCTGGAGGCGGCTTTCCTGCAGCAACCATCGAACTGAAGTTCCACATCTGGTTGCTGTTCATCCGCTCCTTCGAGCTGGATGGAGAGGTTCTCCATCTGCTCGTCACTTTAATTTCCAACCTTTCTCTCGAAACCCGAAGTACGGGGGGCACCGCCCTATGTCGAAAAAACGCGTTCACGAAATCGCGAAAGAACTCAAGGACAAGCATGGAATTGAGTTCGATAACAAGCAGGTCGTCGAGGAGCTCAAGCGCCTCGGCTTTGACGTGAAGAGCCACTCTTCATCTCTGGAAGACGAAGAGGCCACGTCGGCAGTGAAGAAGATCGTCGACGAGCGCAAGCCCAAGGCCGCGCCCGCCGCCGTCGCACCCAAGGGCTTCGTGGTTCGCCGCAAGGTCGGTGACAACGTGGTCGCGACGCAGGTCGCCGCGAACACCGTGCCGGTCGCAGCGCCTCCTGTCGCCGCGCCGGTGGCTGAAGTGCCGCCCGCGCCCGTCGTCGCCGCGCCCGTGGTCGAAGCGCCGCCCGAACCGCCTGTGAACATGCCGCCTGCGTCTGAAACTCCGGTCGAAGCGCCCGTCGCTCGCCCGCCTGAAGTTCCCGCCGTCCCCGCAGCTCCCGTCGAGACGCCGGCTCCGGCCGTCACCGCGGCGGCTGCTGCTCCGCGTGCGAGCGCGCCTCGCGCCAGCGCGCCTCGTGCTGCCGCGACGGCCGCGCCCGTCGCTGCGCCGCCTCCCGCTGCGGTTCCTCCGATGGTTCGCCCCGGAGTCGTGGTGAACAACCCCCGCGCTTCGTCGCCGCGCCCCGGTGTCACGGTGCGCCCGCCGCTGCCCGGTGGCCGCCTGCCGCTCGGCATCGCCGCCGTTCGCGCCGCCGCCGGTGCGACTGCGACCGGCCCTGCCACGCCTGCGCCGGTGCGCACGGTGCCGACGGCCACGCAGGCCGTCGTCGTCAGCCGCCCGCTCATCCCCATCAAGCGCATCACGCCCACGCAACCGGGTGCCTCGCGCTACCCGATGGCGCCCGGCCGTCGCGCCGTGCCGCCCGGCACCGGCCCCGTTCGCGAGTTCAAGGTGGTGCCCACGGGCGCGCCCGGTACGCGTGATCGCAAGGAGCAGGACCGTCGCGGCCCCGCCGGCGCCGGTGGTCAGCGTCGCGAGAAGGAGAAGGAACAGAGCACCACCTCCGACATCAAGGAGCTCATCTTCGGGCGTTCGGCGATCCCCGTGCGCGGCAAGAAGCGCAAGCCGACGAAGAAGGGTCAGAAGACCCTCATCACCCAGATGGCCGAGGACAAGAAGGTCATCAAGGTGCAGGAAGGCATCACCGTCAGCGATCTCTCGCAGCGCATGGGCGTTCGCACCACCGACCTCATCAAGAAGCTGATGCAGTCGGGCAAGATGGTGACCGCGAACTCCACGGTCGACGTCGACACCGCGGGCATCCTCGCCACCGACTACGGGTGGACGGTGAAGAAGGTCGGCTTCGAGGTCGAAGACTTCCTCCCGAAGGTCGAAGACAAGCCTGAGCAGCTCATCTCGCGCCCGCCGGTGGTCACGGTCATGGGCCACGTCGACCACGGCAAGACGTCGTTGCTCGACGCGATCCGTTCGGCCTCCGTGGCCTCGGGCGAAGCGGGCGGCATCACGCAGCACGTCGGCGCGTACACGGTGAAGTCGAGCCAGGGTGACATCACCTTCCTCGACACGCCGGGTCACGCCGCGTTCTCCGCGATGCGCGCGCGTGGCGCGAACATCACCGACGTCGTGGTGCTGGTGGTTGCCGGCGACGACGGCGTGATGCCGCAGACCAAGGAAGCCATCGAGCACGCGCAGAAGGCCGAGGTGCCCATCGTGGTCGCCATCAACAAGATGGACCTCGTCGGCGCGAACCCCGACCGCGTGAAGAAGGAGCTCGCCGACATCGGTCTGCTGTCTGAAGACTGGGGCGGCGAAGTGATCATGGTGCCGGTGTCTGCGAAGACGCGTCAGGGCCTCGATCTGCTGCTCGAGAACATCTCGCTGCAGGCTGAAGTGCTCGAGCTCAAGGCCAACCCGGACCGCCCGGCGACCGGCATCGTGCTCGAAGCGCGGCTCGAAAAGGGCCGTGGCCCCATCGCCACCGTGCTCGTGCAGGAAGGCACGCTCAAGAAGGGCGACGCGCTCGTCTCGAGCATCTACCACGGCCGTGTGCGCATGATGCTCAACGACCGTGGAGACCTCATCGACGAGGTGAAGCCGGGGTACTCGGCGGAGGTCATCGGTCTGTCGGGTGTGCCGACGGCCGGCGACGTCATCAACTGCGTGGCCGACGAGAAGGCCGCCAAGCAGATCGCCGACCACCGCATCTTGAAGGCGCGTCAGGCCGAAGCCGGCAAGACCAGCCGCGAGTCGCTCGACGACCTGCTCGCCAAGCAGAAGGTGGCCGAGCAGAAGGAGCTCAAGATCGTGCTCAAGGCCGACGTCTCCGGTTCGCTGGAAGCGGTGGCCGACGCCATCGCCAAGCTCTCGACCAAGAAGGTCAAGGTCACCATCGTGCAGAAGGGTGTCGGCATGATGACCGAGACCGACATCGGCACTGCCGAGGCGTTCGCCGCGGTGGTGGTGGGCTTCAATTCCAAACCTGAGTCGGGCGCTGAAGCCGCCGCGAAGCAGAAGGAAGTGAAGTGGGAGACCTTCAGCATCATCTACGAGCTGCTCGACGGCGTGACGAAGATGATGGAGAGCCTGCTGGACCCGATCCGCACCGAAAAGAAGACGGGCACCGCCGAGGTGCGCGCGCTCTTCAAGGGCATCGCGGGTTCCGCGGTCACCGACGGCGTCTTCCGCCGTGGCGCGCTGCTCAAGGTGCTCCGCGCGAAGAAGCAGATCTTCACGGGCAAGCTGGCCTCGCTCCGCCGCTTCAAGGACGACGTCAAGGAGGTCGCGGCCGGTTACGAGTGCGGTATCGGCGCCGATGGCTTCACCGACTTCCAGGAAGGCGACATCATCGAGGCGTACGAGATCGAAGAGACGCGGCCGTCGCTCAACTAAGTCGTCAGCACTGCCTTGGGAGCGGCGTCCTGATCGCCGCTCCCCTCGGGAGTCGTCATGTTCGTCTGCATTGCCCGCGTCACGCTCGACATCCCCGCGTCTGGTTCGCTGAAGGCCAAGCGACAGATTCTGCGGCGTGTGACCGATCGCGTGAAGGCCAAGTTCAACGTGGCCGTGGCTGAAGTCGAAGAGAACGACGTGTGGAATCGCGCGGTCGTCGCGCTCTCGGTCGTGGGCAACGAGCGCAAGCACGTGAACGAGATGATGCAGAAGATCGTCCACTTCATGGACGACATGTACATCGCGCCCGTCTTCGGGAAGGAAATCGAGACTGTGCCGTTCGACGACCTTCTCGGCGGAGGGTCGTCGTTGCCTGACGAGTACCGCAGCCTCACCATGCCGCGCGGCGAGCGCTCGCTGGCCGAGGCGGAGGGGATGGGGACCTGGGAGACGCGGCACGTGCCGCCGCCCTCACCGTCGGCTCCGCGCCGTTCGGGTGGTCAGAAGAAGCGCGAGCTGAATCTGGAAGATGCCAAGGCGGTAGCGCGTTCGCTGCGAAACCGCCGAGACTGGGAAAAGGAGTGACCGATGCCGTCGATTCGACCGGAACGAGTAGCAGGTGAGATTCAGGCCGCGGTGGCCGAGCTGCTGACGCGCGGCGACATTCACGACCCGCGCGTAGGCTTCATCACGCTCACCGGCGTGAAGGTGTCGCCCGACCTCTCGGTGGCGCAGGTCTTCTATTCGATGATCGGCACCGACGAGCAGAAGGCCAACACCCAGAAGGGCCTCGACGCCGCCAAGAGCTTCGTTCGCCGCGAGGTGACGAAGAAGGTGAAGCTCCGCATCAGCCCTGAGGTGTTCTTCACCTTCGACCCGTCGCTCGATGAGGGCGACAAGATCGAGCGCCTGCTCAAGCAGGTGAAAGAGAAAGAAGGGCGCTGAAGCGATGCACGGCGTGCTCGTCGTCGACAAGCCGAAAGGCATCACGTCGTTCGACGTCGTGCGCGAAGTGCGGCGTGCGCTGGGTGAGAAGAAGGTCGGCCACACCGGCACGCTCGACCCGATGGCCACCGGCGTGTTGCCGGTGTGCGTGGGTGACGCGACCAAGATCTCCCAGTTCATTCTCGAGGCGACCAAGGCCTACGACGCGACCGTGAAGCTCGGTGCGGTGACCGACACGCTCGACGCCGAGGGGAAGATTCTCGAGACGCGGCCGGTGCCCGCCATCACGCGGGAGCTGCTCGAAAGCGCGCTCCAGAAGTTCCGCGGAACCATCATGCAGGTGCCGCCGATGTATTCGGCCATCAAGGTCGGCGGGAAGCGGCTGTACGAGCTCGCGCGCGCCGGTGAAGAGGTTGAACGGCAGCCGCGCGAAGTGACGGTCTACGACCTGCAGTTGCGCGATTTCTCGGCTGACGAAGTGAAGCTCTCGGTGCGCAGCAGCAAGGGCTTCTTCGTGCGCTCGCTCGCGGCCGACATCGGTGAAGCGCTCGGCTGCGGCGCGCACTTGAACGCGTTGCGCCGCACGCAGAGCGGCCCGTTCGTGCTCGCGCAGGCGATCCCTCTGGCCGAAGTGACGAAGACCTCGCCGCTGATCTCGCTCAACGACTCGCTCAAGGACCTCCCCGAGCACCGCGTGAACGAAGTCGAAGCCCAGCGCGTGCGACACGGCGGCGTGGTGGAGGTCGCTCCGACGTTGACCGGGGTGCATCGCATCATCGAGCCGTCGGGAGCGCTGCTCGCCGTCGCCGACGCGGTGCGTGGCCGGCTGGTGTACCGCCGCGTGCTGCTCTGAAAGCCATTGCCGCGCTCACGCCGACGCGGAATGCTCGCCACCCAGCGTGAACATCACCGTCATCATTCCCCGGACCCTGCAGGCAGCCTGCGAAGGGCGGTCGAAGATTGAACTGGGTGTTCCCCCCGCCGCCGACCTCGCGGAGATCATCACCACCCTGATGACGCTCTACCCGGGGCTCAAGGCCTTCGTGGCCAA
>JBEHYH010000071.1:0-17851 GCA_048498275.1 Myxococcota bacterium | reverse complement strand
CACCGTGGCCACGTCGCGGTACTTTTCCCAGAACGGGTGCGTGAGAATGTCGGGGACGTAGACGGTCTGCCGGCGGAACGCCGCGGTGCCGCAAGAACCTTCAGCCGGGCCGATGGTGCAGCTCTCGATGCCGCGCACGTATTCGGGAGGGAGGCTCGGCGCCGCGCCCAGCCGCAGATGCTTGCCGTCTTCGTCGAGCAACAGCACCGAGCTGAGCAGCCCGTCGGCCTGCGATTCAGCCGCGCGCGTCAGCGCCGTCAGCACCTCGCGCAACGGAGCGCCGGCGACGATGAGCTCGAGCACGATGTTGTGCCCTTCGCGCAGCGCCTCTTCGAAGCGGCTCGCGGTGATGTCGATGGCCGAGGCGACGTAGCCGAGCATCGCGCCGCTCGCGTCGCGTTCAGGCAGCGCCTCGACGCGCACCCAGCGATGCCCGCGCTCGCCACGCGTGAAGCGGTACTCGGCGAGGAACGGCTCACCGCGCGTGACCGCGGAAATCCAACGGTCGATGACGAACTGCCGGTCTTCGGGGTGAACGAGCCGCCCCCACTCGTGGAGCGACTCGTCGGGCTGCAGCCCGCTCAGTTCTCGCCAGCGGGCATTCGCGAAGACGAGCTGTGTACCCGTGGCATCCGTACAGAAGATGCCGGCCGAGGAGACGCTATCGAGAATCTTGTACCGCTCGTCCATGCGGCCCCCGCGCCTAAGTATCCGTCAGGCGCCGGTGACCGTCACCTTGAGCACCTTCACCGGAGTGCGCGGGCGATCGTCGCCATCGGTCGGCGTGCCTTCGATCTTCTTCACCACGTCTTGACCCGAGGTGATCTTCCCGAAGACCGGGTGACGCGACGCGCCGGGCGTGAACCAGTCGAGGAAGTCGTTGTGCACGGTGTTGATGAAGAACTGGCTGCCACCCGAGTTCGGGCGGCCGGTGTTCGCCATCGAGAGCGTCATCGGCTCGTTCGACAGCTTCGCGGTGAACTCGTCTTTGATGTCGCCCGACGGCGGCCCACCCGTGCCCGCGCGCGGCGACATCGGGTCTTTCGAATACGGGCAGCCGAACTGCACCATGAAGTTCTTGATGACGCGGTGGAAGTGGAGGCCGTCGTAGAAGCCCTCCTTCGCCAGCGTGAGGAAATTGCCGGCCGTGATGGGCATCTGGTCGGCGAAGAGCTCGGCCGTGAAGTTGCCGAGCGAGGTCTCGAACGTTGCAGTGGGGTTGGCCATGGCTTCGCCCTTAGCAAGGCGCTGCTTCAGCCGCAGGTTTCAGTTGGGCAGGTGCAATTCGCTCCGCCGGAGCAGGCGACCGTCGGCGCCGTCGCGTGCACCACGCAGGTCGCGCCTTCGCTGCACGTGACTTGAGCGCGCTCGCTGGCGGTGATGTCGCAGGTCACGCCTCCGGTGCAGACCACCTTCGCGTCGAAGCCCGCGGTCAGCGTGCAGTGCGCGCCTTCAGCGCAGGTGAGGTTCGCGCGGTCACCCGCCTTCAGATTGCAGCTCGCGGCGCCCTTGCAGACCAGCGTCGCGTCGTGGCCGACGGTGAGCGCGCATGACGACGAGTTCTCACACGAGAACCCGGTGCGGTCACCGAGCGTGCCCTCGCAACTGGTGTCGGCGAGGCAGGCGGTGATGGTGTCGTGGCCTCCGTTGAAGTCGCAGGCGGCGTCGTTGGTGCAGGTCTGCCGGCAGCCATCGCAGTTGGGCACGACACACGCGCCGGCGGTGCATTCACAGGTGGTGCCGCGGCAGACGACGGGCACGCAGCCGGTGGCGCCGAGCGCGATGACGAGCAGAAGAGTTCTCATGAGCGACAGAAAACACGAACGCCGTGACACCTGAAGAGGCGTCACGGCGTCGGTGTTTCAACGGTTACTGAACCGGAGCGGAGCGGCCGACGCGCTGTTGCGTCGGCACAGACAAACCGCAGGTTTGTCGAAGCGAAGCGACCAGCAAGGCAGTTACTTGGGCGCGGTGATGACCGAGATGGTCACGTACTCTTCGCCCGAAGCGATGCGGCGGCCATCGACCTTGGGGGTCGCGGCGGCCGGGTACTTGCCGTTCAGGTACGCCTTGAGCGAGTCGGCGCGCGGCGCGTACGGGCCGGCCTTGCCGATCGACGTGACCTGCAGGTTGCCCGTGAGGCCTTCGGTGTTCAGCACGCCGACGAGCGAGGCGAGACCCGCCGCCGACTTCGCCGCGTCGAGCTCGTCGCCGTTGAAGACGATGTTCTTCCAGATGAGGATCGCGCTCTTCTTCGCCTTCGCCTCGGCGACGTACTTGTCGACTTCGCCCTGCGCGGCGGCCTTCTCGGCGGCGACCGCGTCAGCGGCGGTCTTCGCGGCGGCGAACTTCGCGTTGGCGGCGTCGAGCGCGCCGTTGGCGGCGGTGACGGCCGACTGGGCCTGCGAGAGCGCGCCGTCGATGGCGGTGACGGTGCCGCTCAGCGCAGCCTGCAGCGGCGCCTTCTTGCCCGCGGTGATGGCGGCGTCGATGGAGGTCTTCGCGGCGGTGATGGCGTTCTTCACGCCTTCGATGGCGGTGCCGGCCGAGGTGGCGGCGGCGTCGACGTTGGCCTTCTCGGCGGCCATGGCGGCGTCACCCTCGGCGACCACGAGCGTCTTGGTCTTGTCGAGGAGCGCAGCCTGGTCCTTGTTCAGCTTGTCCAACTTGGCCTGCCAGCCGGCGGTCGCGTCTTCCCACGACTTCTTCTCGGCGGAGATGTCTTCCTGGCACGCGACGAGCGAGAGCATCGACACGGCAAAAACGGCGGTGCGAATCTGCATTTGTGTGACTCCTTGGTTGAGTGCCGGCCCCTTCCCTGACAGCGCGGCGGTGAAAGTCACGGCCTGCATGGCACGACTCAAGGCGACTGTCTCGCCCCGCGGAGTCAGCCTTCAGCCCGCCTGGATCCGCGTCACGGTCCAGTAAAGTGCGAGGCCGAGAATCACCGCGGAGCCGAGCGGAAACAGCAATACCCGGTAGCGATTTGAAACGCGCAGCTTCCAGAGAATCGGCACCACGAGCGCGACGATGGTGAGCTGCCCGGCTTCGACGCCGAGGTTGAAGAAGAGCACCGAGAGCGCGCGGGTGGTGTCGCTCGCGCCGAGGTCGTCGATGGCGCTCACGAAGCCGAAGCCGTGCAGCAGCCCGAGCGCGAACGCGAGCGTCCACCGCGCGTCACGGATGACGGGGAACAGGTTGTTGGCGGCGGCGAGCGCGACCGAGGCGGCGATGGCCACCTCGACGAGCTGCGCGTTCGGAGTCACCACGCGAAACGCCGAGAGCGCCAGGGTCACCGAATGCGCGACGGTGAAGGCGGTCACCACCCTGGTGATGTCGATGAACGCCTGTTTGAACGTGTCGCGCGGAGCCCAGGCGTTCCCTTCACGCCGCAGCACCGACGGCAGCAACAACGCGAACAAGAAACACAGATGGTCCCAACCGATGGAGATGTGATGCACGCCCGCGGTGAACGCGGCCCACGCCTGCGCGCGCTTCGGAACCGGAACGAACGAGACGCGTTGCGTGCGCGAATTCGAAGTGAAGGGCACCCAGTGTTCGGCGACGGTGAGCAACCCGCGATGTGTCGCATCGAGCTCGAACAGCAACCCGTAGGTCACGTCGCGCTCGGTGCGTTCGGCTTCACACGTGCCGCGCATCGCGAATGACTGATACTCGCCGTCGGAGTGCTTCACCGGCACGCCGTCGTCGAAATGCAGCGCGCAGCCATCGACGCGCAGCTTCTCCTCGAGCAGCGCGCGCGTGTCTGGCAGCACCGCGAGGTCTGACTGCGCGACGTCGACCGAGCCGCGCAGTTGAGTGCCTTGCTGCTCGAGTCTCCAATATGTGTCGGAGCCCTTGTGCGCGAACGCACCCGTGGCCACGAGCAGCGAGAGCAGCGGGAGTCTCAGGGCAGGAAGCTCTTCTGGTAGTTCGGGTCTTCAATCGCCGCGGCGGCCGGAGTCGGAATCAGCGGCAGGAAGCAGTCCAACATCACCGCGAGCTCGTTCGTCTCCTTGTGCCCGATGCTGGCCTCGTACGCGCCCGGGTGCGGGCCGTGCGGAATGCCCGCGGGGTGGTAGCTCATCGAGCCCGGCGAGACTCCGCGGCGGCTGGTGAAGTTGCCCTTGCAGTAGAAAATGAACTCATCGACGTCGACCGACGAGTGCGGGTACGGGCACGGAATCGCCTCGGGGTGGAAGTCGGTCGGGCGCGGCACGAAGCTGCAGATCAGCGCTCCACGCGCGGCGAAGGTGCCGTGCCACGTCGGCGGCAGATGCGTGAGCCCCACGCGCGGTTGGAAATCGAGGATGTTGAAGACCCACGGGTAGACCGTGCCGTCCCACCCCACGACGTCGAGCGGCGCGTCTTTCTGCGTGAAGCCGTGGAACACGTCGGCGCGCTTCACCACCGTCTCGCGAATGCCTTCATCCATCGGGCCCTTGAACACCGGCTTCTTGAAATCGCGGTGCGTGTAGGGCGCGTCCATCCGCAACTGGCCGACGCCGTTGCGCCACTGCTTGGGCACATGCGCGCCGCCGCGGCATTCGATGTTGAGCCACCACTGCGGCCCGGCTCGGGGAATGAAGCGGTGGAGCATGCCGCGCGGCACGTAGACGTAATCGCCTTCGCCGAACTCGAGGTCACCGAGCAGCGTGCGCAGCGTGCCTCCGCCTTGATGCACGTAGAACACGTCGTCGCCGTCTGAATTGTTGAAGTACACCGGGTCTTCCGCGCCGGGCTTCACGATGGCCAGCGTCACGTCGGCGTTGAAGAGAATCGGCACGCGCGCATCGATGGGCGCCTTGTTCGTCGCGCCCAGGTTCTGCGACTGAAAGTGCCGCTTGCGGAGGTCCTTCAGGTTCGCCGCTTCACGACCGCTCCAGCCGTGCGTGGTCGGCGCGCCCACTTGCCTGTGCGGCGCTTCAACGTGGTACGCAATCGTGTACGGCGCGTCGAAGCCTTCCTGCGTGATGCAGTGTTCGAAGTGCAGATGCCCCGACGCATCGCGGAGCTGAAGGTGATGCTTCTTCGGGACGAGGCCGTTGACGACGCGCTCAATCATGCGCCCCAATTACTCCTGCGCGATGCAGGCGCCACGCGCCGAATTTGCGTGTTCGACGCACTTCGCCATGCGTTGACCGACATTCACGGAGACGCGGAATTCGCGAGAACGACTGCGCATTTCACGGGGCTGGATCTGCGTTACCTCGCGTTCTCGTAGTTCTAGAAAATGCCGCTGAAGTCGGACAAAGCCCACAGCGACACGCGCGAAGCGGAGCTGTCTAGTTCGTGCCCGCATGCTCCTCTTCGGCGACCCGGCACCGATTGATCGTGAAGCTTCCCTCCGACGCGCTGAAGAGTTTCGGGCGAAGAAGAAGCCGAAGAAGGCCGTCGCGGAGCTCGAGAAGGTGCTCAAGCTGAACCCCGCCGACCCGGGCGCGCACGCGAAGCTGGGGCCGCTGCTGGTGCAGTTGGGTGACCGCAAACGCGCGGTGGAGAGCTTCCGCATCGCGGCCGATGACCTCGACGCGCGCGGGTTCAAGGACAAGGCGCTCTCGCTCTGGCTGCAGGTCGCGCAGGCGAAGGTGAGTGACCTCGGCGCGTGGCAGAAGGTGGCGCAGTTTCACGCGGCGCGCGGGCACAAGGCCGACGGCGTCAAGGTGCTGATTCAGGCGGCCGACATTCAAGAAGGCAAAGAGGGCCGCCAGCGCTCGGTGTTGTTGCTGCGTGACGTGCTGGTGCTCGACGGGCGGCATCTCGACGCGACGTTGAAGCTCGCGCCGCTGCTCGCGAAGACGGGTGAGAAAGAAGAAGCGAAGACGCTGCTGGCGAACGCGGCGAGCTTCTCCGCGGGGCCGGCGCTCAAGCGCGTGCGCAAGGCGCAGTTCTCGCTGTCGCCGGGGTTCGGCACGCTCTGGCGCTGGGTGCGCGGCAAGTAAGACGCTTACTTCCTCGCGGGCTGCAGCCCGGTCGCTCGCACCAGCTCGGCAAGGTCCGCGTCGAACGTCGGGCCGCTGTGCAGCACGCGCCACGGAGCTCCACTCTTCGGAAACACACCAAGCCACCGCTCGGCACCGCGGCCGGCGATGTTCACGCGAATCTCTCCGAGCCCGTGGAGCGCGTCGAACGTGAACTTCCTCGGCCAGATGAAGAAGCGGGTGACGGTGCGCGCCTGCGTGTCGATGACGGTGGTGTCGACGATGAGCGCGATCGCGACCCACCCGTAGCTGATCAGAAAGGCGAACCAGTACGTGATGAGCGACGCCACGCGCGGCTCGATGGTGGGCATGGCCAGCAGCCGGTCGAAAACACCGCCCCTGAGCGCCGTCATCGACACCCAGCCGAAGACCGCCGCGAAGCCGAGGCGCATCCATTCCGCCATGTCGTGATTGCGCGGCGCGAGCATCAGCACCCCGGGCCGCGCTGGTTGCATCAACTGGTACACCTGCCACGCCATCGCGGCGATGAGCACGAAGCGGCCGAGGCTGGGCGACACGAGCGCCATCGGGTGCGGCGAGAGCGCCAGCCCTCCGCCGGGCGCGCGGCTCAACGTGGTGAGCGGGAACAACCAGAACCACACGAGCGTGAGGAGGCGCCCGATGCGCCAGTTCTTCTCATTCGAGGGCAAGGACGGCCGGTAAAGCGTGTGCATATCGAGGTGACCCCGAAGCTCACACCTGCGAGCAACTTCGACCCCTCGGGTTTTCAGCGCGCGCGGCGACGCAGACCGAACAACGCGAGCCACACCAGCGCGCTCGAGGCGCTGACAGAACAACCAGCCGCCTCGAGTTTTCCGTCAGCCGCGGGCAGCTCAATCGGGTTCTTCGCGCAGACCTTCAACCCGAACTGCGCGTCGACGCACGACTCGTCAGAGGCACAACCGGAGTTGTTCATGCACGTCGACAGACAGGTCGTCGCCTCGCTGGGCAAGCCGGTGCACGAGGTCTGATTCTGACAACGCGTGATGTCGGGGAGACAGCCGTCGCCTTCGTCGCCGAGTGGAATGCAGAGCTTCTCGCCGTTCTGCGCGTCGATGCAGTCGCTGCCTGAGGGACAGTCGGTGCTGCTCGCGCACGTGTCGCTGCACACCAGGTCGTGACCGATGAAACCGGTGCACGTGGTGTCTTCGAGGCAGAACGTGTGCGCGTCGCAGCGCTCGCGCGGGCCGGCGACCGGCTGCAGACAGACGTCGTTTTCACAGACGGTGCCGTCGGTGCAGCCGGCGCTGCACGGGCGCGAGCAATACGGCTGCGGCCGGCGCGCATCGACCACGCACGCGCGGTGCTGGCATTGAGAATCCATCGCGCACACGCCGAACTCCGGCGCGCAGTCGGGGTCGAGCACCGGGCAGTCTTGCGTCGCGCACACGTCGTTCGCCACGCAGTCGGCGGGGCAGTCGGGGTCGGTGAGCAGATTCGGGCATGCGCCGTTGCACGTGCCGTCGGCCTGGCAGACGCAGTCGACGTCGGGCGTCGCACAGCCGCTCGCGCACATGCCGTCTTCGAAGCACGTCGGGCCGCCTTCGAAATCGGTGATGAACTGCTGCACGAAGCTCTGCGCGAACAAGTCGACGCGCGTGTCGAGGCCATCGGTGCATTGCAGTGACGAGTCGTACGAATGCACGCCCACCACGCGCTTGATGCCATCGCGCCCGGTGAGAAAACTCGGGCCTCCGGAGTCGCCGTTGCAGATGCCGGTGTCGGTGGTGTCTCCGAGTTGCACGTGCTTCGCGGTGAACCCCTTGAGCGGTAACTGCGCGACGCGGCGCGTGCCGTAGTCGGTGTTGCCTGGAGCGGTGATGCCGAAGCCGGCGACGGTCATCGTCTGCCCGACGTCGTTCTGCGTGAGCGGCGCGAAGTGATGCGGTGACGGCGTGACGGCCGATGCGCTCGGTAGCAAAGCCGCCGCGATGTCGTACGAGAGGCGGTCACTCGCGCTCCACATCGGGTGCATGCGCGTGTTCGCGGGGTCGATGCGAATCCACGTCGGTGATGCGTTGGCCGGAGCCGGGCTCGCGTTCTGCACGTACACATCGGTGAGCGAGGTGAGCCCCGGCGGGCCGGCGGCGGGGTCGAAGCAGTGCGCCGCAGCGAGCAGGGTGCGTGAGGTGATCAGCGTCGCCGTGCACGCGAACTGCGCGCCGGTGTCGAACTTCATGCGCATCATGAACACCTGCGGCAGCGCGTTGGCCGTGTCGACCGAGCCTCCGCGGAGTTCATCGACGTGCTGCGCGGGCTCCGCGAGCTCGGATGGTGCGCACGACAACGTCAACGCAACCACGACACACGCGAACCGGTGCATGGAGCGCGACGCTAAGCCAACGTTGCTCGATGGCGAAGTGTCAGATGAATAAACTGACGCATGGGAGTTTGTGAGGATTTGGAAAAGACGTATCTTGAGTACGTGAATGCAAATGACTTGCAGGCTTGGTTTGACGCTATAGAAACGCGAGTTGTCGCGGCATACTCGCAAGACCCTAAAAGGTATTACGATATTGAATCATCGGTTCAGTGGGTTGCAGACGCTGAGTCTGCACTTGAGCAGGTCTTTCTCGAGAGCCACGCCATTCGCAAGCAATGGGCCACGCACCTTGATCGAACGGCGAGTAGGCCTTGGGATAGGGCGCAGAGAATTACGATGGATTCATTGCGCGCGATCTTTCGTTCAGCCAATGATCAGTTACGAGCGGGGCGTATCAAGACTCTGGCCGACGGCGTCCACGCAAATGATGTTGGCGAGTTGCTTGAGCAAGCTGAACAATTGAGCAAAGCGGGTCATTATCTTGCTGCAGCAGTGCTGGCTGGTGGCGCCCTTGAAACAACACTTCATCACCTTTGTCGGAAAGCAAACTTGGTAATTAGTGGCCACGGTGCGATAGCCAAATATCAGCAGGCAATGGCGCAATCTCGCAAAGCTGGTGTCGAGATTATTTCAAGTGGCTATGAAAAGCAGGTGATTGCCTAGGGTGATCTGCGCAATGATGCGGCTCATACGCCCGTCGATTTTGTGAAGAATCACAATATCCAAGAGGTCAACTTGATGATCGCTGGAATTAGAGAATTTATAATTAGATATACGTAGTGGGTGTTTATTGCGCCCAGTACTTCTCGTCTTCGAGACCTTCTTCGCGCTCGGGTAACCCGCGCGTGAGTCGCGCCGACGCCTGCAACAGCACCTCGTAGCTGACGCGGTTCGCGTACCGGCAAATCTGGCTCATCGACGAATACGTCATGAACTTCCGCGCGTGCTTCGACGAATTCGGCACCCGCGCGCGGTGGTAGCGATTCGCCGACATGTCATGGAGCAGCGCCGACAACGCCGCGTCGCCTGCGCCGTTCGCGCTGGTGATCTGCTCCGGCCCGCCTTGATACGGAGAGATGTGCGCGAAGACCTTCACCGGCTTCTCGCAGTCGCGCTTAGCCATCGGCCGGCTGAACTCGTAGCGATTGAACTCGGGGATCGCGCCGGGCAGCAGCGTGTAACGCGTCTCCCGCTTGAGTTCGTCTTCGGTGTAGCCCGCGAGATAGAGCCCCGTCGCTCCAGCGGTGCACAGCACGAGGTCGGCGAGGTCGAGCGTCTTCTCACACGCGAGGAGCGGGTCCGACTCACCCGTGAGCGCGGCGCCTTCTTCTTCATTCATCGCCACGATGTCGACGTGGTCCGCGATGAATGTGCGCCAGAACTCCGGGCGCTCGGCGATGACGAAGCGCGTGCCCAGCGTCAGCACGACGGGCACTCCACGCGCCTTCGCCAGCTCAATCGCGCGCATCGTCGCGAGGGGCATCGGCTCGCCTTCTTTGCAGCGCAGCAGGTACGACGAAATGACGAGGCACGACGCGTCGTCGAAGACCGAAGGTGGAATGCTCTCCGGCCGCAGACCATTCATCTGCCCGGCGCTGATGGCGAACGTGCGCTCGCCTTCCGGAGTCACCAGCACGAAGCAGCGGCCGATCGGCCCCTTCACCGGCTGCAGATGGTCCAGATTCACGCGGCTCGAGGTGTTCGAGAGATACCGGTAACCTGACGTGCCGAGCCGAATCTCTTCGCTCATCACGCCGAGCAGAATCGACGCGTCATCGGCGAGCAGCGAATAGTTGTGCAGCGTGTTGCCGATGGTGCCGCCGGCGAATTCGTAGCTGATGTGTTTGTTGGTCAGCAGTTCTTCGTAGAGCCGCGCCGCGCGTTCATCGTCGATGACGGTCGATGCGCCCTTCGGCAATTCGTAGCGCTTGAGCAGTTCTTCCGGCACACGCGCGTCGATGTCGACGAGCGTCTGATCAATGCCGACGACGTGCGTGCGCACTTTCGGCACCGGAGCGCGTGCGCGCTGAATGAGCGGGTCCTGCGCGTGAACAGGGAAGTAATGCTTGTGCTTGCGGCGGCCGGGGAAACGCACGGCGCCTCGCTATCAGTTTCCGCAGCGCACTCCACTCCGATACACGCGCGCCATGCCGTACGAACTTCAGAGTTTGAAGGTCTGGCTCATCGCGCTCGCGGCGGGTGTGGTCGGAGTCGCCATGACCCGCGACGGCGTGCGCTGGTGGGTGTTTGTTCGTTACGCGTTGATGGCCATCGGAGTGAAGGCTGCGATGCCGACCAGCGTCTCGAAGTACAACTGGTTCGGCTACTTCGCGTACGGCCTCGCGCTCGGGCTCATCGCCGGAGCGCTCTACTTCGGCCCCGCTTCGAAACGCGCGCGCCTCATCGCGCTGGCGAAGGGCGCGGCGTTGGGCATCGTCGTTAACGTCGCGCTTCGACTCGTCACCTACGTCTGATCATTCGAAGACGAAGCTGTCGATCGGGAGGCGCGCCATCACCTTCGACGACCGCACCATCGATGCCGCGTGCCCGCGCGAGCGCGGCAGCAGGTGGTCGAAGTAGAACCGCGCGACCCCGATTTCCGCGTTGTAGAACTCGGGCTTTCCGCACCGCCTTTCCAACTTCT
The DNA here is from genome assembly GCA_048498275.1 of Myxococcota bacterium. Classification (GTDB taxonomy): domain Bacteria; phylum Myxococcota; class Myxococcia; order Myxococcales; family Myxococcaceae; genus Archangium_A. Next base: position 6,903 of record JBEHYH010000071.1, on the reverse strand, counting down.
CGTACGCGACGTCAGTGACGCGCAAAACGCCCTCCACGCCGAGGCGAGGAGGGCGAGTGCGAGTTCAGTTCGCGGCGTTGCAGGTGCCGCCCGCGACGCCTTCGCTGCAGACGCGCAGCAACTGCGTGCACTCCGTCGAGGTGTCGTCGGCGCAGTCGGTGGTCGCGGTGTCGCACGCAGCCTGAAACGCGGCTTCGAACGCGGCGCGCACGCAGTCGTGCTCCGTCTGGCGACACGTCACGTCGGTCGCGTCAGCCGCAAGGCACGCATCGAGCGCGTCACGGCACGCCTGAATGGCAGCGGCATCGGGTTGCACGATGGGCGGGTGACCATGGTCGCCACGCGGGCCTCCGGAGAAACCGCCGTCAGCATCGCGCGGAGGAGGCGGCGGGTCATCGCGGCCGTCGCGCGGCGGCGGGAGTCCACCGTCGAAATCGTCGGGCGGGCGACAACCTTCGTCCATGTCTCCGTGGCCGCGATGGTCGGGCGGCGGAGGCAGGCAGTCGTGCAGGGCGCTGCGGCACGCGTCGACGTCAGCGCCTTCGACCGCGATGCACGCGTCGTACGTGGCGCGACAGGCCGCGGCGGCTTCTTCGAACGTGCCGAGGTCACACTGCGCGGTCTCCAGCGCAGCCGTGGTTTCTGCGGTGGTGGTGCTCGACGACTCCGAGCCACACGCGGCGGCGGTGAGGGTGAGTGCTGCGAACAACAGCTTTCGGCGAATCATGGTGGCTCCGGGGTTGGGAGAGGTTCAGCCCTCTCACCGCGTCCGTGTTGGAGCCTTCGAAATACTGATCACCTGCACGCCGATTTTCCGCCGCGCGAAGTACGCACGCGTTGAGCGCAACCTCGCTCTGTTCCCGCATGCGGCTTCGGCATTCATCGCCCAGACAAACCGGCGAACTCACTCGAACACGAAGCTGTCGATCGGCAGTCGCGTCATCACCTTCGACGGCTTCACCATCGACGCCGCGTGCCCGCGCGAACGCGGCAACAGGTGGTCGAAGTAGAAGCGCGCGAGGCCGATTTTGGCTTTGTAGAACTCCGGCTTCTCCGCGCCGCCTTTTTCCAGCTTCTCGTACGCGACGGCCGCTTGCAGCGCCCAGAAGTACGCCATCGTCACGAAGCCCGAATACATGAGGAAGTGGTAGCTCGCGCTGCCGACCATGTCGCGGTCGCTGCGCGCCGAGAGCATCAGGCGCACGGTGAGCAGGTTCCATTCAGCGGCCAGCTTCGCGAGCGTCGTCGCGTAGCCCGAGAGCTTGCGATGCGTGAGCCGTGACAGCGCGAACTTCGCCATCGTCGACGTGAAGTCGCGCACCGCTTTGCCCCTGGTCGTCAGCAGCACTTTTCGCCCGAGCAGGTCGAGCGCCTGAATGCCGGTCGTGCCTTCGTAGAGCGTGGAGATGCGCGCATCGCGCGCGATCTGCTCCATGCCGTGTTCCTTGATGTAGCCGTGGCCGCCGAACACCTGCATGCCGAGGTTCGCGCTCTCGAGGCCCATCTCGGTGAGGAAGCCCTTGAGGATCGGCGTGAAGAACCCGAGCTTGTCGTCCCACTGCTCGTACTTCTTCTGGTCGCCTTCAAAGATGCCGTTGACCATGTGGTCGGCGTACTGCGCGGCGAAATAGAGCATCGCGCGGCCGCCTTCGGCGATGGCCTTCTGGGTCAGCAACATGCGGCGCACGTCGGCGTGATGAATGATGGCGTCGGCCGCCTGCTCGGGTTCCTTCTTGCCCGAGAGCGCGCGCATCGAGCGGCGTTCTTTCGCGTATCGGAGCGCGCCTTGAAACGAGAGCTCCGCGTGCGCGACGCCCTGCACCGCGGTGCCGATGCGCGCGGAGTTCATGAAGGTGAACATCGCTTCGAGCCCCTTGTTGGGCTGCGCGATGAGGTAGCCGTGCGAGCCTTCGAAGTTGAGCACCGCCGTCGCCGACGCGCGGATGCCCATCTTGTGCTCGATGGCGCTGCAGGTGACGTTGTTCGGTTCACCGAGCGAGCCGTCGGCGTTCACGCGGATCTTCGGCACCACGAACAGCGAGATGCCGCGCGTGCCCTTCGGCGCTCCGGGCAAGCGCGCGAGCACCACGTGCACGATGTTCTCGGTGAGGTCGTGTTCACCCGACGAGATGAAGATCTTGGTGCCGGTGATGCGGTACGTGCCGTCGTCGTTCGGCTCGGCCTTCGTCTGCAGTTGACCCAGGTCGGTGCCGGCCTGCGCTTCGGTCAGGCACATCGTGCCGCCCCATTTCCCGCTGGTGAGCGCGGGCATGAAGCGGTTCTTCACGTCTTCGGAGCCGTGCTGAAGAATGGTGTTCATCGCGCCCAGCGACAGCCCCGGGTACATGAGGAACGACCAGTTCGCGGTGCCCATCATCTCCGACTTCACGACGCCCAGAGAGATGGGCATGCCCTGACCGCCGTACTGCGTGGGGTGCGAGAGGCCCTGCCAGCCGGCTTCGCAGAACTCGTCGTATGCCGCTTTGAAGCCCTTCGGCGTCGACACCTTGCCGTCCTTGAACGTGCAGCCTTCGAGGTCGCCGCTCAGGTTCAACGGCGAGAGCACGTCTTCGCAGAACTTCGCGCACGCCTGCAGAATGGTGTCGACGGTCGCCGGGTCGGCGTCTTTGCCGTTCGAGAGCTGCGCGTAGTGCGCGGGGAAATCGAAGACTTCGTTCAGCAGAAAACGCGTGTCGCGGAGCGGTGCTTTGTACTGAGGCATGGCGCGCGCTTGTACTTGAAGACCATCACTTCTTCGCGGGGCAACGCTCCGTGAAACGCGCGGCGCGCTCCCGGGTCCACGCTCCGGCCTGACCGGCGAAGTCCTTGAACGCGCCCTTCGCGCGCTCGCACAACGACGCGTCGCTGGTGAAATCGGGGTTCTTCCAGAGTGATTCCTCGATGCCGTCGAGCGTGAGCGCGCCCTGTTCAGTGCGCAGGCCGTGGTTTGCGTCGGTGTCGAACACGATGAAGCGGTGCGCGTCCGTCGTGGGCTCCCAGAGCGGGAGCGTGCCTTCGACGCCGCGGCCGGGGTTGCCCGTCTTCGCGAACTCCACCCAGTACGAGCTCATCGCGCGCGCGAGCTTCACGCGCTGCGCTTCGTTGGCTTTCACGTTGATGCCGTACGGGTCGAACTCGCTGTCTTCGTCGTCGAACACGAAGCCGATCTCCAGGCCGTGCGCGGCGCCGAGCAGGAAGGGCACGTCGGCGAAGATCGACTTCGGCTCATCATTCCAATCGAAGCGATACGAGAAGACCGGCACGCCGGCTTTGTTGAGCGCATCGATCGGCGCGTCGACCCCGATGGCGCGCCACACGTCGGTGACGAAGCGCGCGTCGCGCGCGTACGCGTGTTCATCTTTCGCGTGCAGACCGAACACGCGTGACACGTACGCGGGGTTCAGAATCATGAAGAGCTTGAACTCGTCGAGGTTGGTGCCGAGCAGCACCGGCACCTTCACGTCTTCGAGCGCGGGCGTGAGCTCGCCCTTCGGCAGCACGTGACCGTCACGCAGCAGCGCCGGCGCGGAGTACATGCCGAAGCCGCCGGTCTTGAACGGGCTGATCAACTGCTCCGGTGTGCGACTGCGGAGGTACTTTTCAATCTCTTCCGGCTTCATCGCCGCCGCGGCCTTCTTCGCGTCGTCGCGCGTCTTCACCGAGCCGTCGAGCAGGAGCTGCGCGACGAGCACCTCCGCCGAGCTGCCCTTCACACCCGGAGTTTCGGGGTCGTCGACGTAGTTCTCCGCCTGCGAAATCTCGAGGCTCGCCGCGGAGCCGCTCTGAATCGCCGCGCGATGAAACAGGCCGCGCGCGAGCGGCGACGCCAGCAGGCTGAAGGTGTTGAAGCCACCCGCCGACTCGCCGAACACGGTGACGTTGTTCGGGTCACCGCCGAAGGCCCAGATGTTCTCGTTCACCCACTTGAGCGCCTGAATGAGGTCGAGCGTGCCGTAGTTGCCGCTCTGATCTTCAATCGACTGCTCGACGTGCGCGAGGGCGGGGTGATGGAACCAGCCGAGCACTCCGAGGCGGTAGTTCACGTTGACCACGATGACGCCGTGCTTGAGCGCGAGGTTGCGCGCGATGCCGTACACGTTGCCGGTGCCGATGGTGTTGCCGCCGCCGTGAATCCAGAACATCACCGGGCGCTTCGCGGTGCGCGCGTCGTCAGCGCTGAGCGGCGGCGAGAAGATGCTCAACGTCAGACAATCTTCAGAACCTCCGACGACGCCGGTGTCTTTCGGGTTGCCGAGCGGGCCGTTGAGTTGCGGGCACAGCGGGCCGTACTGCGTCGCTTCTTTCCGGCCGCTCCATTTCTCGGGCGCGTGCGGTGCGCGCCAGCGTTCAGGCTTCGCGGCATATGGAACGCCGAGCCACGCGTAGTTGCCCTTCTCTTCGACGAACCCGATGAGGTCGCCCTGCGCGATGGTGCGCGCGGTGACGTCGCTCGGGGCGCCTTTCACTTCGCTCCACGGCGCGATGCCGCGTGACGTTGCGCAACCCGAGACGACGACGAGCACGAGAAGAGATGAGCGCATGACGAATGAGTATCGCGTCGCACACCTGACTCCAACGTCGTGAAGAAGAGCGTGTTGCCCCGGGTCGACGCTCGCGGTCTTCTCTCGGGTTCATGAAGCGAGCGTTGCTGGTGAGTGCGTTGGTGTTCGTCGCGTGTCCGGCTCCGAAGGTCGAAAGTGACGGTGGTGCCGGTGGTGGTGTCGGAACAGCCGGAGGCGGATCCGGACCAACCGGCGGCGGATCAGGCGCGACCGGTGGCGGCACCGCGAGTGCCAAGAGCGCGAAGCGCGGCGTGGCGTACTTTTTCAGCGATGAGCGCGACCTCACGGCGCTCGAGCCCGGCGTGAGCTGGACCTACAACTGGAGCGCGTCGCCGAGCCTGACTGAGCGCGCCGGCGTCGAGTTCGTGCCGATGTTGTGGAACTTCAACTTCAACGGGCCGAACGTCATCGCGTACCTGCGCGCGCACCCGGAAGTGCATCACGTGATGGTGCTCAACGAGCCGAACCTGGTTGATCAAGCGAACAAGACTCCGCAGCAGGCGGCTGATGAGTGGCCGCTCTACGAAGCGATCGCCGCTGATGCGGGGGTGAAGCTCGTCGGCCCGCAGATCACGTGGGGAACCATGCCGGGCTTCTCCGACCCCGTCGTGTGGATGGACGCGTTCTACGCCGCGTATCAAGACGCGCACGACGGCGGGTCACCGCGCATCGATTACCTCGGCTTCCACTGGTACGACTACGGGCTCGGCGGGCAGCTCGACAGACTCGCGAAGTACGACAAGCCGTTCTGGGTGACCGAGATGGCGAACTGGCACGTCGGTGACGGCACCGCGGCCATCGATACCTCGGCGAAGCAGGTGGCGCAGATGACGGAGATGGTGGCGACCTGTGAATCGCGCGCCGATGTCGCGCGCTACGCGTGGTTCACCGGGCGCAAAGACAATGGCGACCCGCACTTCACGAGCCTGCTCGCCGACGCGGGTGTGTTGACCGAGGTCGGCGAGACGTACGTTTCGCTCCCGCATTGAGCACATGAAGAACCTCGTCCCCGGGTGTGGCGCGGTGCTTCTGTCGCTGCTCGTCGCCGCGCTCGTCTTCTCGTCGACGACGACGGGGCGAGGGCTCATCGAGGCGGTGGCGCTGGTGTTGGAGACCGATGAGCTCGGTGGGCGCGCGCTGGAAACGAGCGAAGACGTCATCGGCTACCTCGAAGCGCACCCCGACCGGTACGCGCTCGCCGCGTGGGACGTGGGTCACGAGGACGCGGGCCTTTTTCATGACGCTGACGCGCTCTGGCCGCTCGCGTCGACGGTGAAGATCATCCCCCTCGCGCTCGCGTCGGAAGAGGTCGCCGAGGGGCGCTGGTCGCTCGACACACCCACGCCTGAAGTGGAGTCGTTCTATCTCCCCGGCACCGACGGCAACGCGCACGCCGAGGGAAACGCCGACGGCGGCACCGCGCGGCTGGGTGGCGCGCTTCATTCGATGATCCGCTTCAGTGACAACGCCGCGACCGACGCGATCCTCTTCAGGCTCGGGCGCGAGCGGCTGCGCTCGAACGAGCCGGGCCTGCCGGGCCCGCACCCGTTGAGCGGCACCATGCTGCTGTCGCGCGAGGGCTGGAATCACGAGGGAGACCTCGAAGACGCCGCCTGGTCGCGCGCGGCGAAGCTGCTCGAGGTACCGGTGGTGGTGGGGCCCACGCCCATCTCCGCGCAGGAGAAGATGGCGCGCGAACTCGACAACCGGGGCTCGGCGCGCGCGTTCGCGCGATTGATGGAGCGGCTGTTCACCGGCGAGACCAGCCGCACGGCGCTCGCGCGCAAAGAGCTGTCGTGGCCGATGGAGTTCCCCGGCAATCAGCGCGACTTCGTGGTGTTGGCGGCCAAGGGTGGAAGCCTCGCGGGGGTGCTGACGTCGGCGTCGTATGCCGAAACGAAGCGCGGCCAGCGGCGCGTCGTGGCGTTGTTCCTGCACGACGTGCCCTTCGCCACCTGGGGCTCGCTCTCGCGGTCGTACGCGCAGCAGCGCCTCGAGCGGGAGCTGTTGTTCGACCCCGACGCGCTTCAGCGGCTGCGGCCGCGGTTGGGGCGCTGAGCCGCAAATATTCTCATTCCGTGGTCGCGAGGTGTTTCGCCTCCTGAGCGTCATGAAGAAAGAGGGCATGGTCGCGGCCGCATGCGCAGCTCACTCTTTGTTCTCGTTCTCTCGTTCTCGGCGTCCGCGGAGTCAGTCGACCGCGCCTCGCTGGAGCGCTCCATCAAACAAGCCCGTTCTGAATCGCCAGCGGTGTTCGCGCGCGTGCGTTCGCTCGTCGAGCAGGCCGACACGCTTCAGCATCGGGCGCGCGGCCGGCTGTACCCCTTCCCCGCGCAGCTCC
>JBEHYH010000070.1:0-17904 GCA_048498275.1 Myxococcota bacterium | reverse complement strand
ACACCGGCGCAACATCGAAGACGCGCTGCTGGCGATGCGCGAGCTCGCGGTGAAGCACCTGAAGGTGCCCATCATCGTCATCGGGCACATGAAGCGCGGTCAGTCGGAAGGCGACGAGCTCACCAAGCGCCCGAAGCTGACCGACTTCGCCGGCGCCGCCGCGTGGGAGCGCACGGTGCGCAGCGCGTGCGGTCTCTGGTGGGACAACAACCAGGTGCGCCTGCGCGTGCTGAAGCAGACCAACGGCCGCGTGGGCGGCGAGTTCGTCGTGCAGATGCACAGCGGCGCGGCGTGCGTGGTCGGCGTCGACGCGCACCACGACCCTGACGCAGTCGCAGGCCCACGTGTTTACCAACGCAAAGGGAGGACCGCATGAACCCGTCTGAATCGGAGCTCGATGTCGAAGGCCGCAGTGCGAACTTCACACGACCAATGGCCGACAATAGGCCGACGCTTTCGAGAGGGCGCCCGAGGGCCGTGACGCCCGAGCTCGAGCGCGAAGGGTGGAAGCTGCTCCTCGAGCAGCGGTTGAGCGTTCGCGCGATGTGCGAGCGTCTCGGGGTCGATCAGCGCTCGTGGTACCGGGCCGTGAGCCGTTCGGGAGAGCCGCGACGTGAGCAGAAGCGGCGCGACAAACGCGCGCTCTCGGCGGCGTCGGTGGAGAAGCTGAAGAAGCTGCGCGCCGAGGGGCTCACGCTGCGGGTGATCGCGGAGCGCATGGGGCTGCACATCAATACGGTCTTCAAATACGTGCGCGGCCGTTCGTCTGATTCTTCACCCTGAGGTCTTCGCGGCCCCCGTGCGACGGCGGGGGCCGCGTCACGACGCGGTTTGCCCGATGAAACGAGGGTGAAGTTGCGTCGTGTGAAAGCTCTCAGGCTTTTTCTCGCGCATGAAGGAGCAGGCGATCACCGCGCGACAGTTCAGGGCTTCAATGCTTTCGCTGCGCGCGAACGTCGAACCTCGCTCCACTGATTTCGCGCGGGTGGAGGCCTGATGCACGAGCGCCAGGCCATCCGCGAAGCGATCGTCGAACAGCTGAAGGCGGGCACGCCGTCGTGGGGCACTCGCGTCTTCAAATCGCGGGTCGCGCCCGGTTCGGGTGTCGAGCTCCCCGCGGTGATCGTCTACGCCGGCGACGAGACCATCGATGCCGACAACACCGTCGCCGCGCCGCGTGAACTGGCGCGCGACTTCCAGGTGTTCGTCGAGAGCTTCTTCGACGTCGCCGAAGGCGATGTGGTCGACGACAAGGCCGATGCGCTCGGGCTGCAGGTCGAAACCGCGATGGACGCCGACCTCACGCTCGATGGCACGGCCATCGATTCGTCACTGGTGCGCACGACCGCGCCGGTGATGGTGGGCGACGACGGGCTGAAGGCGTCGACGCGGCTCGAATACCTCGTCGAGTACCAGACGCTGCTGCGCCGCCCGGCGCCGACCGACATCTTCGATGTCGCCGGCATCACCACGCGCACGGGCGAAGCCGACGCGCCCGAGGTCGTCACCGACATTCACCAGGACCCCTGATGCACGTTCAACCCCAACCAGGTCGCCGTGATGGCGACGCCGTTCTCGAGAAACAGCCGAAGAAAAAGGAAGGCAACTAATGGTCAGCTTCAACACCACCCCGAGCAATATCCGTCGTCCGTTCTTCTCGGTGGAAATCGACAATTCCCGCGCCACGCAGGGCTCCGGCGCGATTCGCTACCGCGGTCTGATGATCGCGCAGATGCTCGCGAGCGGCACCGCGACGCCGAACACGCTCTACCGCGTGACCAGCGAGGCCACCGCGAGCACGCTCGCAGGCCGTGGTTCGCAGGGCCAGCGCATGGCTCGCGCGTGGTTCGCGGGCAACAAGTCCACCGAGTTGTGGATGATGTTCGTGAGCGATCCCAGTGGTGGCGCCGCCGCGACCGCGACGGTGACCTTTACTGGTCCCGTCACTGCTGATGGCACGGTGTCGCTCTACATCGGTGGTCGAGTGGTTCGCGCCGCGGTGGTGAAGAACCCGAATCCTGACCCCGATGCCGGCATCGCCGCTGCCGCCGACGCTGCCGCCGCCGCGACTTCGTTGGCCGCCGCCATCAACGCCGATGCAGACGCGTTGGTGACCGCCACCCACAGCCTCGGCGTCGTGACGCTGACGTTCAAACACAAGGGTGTCATCGGCAATGAGATCGATCTGCGCCTGAACTACTACGCAGATTCGGAGGCGCTCCCTGCCGGCCTTGGTGCGACGCTGACCGCCTTCCAGAGCGGTAGCGGCGCGCCCGACCTGGGCGACGACGAGTCCGGCACGCTCGTGGCCATCGGTGATGAGTGGCACCACATCTGGGCGCACGGTTTGAACGATGACGCTTCGATGACCGCCATCGAAAATGAACTCGCGAAGCGCTTCGGCCCGACGATTCAGCGTCAGTCGCACGCCTTCACCGCGAAGAACGCGGACCTCGAGTACTTCAGCGACCCCGACAACCTGCGCAACTCGCCGCACCAGACCATCCTGCCGACCGACGCTTCACCGACGCCTCCCGACGAGCTCGCGGCTCACGCGGCCAGCATCGCGGCGTACTACGGCGAGATCGATCCGGCGCGTCCGTTCCAGACGCTGCAGCTGCCGTACGTGAAGCCTGGCCAGCCGGGCGCGCGCTTCACCGAGAACGTGCGCAACCAGCTGCTCTTCGTTGGCATCTCGACCACCTACGTCGACCCGAGCGGCGTGGTGTGCTTCGAGCGGCTGATCACCACCTACCGCAAGAACGCGCTCGGTGTTGACGACACCTCGTACCTCGACCTCACCACGATGCTCTCGCTGATGTACGCGCGCACCGCGTTCCGTTCGCGCATCGCCTCGAAGTACCCGCGCCACAAGCTGGGCAACGACGGCGATTACCCCGCGGGCGAAGCGATCATCACGCCGGCCATCGGCAAGGCCGAAGCCATCGCGTGGTTCGACTCACTCTCGACGCAGTCGCCCGTCATCTTCGACGTGGGAACGAAGCAGCAGTTCATTCGCGACATCGTGTGCGAGCGCAACCCGAGCAACCCCAACCGCCTCGACTGGCTGTTGCCCCCCGACCTGATCAACATCCTCATCCACGGTGCGGCGAATCTTCAGTTCATCCTCTGAGAAGAAAAAGGAAACGCAACCATGGCTCTCTTCGGTGTGAAGTGGATGCAGATCGACGGCATCACCCTCAAGGTGAAAGGCAGCGTCACGTACAACGTCGGCGGCGAGAAGCGGGAGGCCCAGATGGGCTCCTCGCCGGTGCCGCTGGGCTACTCGGTGACGTACCAGGTGCCGAAAGTCGCGGGCACGCTCAGCGACGGCGGCGACATCGACCAGGCGTCGATCAAGGCGATCAAGGGCGCGACGCTCGTGTTCGGCCTCCAGAACGGCAAGCTGGTGACGCTCACCAACGCGACGTTCGTCGGTGAAGGCGAGGCGACCGCCGATACCGGCGAGTTCCCCGTCGAGTTCAACGGCGACTCGTGCGTGGAGATCGTCTCCCTTGGCTGAACCCGTGACCTTCGCGCTTCGCCGGCCGGTGAAGCTCTCGAAGAAAGACGACCCGGTCGCCGAACTGATGCTCAAGCCGCGGGGCCAGGCGCTCCGCGGTCTGCAGGTGGCGATGGGGCAGGACGAAGGCCGCATCATCGAGGAGATCAGCGTGGGCGCGCTCGCCCGCGCGGGTCTCCGCATGGCGGGCGTCGGCGCCGACTACCTGGCGCAGACGATGACGCAGATGCACGCGCGCGACGTGATGGAACTCCATCGCATCGTTCGCAAGATGCTCGCCGAGCCTCCGGGTGAGGTGGAGGAAGGCGTCGAGCGCATCGTCAGAGAGAGCGACGACGCGGTGATCTTCAAGCTCGCGGAGCCGGTGCAGTTCAACGCGAAGACGGCGCTCATCTCCGAGCTCCGCCTCGAGGCGACCGGCCGCGCGCTGCAGGATCTCTCGTACATCATCTCCGAAGAGGGTCACCTCCGGCTCGTGCGCACCGACGTGCACGCGCTCGCACTGCTCGGCGTACGCATGGCATCGACGATGGGCGACATCGCCTTCGTCGACGTGATGCACCCGCATGACGTGTGGGGGTTGGCCATGCTGGCGCTCAGTTTCATCGAGGGCGGCTCGACGACTGGCAACACGCCCTGACCGTCGTCGCCGCCACCTTTCATTTCTCGGAGGCGGAGATTCTCGGCATGCCGTTGTCGCGCGTGGCGCTGTGGCTGAAGGAAGCGCACTGGCTGCAGCAGCAACGCAACAAGCAGTAGCGATCCGTTCGCGAGCTCATCGCCCCGGCGGCGTTTGAGCTCGCGGCGCGCGGAGTTGATGACTTGCACCGTGTGAAAGCACCCGGGCTTTATCCTTCGACGTGAGCACGACGATTCCCATCAACTTTGTGCTGCGCACGACGGACAAAGTTTCCGGCGTGGTGACGGCAGCGGCCTCGAGAATTCAGGCCACCCGTGCAGCGTTCTCGAAAATGCTCGCCGTCGACGACTTCAAACTCGCCGCCTCGGTGCTGAAGGACGACTTCGGTTCGCTCGGCAAAGCGTTGAAGCTCGATGTCATCGCGTCGAAAACGATCGCGGCCGGGCAAGCGTTCAAAGAACTCGGCGCCGCGGTGTGGACGGTTGGCCAGCGCTTCGCCAATTTCGGCGGCTTCTTTCTGGGGGTCGTTGACGGCGCTCGCACGTCGCTCGATTCGCTCGGCCAGTTGAGCCGCCGCACGGGCATGAGCGTCGAAGAATTCGGCGCGCTGCGTTTCGCCGCGGAGAAGTCGGGCGTCTCCGCTGAATCGTTCGCCTCCGCGATGGACACGCTCACTCAAAATCTCGGCGAAGCGCAGGAGAGCGGCGCCGGACCGCTGATGGATTTTCTCAACAGCACTCCCAATCTCGCGGTCTTCAAGAGGCAGATTCTCGCGGCGAAATCGACGACCGCCGCTTTCGGTCTGATGTCGGAGGCGATCAGGACGTACTCCAACGACCCGACGCGACAGGCGGTGCTTTCGGCGAAGTTCTTCGGTGAGAGCAACAAACAGATGGCTCAGTTCGCGCTTCGTGACGCTGGGACCATCGATGTTCTGAAAAATCAGTACACCGATCTCATCGGGCCTCAACACGAGGCTGTGTCCGCGTCGTACATGCTCTCGCAGGCGTGGATTCAAACGTCGGCCGCCACCGATGGGCTCCGCAATCGGCTCGCCTCCGCGTTCTTCCCCGTGTTCTCGAGGGTCGCCGACAAGATCACCGACTTCATCGTGAACCACGGCCCCCAGATTTCGGCCTGGGCTGAGAGTGCGGCGCAGGCGATCGGAAAGTGGCTCGATGATGGCGGCTTCGAAGATCTGACGGGTTTTCTCAGCACCGTCGCGAGCGGGGTCGCCTTCCTCGTGGACAAGATCGGACCGATGAAGGTGTTGTTCGGCGCCGCTGCGATCGCTGCGTGGCCGTTGATCAGCGCGGCCGGTTCCCTGGTTGCGACGCTGGCGTCTCTCGCGTTCACCGTCGGCGAAGTGCTCATCACCGGCCTGGTATCTCTGGGGCCGTCGCTCGCCTCGTTCGGTTCAACACTCGCAAATCTGTTTGTTGCAGGCGTCGAGGGGGCGAGCACGTTCGCGACGGCTGCTGCCGAAGGTCTCGCCGAGTTCATGATCGTAGCGGGCGAGGCAATTGTGCCGCTGCTCCCGTTCATCGCGGCGGCCGCTTCGTTGGCTTACCTGGGAAAGACGATCTACGACAACTGGGGCGACATCACGGATCTCTTCCAGAACTTCGGAGAGACCGTTTTCTACGCCGTCCAGGGGGTCAAGGAGCTGCTCGGCAGCGACCTCGCGAACGCCCTCACCGGTGGCGCGTTCGGTGCGGTCGACGGTTTCGTCGACCAGTTCAAGCCCGGCTACCTCAACGAGGCAGCGCAGGGTGGCTCGAGCAACGCGCGCGTCACCGTCGACTTCAACAACGCGCCGCCCGGCACGCGGGTCGCGTCCGACGCGATGGGGCCGATGGCCGTCGACACCTCCGTCGGCGTCTCGATGTGGGGGGCCTGGTAATGGCGAATTGGCGAGACGAACTTCAGACCGCATCGTTCCGCGGCGTTCAGTTTCACGTCACCAGCGCCGAGCAATCGGGCGGTCGGGAGCTGGGCGAACACACTGTTCGCTTCTCGGAGAAAGCTCCGTACCTCGAAGACCTCGGGAAGACCGGGCAGTCGTTCCCGGTCGAAGCGGTCGTCGTCGGTGACGAGTATCGCTCCGCGGTCTCGACGCTGCTCAAGGCGCTGGAGCAGCCGGGCAGCGGTCAGCTGGTGCACCCGGCGTTCGGCGTGCGCACCGTCTCGGTGAAGACTTTCCGTAAGCGCGAGGAGTCGAGCGCGCTCGGCAAAGCCACCATCTCCATCGAGTTCGTGGAGAACTCGGCGCCCGTTGCGCCAACCGCGACCGTCGATGCGCTGTCTGTGGTGAAGAGCGCGGCGTCGGCGTTGTCGCTCTCGGCGGCGAACGCGTTCGTGATGACGGCGGTCGGGTTGACCGACACGGCCACGACGGCCTTCGGAGCCACGCAATCGCTGGTGAATGATTCGATCGGCAAACTCAGTCGCGGGCTGTCTGCGTTGCCGATACCCGCGGAGCTGCTTTCGCCATTTCGGCGTGAGCTCCTCTCGCCGTCGGTGTTGGTGAGTAGCTTCACGGGCGCTCCTGCCGCGTACTTTCCCGCGCTGCTGAGCGTAGCGTTCTCCAGGTCTGAAGACGCGCTCGCCGGCACCCAGACCATCAACCGCGTGGCGGCGATTTTGTCGCTCTACGAAAAGGTCGCGGCTCCGCTGCCTGACGACGCGACCGATGAACAACAAGCGAACTTCATGGCGGTGGTGTTGCTCATGCAGCGGCAGGTGCTTTCGTCGGCCGCCTCGCTGGTGATCACGCAGCAGTTCGACAGCTACGACGATGCGCTCATCGCGCGCGCATCGGTCGTCGATGCGATCGATCGTCATGCCGAAGCGAGTGTCGATGACACCTACGCGTCTCTCGTCGATCTCCGCATCGCGGTCGCGAACGCGGTGCCTGGTGTCGACTCACGCTTGCCGCGACTTCAGATGCACACCCCGGCGGTCGGAGTTCCATCGTTGGTGCTGGCGCATCGTCTCTACGGCGACGTCGAACGCGAGGAAGAGATCATCAGCCGCAATCACCTCCGCTTCCCGGCGTTCGTCCCCGCCGGCCGCGCGCTCGAGGTGCTGAGTGTCTGAGTTCATCTTGCTGGTGAATTCCCGTGAGTTTCGCGGCTGGGAATCGCTGCGCGTCACGCGCAACCTCGAGTCGATGAGCGGCACGTTCAGCTTCGGTTTCTCCGACAAGTGGGCGGAGCAGAACGAAGCGTGGCCGATCATCGAAGGAGACAAGTGCCACGTTCGCTTCGGCGACACGCAGGTGATGAGCGGTTTCGTGGAGACCTGCACGCTCCCACTGACCGGCGTTGCCACCGTCGATGGGAAAGACGGCGTCGCCGACGTGCTCGAGTCTTCGCCGCGCGTTCAGAAATACACGTTCATCGACATGCAGCCGCTGGAGATCGCGCGCGCGCTGTGTGGCCCGTTCGGCGTCACCGTGGTCTTGCAGAAGGGCCTTTCGCTCAAGAAGTTGAAGCGCTTCAGCGTCGACCCCGGAGACACCGTCAGCTCGGTCCTCGAGTCGCTGTGCCGTGCGTGCGGCGTGATGGCGATGTCGGACGCGGACGGCGGCATCGTGCTCACGCGCGCCGGCACGGAGAAATGCGGAACCGCCATCGTGCAGGGTGAAAACCTCGAAGGCGGGAGCGCGAAGTATTCGATCGCCGGCCGCTTCGGTGAGTACCGGGTGCTGGGGCAGATGAAGGGGAACAACGACGTGCACGGCCCCGTCACCTGGGTACGCGCGAGTGCGTACGACAAGGGGGTGCGCGCTGAACGCTTGTTGGTCGTGCGCTCCGAGGGCGGCATGTCGAAGCAGGCGGCGGAAGACCGCGTGCAGTGGGAAGCGACGGTTCGCGCGACGCGCGCGAATCAGCTTTCGGGTGTTCGCGTGCGCGGATGGACGCAAGGTGACGGCACGCTGTGGCCGTTGAATGCGCTGGTGCACGTGAAGGCCCCGAAGCTGCGCGCCGACGGCTGGTACCTGATTTCGCAGGTCACCTTCGTGCTCGATGGCGGCGGCAGCTACACGGAGTTCGAGCTCAAGGAGCCGGGCGCATTCACTCCGGAACCCATCATCAAGAAGGGCGACAAGCACTGGTTGCTGCTCAAGAACGGGGTGAAGGCAGCCCCCGTGCCCGAGGTGAAAAAATGAGGGGCTTTCTCACGCTCGACGATCTCGCGCGGCAGATGAGACCGATCTTCGTACGGTTGATGAATCTCGTCGCGCGCGGCGAGGTGAAGCGCGTCGACGACTCGACGAAGGTGCAGCAGGTGCAGGCGCAGTTCGACGACGAAGTGCGCGACGAGCTCGAGCACTTTCAGGGCTACGGGTTCACGTCGGTGCCCGATGCAGACGCGGAATGCGTCGTGCTGTTCGTCGGAGGCAAGCGCGACAACGGGTACGTGGTGGGCGTCGATGATCGCCGCTACCGGCCGACGGGCCTCGCGGCGGGCACGGTGTGCATCTACAGCAAGTCAGGCAGCCGCGTGACGCTCTTCCCCGACGGCAACATCGAGCTGAAGCCCACGACCGACGCGAAGGTGAAGGTGGTCGGGAGCCTCGAGGTGTCGGGCAGCATCACTGCCGGCGGCGATGTCTCTGCGACGGGTGTTGGCACGGCCGGCGCCATTTCCCTCACGACGCACGTGCACGGCAACGGCAACAACGGCTCGCCTACAGACGGCCCGGAGTCCCCAGCATGAGCGACGCACTTTCATTCAACATCTACGACGCAGCCACTGGCACGCACGCCAGTGGCGTCACCTGCACCGTCTCCGCGTGGAACGCCTTCACGGGTTCTGTGCGCACCGCCCCTCCTGTCGTCGAGCGCACGGGCTTCTACGAGGTGCAGCCCACCGACGCCGATCGCGCCGCCGGCACGATCATCCTCATCGACTCCGGTGAGGGCCATCGCGAGCGCTACTTCGTGCTCGCCGCGTACAAGCCCGACAACACCAATCAGTTCGCCGCGTGGTTGCTCACGAACACCGATGGCTCACTGTGGAGCGCCTCTGGCGGCACCATCACCGGCTGGACCGGCGCGACGCCCGCGACCGTCTTCAAGATCGCCGACGGCGTGTTCGTGGTGCGGCCGACGCAAGACGACATCGCCGCCGACGCGTCAGGCCTCGTCACCTCGCCCGCGGGCGCACTGCCGGAATTCCTCACGCTCGACACGAAGCCGTTCGGTGAATCACCCGATGCGCCGCCGCCTTCGGAGTCACCGGCGCCGGTCGCTCCGGGGCAAGATTCGGGGCTGCCTCCGGTCGGCGACGTGCGGTTGGTGGTCGACGAGTTTTTGCGCGGTGAAGTGCAGCTGATCAACAACGACCTCGGCACCGACGCGGGCCTCGAGACCGCGATCTACCTGTCGCTCTTCAACGATCGCTACGACGACACGACCGAAGAGCCGACGCAGCGGCGCGGCTGGTGGGGCGATGGCTTGCTCGACGAAGGCGACTTCATCGGCAGCCGGCTGTGGCGCTTCGCGCGCGCCAAGCGTGAACCGAACCTGCCGACGCTCGCGAAGGAATACGCGCGCGAAGCCACGCAGTGGCTCATCGACGAGCTCGTCGCCACGCGCGTGGAAACTGACGCAGGTTTCACCGGCAACGACGGTTGGTGGGTGTCGCTGGCCGTCTATCGCCCCAACAAGAATGACCCTGTGCGCTACCGCTGGCAGCGCACCTGGGAAGCACAGGAGAAACGATAATGGCCTTCGCACGACCCACGCTGGCGACGATTGTTTCTCGCGTCGTCGGTGATCTCGAAACTGAACTGCAGACCAACGGCAGCGTGCTGCGGCGGAGCATGCTGCGCATTCTCGCCATCGTCGTCGCGGGCACCGCGCACATGCTCTACGGCGCCATCGCGTGGGCGAGCCGGCAGGTGGTGGTCAGCACGTCTGATGAGGACTACCTCTCGCAGTGGGCCTCGCTGTACGGCATGTCGAAGAACCCGCCGACCTTCGCGCGCGGCGAAGTGACGTTCACTGCAGACGCCACCGCCACTGTTCCTGCGCACTCAATTCTCACCAGAAGTGATGGCGCTCAGTACGAGTTGCTGGCTGACGTCCACATCAACATCGACACGAGCGCAACGGCGGACGGCGAGGTACTAGCTCTGACAGCTGGTGCTGCCGGCAGCCTGCCCATTGGCACATTGTTGACGCTGCAGATCCCGGTCTCTCACGTCCAATCCACCGCGTCTGTGGTCGCGACGCTGGAGGACGGCAATGATCAAGAAGGCACCGAAGACTTCCGCACACGTTTCCGCGAGTTCCTCGCGTCCCCTCCGCAAGGCGGCAACAAGGCCGACTTCATCGCGTGGAGCAAGGAAGTCACCGGCGTCACCCGTGCCTGGCCGGTGGGCTGGGAACTCGGCCCCGGCACTGTCACGGTTCGCTTTGCGCGCGATGGTGACGTTTCACCCATTCCCGATGTCGGTGAAGTCGCCGCGATGCAGGCGCATCTCGACGAAGAGGCACCGCTGGCAGCACACGTGATGGTCTCTGCCCCGGTGCCGCTCGTCGTTTCGTTCTCGATCCGAGTGAAGCCGTTCACCGAGGCCACGACGGCCGCTGTCAAGACGCGCCTGCAGGAGCGTTTCCGTCGCGCCGTGCCCGGCGAGGTGATTCCGGTTTCCCAAATCGCCACCGCGGTCGGAAGCGCTGAAGGTGTCGTCGATTTCTACCTGGTATTTCCCACATTCCCGGTGACTCCGACTGCGGAACAGTTGCCGATTCTCGACGTCGACGCCATCGCGATCGGAGCCATGTGATGGCGCGCGACTTCAACGCCTGGGCGCGCGTAATGAGAGCGCTGCTGCCGCCGGGCAAATTGTTCGATTCGATAGAGACGCCAGACGCGGCCGGGCAGGGCTCGCTCTTGTGGCGTCTGCTGCGTGGTATGGCGAAGGAGTTCGCGCGTGTCGATTCGCGCATCGATGATCTCCTCGCGGAGGTGAACCCGTTCACCGCCACCGAGCTGCTGCCTGAATGGGAAACGTCGTGGGGTCTGCCCGACGAGCTCGTGCCCGTCCTCCCTTCGACGGTGGAGCAGCGGCGCGCGGTGCTGGCCGCGAAGGTCGTTCGCCGCGGTAAACAGAATCTCGCCGCGTATCAGGCGCTGGTCGCTACCTGCGGCTGGGAGCTGGTGGAGGCGAGGAGGTTCTTCAAAGACTCGTTCTTCGTCGACGACGAAGGCCTGTTTCCCATGCTGCCGCACGCTGGCTGCGTCGACAGCGAAGGCGGCTTCCCCGGCGTCGATGGCCTGCTGGTGAGTGACGAGTTCATGTGCACCATCGACTTCCGCGTGCGCAACGTGAACCCTCTGGGTCTCTCGATAGACGACCTGACGAACATCCTGCGCGCCACACTTCAGCTCCATTTCGCGATGTTCGTCACCGTGGTCCTGTGAATTGCATCGTGTGAAAGCCTTGAGGCTTTCTTGTGCTCGCTCGCGGCATTCAGCCAGCGACCGGGAGAACGAAGTTCCATGCCAGAGCAGAACCTTCAGTCGCTCCCAGTGAACGCGACGACGTCGCAAAAGGGCACCCATGCACAGAATTGACACGCTGGATTCAGTCGGTGGGAAGTTCAGTGAGGGCAACCCTTCGGTGCCGCGTCTTCCGACGCGCATCGATCGTCATTGGGCGAACGCCGTGCAAGAAGAGATCGCTCAGACGATCGAAGCCGTGGGCATTTCACTCCGTGAGCGTGGCCAAGACGACGCGGACGCCGGATATGGAAGTCAGCTCCTTGAGGCGATCCGGGCGCTTTCTGGCTCCATTCCGGGGTGTAGGCTTGAACTCACGAACACTTGGGCCAACGGCACCGTTCAAGACCAGATTGGGAACACACTCTACCTCGTGCCGCATACGTCAGCGTCGATGCCTGTGCCGCTGAGCGCAGCGGGAACGTTTTTCGTCGTGACGCTCCCCTCATCAGGGATCAGCATCGACCGCACAGGTCTTGTCACCGATACAAACTACGATGTGTTTCTCTATGATGCTGCGGCGCCGAAGCTCCACCTTGAGCCATGGTCGGGTATCAGTTCGCGCGGCTTCACGTTGTCTCGTTCTGGTTCGTTTCTCGTCAACGACGGAGTTCTTGGGACGCTCGGCGCCAAGCTTGGGCTGTATGTCGGGACGATTCGTACCGTTACGCAGTCGGGTGTTCAGTTCGTCGACTCCGCGAAGAGCCGCTTCGTCTTCAATTACTTCAATCGCTTGTCGAAGCAGCTTCGGAGCTCGACTGGTTTGACGAACACGAACTACTACCCCGCAGTCGCCGACGATGTGATCGGTGTTCTCCACTACACCGACGCCGGAAGCGACGGGCTTTCTGTTCAGTTTGTCTCCGGTCAGTCGATTGAGTCGGGCCAGCTTCACGGCCCCCCTGCGGAGGTCACGATGGCGATCAACGCGGCTGTGGCAACATCAAGCGGTGAAACGGTGCGTGCTGGAGTCGTCGCGCAGACCGCCACGACGTCCTTTCATCAGGGAAGCGCGACCATCACCGCGTCGGCGGGCACTCCAGCCACGCAGCTGGTGTCACACACGTTCAGCGGGAACTACAGCCCGACGTTCTGGCACTTCGGCGTTCAGTGTTCTGCCGCGTCGAGTTCGGTCTTCTCATTCGGCACGAAAGCGCTCGATGGGACGATTCGCTGTTGAGTCACTTTACGCAGCGAACCCAGTGCAACTGATCAGGAGCGTCGGACGTTGCCGAACAGCAACCGCCGAAGTCGAGCATCTTGAAGGAACCCGCGATCTCCGAAGCGGTCGATGACCAGAAGAACGAGGCGGAGGTCGCTGGAAACGCGCACGCCGAAGCGTGCGGCATGTCCGCTGTGCCGTTGTGGATGGTGAGCAACTCGTCAATCGTGGGCAGCCTCCACCCATCACCGCTGCAGTAGCCGTCGGCATCGTTCCAGTTCAACCGAGTCAGCGATTGGTCTCGTCCCCAAGTCAACCCAGTCGTGGAATCGAGCGCGGTGTTTGCCGTCACCGTGAAGCGTCCGGAGTCGCACATCCCAGGAAAGACAACCGGCGTACCAACGCATGCCCCGTTGTCGCAATGGTCGTCAATGGTGCCCGCGTCGCCGTCATCACAAGGGAACCCCTCGCGGATCGTCATTGTGGCGCCGCACCCAGTCAGTTCGTCGCAGGCACGTGCCTGACATTGAGGTTCGGCGACGGTGCACGTTTGCGAAGTCGCGATGCACGAGCCTGCCGTGCAGCTCGACGTCGTGGTGCATTGCAGTCTGTCGTCGCACAAGGTGCCGTCGATCACCGGCGAGCATTCGTGACAGCACACGCCAATGCACGCACAACCCCCATCAGACGTTCCAGCGTCATCGCGGACGCCACTGTCGACCGCTCCGGCGTCTTGGCTCCCGTGCCGGCCGCACGCGCACAACGTCATGGCTGCCACGACCCAAACGGCAATTTTCATGGAGCGGAACTTGGTTCTGAACAACCGTGGAACGCAAGCGGTCATGCCCGTGTGTCGGAAGCAAGTGGTCAGGAATGCAACCAGTGCTGAGTTGCACCGTGTGAAAACGCTCCGGCACCCTGTCTGCCGTGAACGTCACCTCGTCCCCGCTCGGCAATGCTACAGCCACCTCCCGCGGCGCCATCGCACCTGGCGCGCAGGAACTTCCCAACGGCCCGAAGACTTTTCAGGACCTCGTGACGCTCAAAGGCGCATGGACTCACACCGTAAATCCCGGGGAGGAGGGGTCGGTTGAGGTCAGCGGCGCGCCGCTCGAGTTGGGCGACTTCAGCGGCGGGACGCTGGCTGACCTGGAGACGAAACCGGGCCTTCGCCGGTACACGGTGGGTGGCAACACCGAGACCCTGCTCGGTACGTTGAACCTCGGCATCAGGCTCGATGAGGATGCTGGGAAGATCGCCTTCAACGGCGACATCAGCAGCGCGTCGATTGGAACGCTCGACGCCGATGTCGCTTACATAGCTGGCGCAACGGTCATCAGCTCGAGCGGTGTGGCGACGAACGATGTGTCTTCGCCTACTGGCAGCATCACCACGCTGAGTACCATGAGCCTTACCATCAACGGGTCACCGTACGTGCGCCGGCTGATCGACTCGGTCGACACGACGAATGGGTTGTCGCTGAGCTCGGGTGTGCTGTCGCTGACCGAGGCGCAGGGCTCTCTACCTGGAGCGATGACGCCAAACACGCAGTCGTTCAATGGCGCCAAGACGTTCAACGCTGCGGTGACGATGAGCTCCACGCTGTCGGTGAACCTGACGGGTTCATTCGGTGGCGTTGTCACGCCTTCGGTCGGGGCCGGCGCGAACACGCTGGTGCTTACTTCGTCGCTGAACGTTGCCGCCGGGTCGTCTCGCGTGGTGGCCGTTCGCTCGCCGTACTCGTACGCGACACTCGATGCCACCACGCGCCTCCTCAGCGTGCAGATCGACGGCGGCGCGTCAGAGATCCATGCGTTCACAAAAGACAATTTGCTGACCGCAGGAATCCTGGGGTTCTCCGGCAACACCGCCATCACGCTTGGCATGCGTTCTGGCGTGGGCGCGAGTTCAGGCGACATCGCGGTCGATGTCGGTTCGACCGTCGCGGATGGCAGCACGCACGCGTCCGCGAAGCTCTTTCAGGTGTCGTCTGGCAGTGGCGCCAACGAGCGTCTCTCCACGACCAAGTCCTTCACGAAGCTCACGTTCTCCGCGACCAACGCGACGATGAGCACCGCGGCTGCGGGCCTCGTACTCAACAACCTCGTCGGCGCGAGCGCACAGTCGTGGATCACGTTCCAATCACAGGGCGTCAACAAGGCCGGCATTCGAAGCGACAACAGCGGCACGCTGGTGGCCGACGCGACCAGCGACTTCTACGTGATGCGCTCCGGCACCACGCAGATGCAGCTTGGCAGCGCGACGACGACCATCACGAACCCGTGGGAGGCGTCGACGTGGACCAACGTGGTGAATGCAGCGAGCACAACCGTGGTCAACGGCGTCACCTTCACCGCCGCGACCACGCTGCGGTATCGACGCGATGCGCTCGGGTACGTCTGGACCGAGGGGCAACTCGGTGCTGCGTCGTCACCAGGCAACGGTCAGATCTTCTTCACCTACGCGGCTGGCAACGTGCCACTGACCGTTCAGCGCTTCCTGCTCGTCGCCGCCGATGGCCCGCTTCACTGCGAGGTCGGCACCAACGGCCAGGTGAAGTGTTGGACCGGCTCCGCGACTCCCGCCACCTGGTACTCCGCGATCAACTTCGCCGGAGTCCGCTTCCCCACGAGGTAACGAACGCCGATGCCCGACAAGAACGTGAAACTCCCTGCGACCCGAGTTTCTGAACATGACCGCATGCGCATCGCGCTCTCGTCGGAGCGCGCGGTTCGACTGCAGTTGCAGCACGAGGCCGCGGTGAAACACGCCAACGACCTGCGCGAACAACGCCAGAAGCACGCCGATGCGCACAACGAGACCACCGCGTCTCTTCGCAAGACGTATGCGCTCGCCGATGGTGACACCATCGATCTCGAGACGGGCACGATCACGCGCGCGCCTGCGGCCGAACAGCCCTCCGAAAGCTGAGCTCGTACCGCCGTTGCATCGCGTGAAAAGTCTCGGGCCTGCTCCACTCCATGGCTGACGTCGCGGAACTCGCAGCAGCGATCGGTGGCGGCGGTGGAGCCGCCTTCGTCGGCAAGTACCTGTGGGACCGATTCGTGCGGCGTGAAGAGAAGGACGAGCATCAGCGCGACTCGAAACTCGACACGGTGCTCTCGAAGCTCTCGGCGCTGGAGCTCGACATGCGCAGCCTCGTCGAGAAGTCGTCGATGCAGACCGGCGCGGTCGCCGAAGTGAAGGCGCGCGTCGAGGGCATCAGCACCAACCACGGGAGCCGCATCGGGCAACTCGAGCAGACCATCGTCGAGCTCCGCACGCGCATCGTCGCGCTCGAAGACAAGAGGCGGCGATGACCCCGAAGCTCCCCGGGCAGAAGGCGACCGAAACGCTGCTTCACGAAGCCGCGCGCATGCTGGTGCATCGCAGCGGCTGGTACTCCACGAAGCTGCACCTCGCGCTCATCATGATGGCGCTGGTGACGCTGGTGTTCTGGCGCATGGGTTTCCCCCCCGAGCAGTTCGCGAACTACTGCGTCGCGATGAACGTCTCGGCCGGCATCTACAGCGGCTCACGCGTCGGCGAATCGTTCGCACAGCGCGGGCGCCCACCGTTCCCTCCGGAGGTGTTCAATGACGCTCGTCCTTCACCGTGAACGCGCCACGGGCATTCACCCGCGGCTGAAGTCGTTGCTCGACACCTGGGCGACGACGGGCACGCATGATGTGCTCGTCGCTCCCGACGGCGGCCTTCGCACCGACGAAGCCGTGCAGGCCGGGAAAGCCGCGAGCGGGCAGAGCAACGCCACCTCGCTGCGTCAGACGCCGCACGGGCGCGGTGGCGCGGTCGACGTGTGGCCGGTCTCGTTTCTGCCCTTCGTGCCGAAGCAGAACGGCGGCACCGGCGCGCGTTGGGTGGCGTGGGAGCACCTCCCGCAGCAGGTGCGCGACGAGTTTCACGCCTTCGGCGAGTTCGCGGAGCGCCACGGCTTCAGGTGGGGCGGGCGGTTTCGCGGCGCGAAGTTCCCGAACGGAGACCAACCGCACGTCGAGCTCGAAGACTGGCAGCGGCTCCCGTTCCCACCCGTCGCGTGGCCGGCATGAGCGCGATGACCAACGTCACCTTCCGCGTACCGCTGTCGCGCACGACGTTGCGCGGGCTCTACGTCACCGTCAACCCGCCGCGGAAGTTCTTCGGGGTCTTCAGGGCGGAGCTCCGCGGTTACTCGTCGCTCGGGCTCGGTCTGTTGACCGTGCAGTACCTGCCATGATGCCCTGGGCAGACCCCCGCTTCTGGCTGGTTGCGGCCGCCGTCGTCGGAGTCGGCATCTTCGCGGCCGTCGAAGAGATTCGAATCGCGGCGCTCCGCGGCGAGGTGGAGCAGCGCAAGGCCGAGAACGTCGCGCAGCGCGAGGCCGTGGCCGCGCTGAAGGTGCAGCTGGGCGAGGTCGTAACGAATCGCGACCGCCTGCAGAGCACCATCGAGAAGCAGAACGCGAAGGTCGACGCGCTCGAGGCGGCTGCGAAGGCGGCCGCGTCGGCGGCGAACGTGCGCGCGCTCCGAGCGCTTCAGGAGGGGAGGGCGGCCGCGCTGCGGGTCGATGGTGGGTCGGGGCCTGAATCGCTCAACACGTGGCTGCTGGAGGCCTTCGCGCCGTGAAAATCATTCCCCTCGTGGTGCTGCTCACCGGGTGCGCGACCACGTGCCCTGTCGTCGAGCCGGTGCGCATCATGCAGCCGGTCGAAGTGCGCGTGCCGGTGCCGAGCTCACGGCGCGCGCCGCCCGAGCTGCTCGAGCCGCTCCAGCCGCTCCAGGTCGAGCTCCCGGCGTTCGTGTCGCCCGCGGCCCACGCCGCATCGTCGGCGCTGACCGCAGAGGGCGAGCAGCGGCTCAAGGCGCTCCTGGTGCTGCTCAGAGCGCGAATCGCCGCCTGGGAGGCCTGGGCCGTCGAGCCGGGAGAGCCGGCGGCTCGAGACGCCGTGACTCCCTGACCGCCGGGCTCAGCGCGTCTCGAGCCCGCGGTCGAACGCGAACGCGCACAGCACCTGCTTCACCTGCTCCGAGAAATCGCCGCGCATCATCCAGTCGAAGAAGCCG
>JBEHYH010000069.1:0-17947 GCA_048498275.1 Myxococcota bacterium | reverse complement strand
TTTCCGCCTTGCCGGGAGGGCCGAACGATTCGACCTTGCCGTCGGCGTCGAAGTTCACTTCGACCTGCGCCATCTTCGACTGCCAATAAATCCACTTCGAGGCCTCGAGCGAGACCGTCTTGTGCGGAGGCGGCGGGCCCATCGCCATCAGCACCATCTCGCGGGTCATGCCGGTGGCGATCTCGCCGGCCTTGATGGGGCCCTGGTATTCCTTCGGGAAGGTCGCGAACTTCACCATCGGGTCGGTTTCGCTGAAGAAGTTCTTGAAGAGGTCAGCCGCGGTCTTGCCGAGCGACTTGTGCGATTCGAACTCGAACTCCGCACCGCCTTCGAGCACCTTGCACTTCACCGAGTCGGTGGAGAGCTTGAGGATCTCGACCTTCGCGCCGAGCGGCAGGAACGTGCCGACGCGGTAGTTCACCGCCGACAGGTTGCCCTTGTTGATGAAGTAATTGCCCTGCGCGTACACGGTCGGGCCGGCCTGCGCGGCTGAAGCGAGCGCGAGGGCCATCACTGCGACGAGAGAAGCGGGTTTGGTCACGGGTGCAGCTCCTGGTTGGGGAAAGAGGCGAGCGACTTCCCATACGGGGCAGCGCTACTCAATGAGAACGCGAGAAATCGGGTCGTATGACGTACACAGACGGCTCCATGTCGTTCGTTATTCTGGTGCCTGAGAGTGTCGCGCTCGACGTCGAGATGCCGAGTGACGTTCGCGTCGCGCGCTACGACCCGTCGAAGCCGATCCCCGAGGCGTTGCGCGGCGCTGAAGCGCTGGTCGTGTGGGGGAACCCTCCGGCCCTGCTGCGTGAAGCCGCGCAGACCATGCCGAAGTTGAACTGGGTGCAGACGCTCGCCGCGGGCGCCGAGCCGTTGTTTCAGGCCGAGTTCGCGAAGCAGGTGTTGCTGACGACCGGTCGCGGTTTGCACGACGAGACGGTGACCGAGCACGCGCTGGCGTTGACGCTGGCGGTGTTGCGGCGCGTGCCCGAGATGGTGGTCGCCAGGCAGCAGCAGCGCTGGGCGGCTGAGTTGGGAGGCCGGCGGGTGCTTCATGACTTTGCCGCGGTGCGAACGCTCATCGACGCCCGTGTGTTGCTCTGGGGGTTTGGATCGATCGCAAGAAAGCTGGCGCCGGTGCTGACGGCGCTCGGCGCGCAGGTGACGGGCGTCGCGACGAAGGCCGGCGAGCGCGACGGTTTCCCGGTCATCGCCGCGAGCGAAGTGAAGAGCGTGCTGCCGGAGACCGCGGTGCTCATCGCGCTGCTGCCCGACACGAAGGAGACGCGCCGTGTGCTGAACGCCGACGTGTTCGCGATGTTGCCCAAGCGCGCGGTGGTGGTGAACGTCGGGCGTGGGTCGGCGCTCGATGAGGTGGCGCTCGACACCGCGTTGAGGAGCGGAACCATCGCCGGCGCGGCGCTCGATGTGTTCGCGACGGAGCCGTTGCCGGAGTCGTCACCGTTGTGGACCGCGCCGAATCTGCTCCTCAGCCCGCACGCGGCGGGCGGGCGGCCGATCGGTGCGGGCGCGCTCATCGCCGAGAACGCGCGCGCGTTGCTCGATGGCACGCCGCTCAAGAACACCGTCTCCTCCGGGGCAGGGCCGCACGCGGAATAAAGAGGAGCGACGGAGAGAACGAGGGCGGAACGCTTCATGTGTCGACCGGTTGGAGTGGAGTTGCTCCCCCCAGACACAGGCCGCGGACTGAGGTCGCATGAGAAAGTGAATTTTCTCATGCGACGGGAGGCATTCAGAACCCGCCGTCCGTCCGCTCGTTGCGCGCGCGAATCGCCTCTTCCGTGCGCGGCACCAGCGTCTCCAGCCCGGTGCGCACGGCCTCGGCCTGCACCTGCTCGATGAACGGGCGCAGCGACTCGTCGTATTCACGGCACGCGCGCGCGAAGTCTTCGGGGAACTTCCGCATCGCGTCGGCGAGCGCCGCGGCGCCATCGATCGCGAGCGAGCCGCCCATGCCCGCCGCCGGCGACGGGCAGTACGCCGAGTCACCCACCAGCGCGACGCGGCCCTTGCTCCATGACGGCATTCGAATCTGGCAGAGCTTGTCGAAATAGAAGCTCGTGGAGCCCGCGACCTCCTTCAGCAGCTCCGCGCACCGCCAGCCCGCGTTCGCGAACTGCTCGGAGATGATCCGCCGTTGCTGCGCTTCATCGCGCCGGTCGTAGGCGAGCTCCTGCTCGCTCACGAAGCCGAAGATGACGTCGGTGTTGTTCTTGTACGCGTTCAACATCACCGCCTTGCCCGGCACGTTGAACAGCTGCGCGGTGTCGCGTTCGACGAGCAGCTTGTCGACGATGGTGATGGAGAAATACTGCTCGAGGAAGCGCGTGAACTGCGCCTCTTCTCCGAAGACGAGCTTGCGCACGATGGAGTGCACGCCGTCGCAGCCGAACACGAGGTCGAACGTCTCGGGTGAGCGCTTCTCGAACATCACCTCGACGCCATCGTTCACTTCACGCAACGCGGTCACGCTCTCGCCGAACACGAAGGTCACGTCGTTCTTCACGAGCCCGAAGAGCAGCTCGAGCAGCACATCGCGTTCGATCTCGAAGTCGTCTTCCGGCGGCGGTTCACCGGGAGCGCGGATCACCATCTCGCGCTGCGTGACGTCGTTCGCGTCCTTCAAGTCCCACCGGGCGAGGCTCAGCCGCCGCGCGCGGATCTGCTCGAAGATGCCCATGCGTTTGACGATGTCGATGGTGTTCCCGCGGATGTTCACCGCGGTGCCGCCGGTGCGCAGCGCCTTCGCCACCTCGACCACCGTCACCTCATGGCCGAGCTGCTTCAGCCAATACGCGGTGGAGAGCCCGGCGAAGCTGGCTCCAGAGACGAGGGCTGTCTTTCCTGATGCGTTCATGGGACCTGAATATTGTGTCGAGTACATGTTTTGTCCATGATGTTTGTATTGGGTAAACAATTCTTCATGCGCGAGATTGTGTAAGAGGCCGGCGCATGGGCGAGCTGCGCGAGAGCAAGAAGCGTGAAACCAGACAGCGGATTTCGAACGTCGCGACGAAGCTGTTCATCGCGAAGGGGTTCGACGCGGTGACGCTCGACGAGATCGCGGCGGCTTCCGAGGTCTCGAAGATGACGGTCTTCAACTACTTCGCGCGCAAGGAAGACCTGATGCTCGACCGCGAAGACGACCTGCGGTTGCAGCCGTTTCGTGACGCGATTCGCGAGCGGCCCAGAGGGCAGTCGCCGGTCGACGCGCTGCGCGCCGTGGTGAACGCGTTGTCTGAACGCAAGCTCCCGTTCTCGCGCATCGAGAGTCAGACGCTCGACTGGTGGAAGACGGTCATCGACAGCCCGGCGCTCACCGCGCGCATGCGTGAGCTGCTCGACGAAGCGGCGGAGGGGCTCGCCGTCGAGCTCGGTGGTGCAAAACCCGACGGCACCGCGCGTTTGATGGCAGGGCTGATCGTGCTGACGGTGCGCACCGCACGAGAAGAGGCGCTCCGGGTGCTCGAGCGCGGCGGGTCAGCGAAGAAGGCGAACGCCGCGTTCATGGCGCTGATGGAGCACGGGCTCACCGCGGTGGATGTGCTCGCAAAGTAAGCAGTGCCGCTGAAATCAGCGCGCGCCAGCGAACATCATGCGGCCAACGCGTGGAGCGCCGGTTACACAGGGCGCCTTTCGCCCCGATTTTTTGCATGAGCCGCTTTCCCGAACACCGAACGGAGCTAGAGAGCTTCGCGCGCAGCGTTGTCATGAATCCGTCGCGTCGTTCGTCGGCGTCGTTCCGCTTCTTCATTCTGGTGTCTTCGTGAGTCTTCCCTTCGCACGTCGTGTCGGGCTGCTGGTGGTGTTCTCGTTACCGGCGTTCGCCGAGGCGCCGGCGCGCCAACTGGAGTCATGGGACGAAGCGGTCGCGCTCTTCTCGCAACACTCGACCGACGCGCGCATCGCGGCACAGGACGTGGTGCGCGCGGGTGGGCGTCGTCGCACCGCGCTCGGTGCGTTGTTGCCGCAGGTGAACGGTTCTGCGCTCGCGTCGTTCTCGGTGTTGAAGCCTCCGGCGGGCACCGATGAAGCGACGGCCGCGCTCTACGGCTCGGCGCCGTACCAGACGCTCGGGCTCATCGCGCAGCTCTCGGTCATCGACGTGCGCGGGTGGAACGCGGTGTTCATGGCGCATCAGGCGGAAGACGTCGCGAAGCTGACCAACGCCGACGCGCAGCGCCTGTTGCTCGTGAATCTCGCGCAGGCGCTGCTGAACGTGGTCGCCGCCGAGAAGACCGCGGAGCTGAACGCATCGGGTGTGAATGACGCGCAGTCGCGGCTCACGCTCGCGGAGAAATCGGAGAAGGCCGGCGCCACGACCTCGCTCGATGTGGCGCGGCTCCGGCAAGACCTCGCGCTCGCGAAGGCGGCGGCGGTGACGGCGGAAGAGGCGGTTCGTCAGGCGCGTGAAGCGTTGGGCATCGCGCTCGGTGTCGATGAGCCGGTCGGCGTCTCGCCTTCATTCTCGCTCGATGGGCTCGCGGCCCATGTTCCCGAGCGCTGCCGCGCGGTCGCCGATCTCGACGCGCGGCCCGATGTTCGGGCGTCGAAGCAGGCGGTGAACGTCGCGCATCGCGGAGTGGTGGATGTCGCCGCGCAGTTCGCTCCCACGCTCGCGGTGAGAATGAACGCGCAGGCGTTCATCATTCAGGGCACGGCGCTCCCCATCTGGAACGTGCAGGCCGTGTTGACCGTGCCCATCTGGGACGGCGGCATGCGCTACGGCGCGCTGCACGACACCAGGGCACAGGAGAAGCAGGCCGAAGCGCGCGTTGAAGACACGGTACGTCGCGCGCGTGTCGAGGTCGACCGTGCCCGCCGCGCCATCGAGGTCGCCACCGCCACGCGCGAGCAGGCGCAAGAAGCGCTCAAGCAGGCGGAGCTCACCGACACGCTGACGAAGAAGGCGTGGGACGCGGGCGCCGGAACTTCTCTGGAGCTGGTCACCGCCGCGTCGTCGTTGCGCGCGCAGCGGTTGCAGCTCGCTCTTCGTGACTACGACGTGCTCCGTGCGCGCGTGGTCGCTCTCTTCGTTCTCTCGGAGTGCAACCCATGATGCGGTCGATTCTCATTTGTGCGCTGGTGCTGACGGCGTGTTCCAAAAAGGGCGAAGACGCGCCGCCCGCGGAGCCGCCGGTTCAGGTGCAGGCGCTGACGCTCGAATCGCACCCGGTGGAAGACACCAGCGACTACCTCGCGTCGCTCATCTCGCGGAAGTCGGTGAACCTGTACCCGCAGGTTCAAGGCTACGTGCGCACCATCAACGTCGCGCCCGGCAGCGTCGTGAAGGCCGGTGCGGTGTTGCTGAGCATCGACGCGAGCGCTGAGCAGGCGTCGTTGCAGAACCTCGTCGCCACGCGTGAATCGCAGGTGGTGTCGGCGAAGCTGGCGCGCGAGCGCCTCGAGCGCGCGACGAACCTGCGCGGCGACGGCATCGTCAGTCAGCAAGACGCCGACGCCGCGCGCGCGAACGCAGACACCACGGAGGCGACCTTGCGTGCGACCGACGCGCTCATCGCTTCGCAGCGCGCGCGCGTGGGGTTCTTCTCGATCATCGCGCCGTTCGAAGGCGTGGTCGGCAACTTCCCCGTGAAGGTCGGTGACTTCGTGCAGCCGGGCACGCTGTTGACCTCGCTCACCGCCGACTCGGGGTTGGAAGCCGAGGTCTGGGTGCCGGTGGAAAAAGCGAAGGCGCTCACACCGCAGAGCCTGGTGCGCCTCGTCGATTCAGACGGCAAGACACTCGCGGAGAGCCCGGTGGTGTTCGTGTCGCCGCGCGCGGATCCGGCCTCTCAGTTGGTGCTGATCAAAGCCGCGTTCGCGTCGTCGGAAGGCCTGCGGGCTGATCAACTGATCCGCGGGCGCGTGGTGTGGAATGCGAGCCCGGGGCTCACGATTCCCGCGGCGGCCATTCAACGGCAGGCCGGTCAGGCGTTCGCGTATGTCGTGGGTGGCGAAGGCGCCGCGAAGGCAGTGACGCGTGTGCCGGTGACGCTCGGAGCGTTGCAGGGCCGTGAGTACGTCATCGTCGGCGGGCTCGATGTCGGCCAGCGCGTGGTGGTGACCGGCGTTCAACATCTGCATGACGGCTCGGTCGTGCAGCTCCTCGGTGCGAACTGATGACGCGGTTCTTCATCACGCGCCCGGTGTTCTCGAGCGTGTTGTCGTTGCTCATCGTGTTGGTGGGGGCGCTCGCGATCCCCACGTTGCCGGTGTCGCAGTACCCGAGCCTCGCGTTGCCGCAGGTGAACGTGACGTCGGTGTACACGGGCGCGTCGGCGGAGGTCGTCGAGACCGCGGTGACGACTCCGCTGGAGCAGCAGATCAACGGCGTCGAAGGCATGAAGTACATCACCTCATCGAGCGGCTCCGACGGCGTGTCGAACATCACCGTCGTGTTCGACCCGACTCGAAACGTCGACGTCGCGGCGGTCGACGTGCAGAACCGCGTGCAGACCGCGTCGGCGTTGTTGCCGGCGGAGGTGCGTCAGACCGGCATCAGCATCACCAAGACCGCGGGCAGCTTCGTGATGGCCATCGCGCTCGTCGACGACAGCGGCCAGTACGACACGCAGTTCATGTCGAACTACGCGGAGATCTACATGCGCGACGCCATCAAGCGCATCAAGGGCGTCGGCAACGTGGAGAACTTCGGCTCCCGCCGCTTCTCGATGCGCGTGTGGCTCGACCCGACGAAGTTGGCGGCGCGGCAACTGACTCCGTTGGACGTGGTGGCGGCGCTGCGTGAGCAGAACGTGCAGGTCGCCGCGGGCCAGGTCGGTCGACCGCCGGTGCCTGAAGGGCAGGTGCTGCAGGTGAACGTGGTCGCGAAGGGCCGTCTCGCGGACGCGACCGAATTCGAAAACGTGATTCTGAAGAGCGGCCCGTCGCCGGGCGCGCTGGTGCGTCTGAAGGACGTCGCGCGCGTGGTGTTGGGCAGTGAAGATGAAGCGCAATTGCTGCTCTACAACGGGCGCGAGACGGCGGGCCTCGGGGTGACGCAGTTGCCGAGCGCGAATGGTCTCGATGTCGCGCGGCGCGTGAAGGCGGAGCTCGAGCGGCTCTCGAAGAATTTCCCGAAAGGGTTGCACTACCAGGTGGCGTTCGACACCACGAGCGCGGTCGAGCAGTCGATCGACGAGGTGCTCAAGACGCTGATGGAGGCGATGGTGCTCGTCGTACTCGTCATCCTCATCTTCCTGCAGGGCTGGCGCGCCACGCTGATCCCGGCGGTGACAATCCCCGTGTCGCTCATCGGCACGTTCATCTTCGTGAAGTTGATGGGCTTCTCGATCAACACGCTGACGTTGTTCGGGCTCACGCTCGCGACCGGTCTGGTGGTCGACGACGCCATCGTGGTCATCGAGAACATCTCGCGTCACCTCGAGGAGAATCACAAGCTGACGCCGTTGCAGGCGGCGATCTCGGGCATGGCCGAAGTGTTCGCGCCGGTCATCGCCATCTCGCTCGTGCTCGTCGCGGTGTTCGTGCCCGTGAGCTTCTTCCCCGGGAGCACCGGCATCATCTACCAGCAGTTCGCGCTCACGATTGCGTTCTCGGTGGCGATCTCCACGTTCGTTTCCATCTCGCTCACGCCGGCGCTCTCGGCGTTGTTGCTGAAGCACGTGAGCGGCGAGAAGTGGGCGGGCTTCAAGGCGGTCGATCGCGCGCTCGATGGTCTGCAGCGCGGCTACGGCCGGGTGCTGGGCGGCGTGTTGAAGCGGCCGTTCGTCGGGCTGCTCGCGTTCGGCATCTTGCTTGCGGGGACGTGGCAACTGCTGGTGCGCGTGCCGACCGGCTTCATTCCCGAAGAGGATCAGGGCTGGTTCATCGTGCTGGTGAACGGGCCTGACGGCGCGTCACTGCAGCGCACGGAGAAGGTGCTCAAGCAGGCCGACAAGATTCTGCGTGATCAACCGGAGATCAACGGCGCGTTCGGCGTCGGTGGTTTCTCGTTCGGCGGCAGTGGCCCGAACCGCGGCATCTTGTTCGTGAACATGAAGGACTGGTCGCTGCGCAAGGGGCCGGATCACTCCGTCGGCGCGGTGTTGGGCCGCATCTCCGGGCCGCTCTCGGAGATCTCGGACGCGATGGTGATGGCGTTCCCTCCGCCGTCGGTCGAAGGCGTCGGCAGCGTCGGCGGTTTCTCGATGCAGCTCGAAGATCGCTCGCTGCAGGCGACGTTGCCGCAGCTCGGTGACGCGGTGAACGCCATCAATCAGCGCGCCGCATCGGAGCCGTCGATCGCCGGCGTGTTCAGCAGCTTCACCGCTGACGATCCGCAGCTCCGCGTCGAGCTCAATCGCGAGAAGGCGCGCGCGCTCGGCATCGGAGTGGATCAGATCTTCGGCACGCTCCAGACCGCGCTCGGTTCGGCGTACGTGAACGACTTCGACTTCTCGAATCGCTCGTACCGCGTGTACGTGCAGTCTGATCAGCAGCACCGCGACAGCCCCGACGACATCGGCGCGCTCTACGTGCGTTCGTCTTCAGGCTCGATGGTGCCGCTCGACAACCTGCTCACGTTGACGCCGTCGACGTCGGCGCAGGTCATCAACCACTTCAATCTCTTCCGCTCCGTCGAGGTCAGCGGCTCGATCGCGCCGGGCGCGAGCTCTGGTCAGGCGCTCGAAGCGATGGAGCGCGTGGCGCGCGCGTCGATGCCCGCGGGGTTCGATTTCGAGTGGTCGGGCTTGTCGGCCGAAGAGCTCGAATCAGGCGGGCAGACGTATCAAATCTTCCTGCTCGGGCTGCTCTTCGTGTTCCTCGTGCTCGCCGCGCAATACGAGAGCTTCACGTTGCCGTTCGTCGTCGTGCTGTCGGTGCCGCTCGCGTTGCTCG
Source organism: Myxococcota bacterium (assembly GCA_048498275.1). Taxonomy (GTDB): domain Bacteria; phylum Myxococcota; class Myxococcia; order Myxococcales; family Myxococcaceae; genus Archangium_A. Next base: position 9,085 of record JBEHYH010000069.1, on the reverse strand, counting down.
GCGCGCTGAGTCTGCAGAGCTTCCGCGGGTTCGCGAATGACGTGTTCTGCCAGGTGGGCATGGTGATGCTCGTGGGGCTCTCGAGCAAGAACGCGATTCTCATCGTCGAGCTCGCGCGGCGTCTGCGTGAAGAAGGGCAAAGCGCGGTCGCCGCGGCGGCGAAGGCGTGCGAGCTGCGTTTGCGCCCGATTCTGATGACGTCGATCGCGTTCCTGCTCGGTGTGTTGCCGCTGACGCTTTCCTCGGGAGCAGGTGCGGCAGCGCGTCGTTCTCTGGGGACCGCGGTGTTCGGCGGCATGGCGCTCTCGACGGTGCTGACGATGTTCTTCACGCCGTTGCTCTTCGTGTTGGTCGACAGGGTGACCAATCGAAAGAAGGCGGAGCCGCAGCCGCTCCCCGAAGAGCCCACGGCGCACTGAGCGCACCAGCGTTACGCATTTGTCAGCGCCCTTTTTCGCGGAGGTGCGTCATGGCGTTCAAAAGTGTTCCCCAGGAACTGGCCGGAGTTGGCGTGGTGGTGTTGATCATCGCGGTCTTCGTCGCGCTGTTCGTGGCCTTCGTCGCCTACTGAGGCGAGCGGGGGCGGGCTTGAAGCACGGCATGAAGTGAGCCTGATGCTAGACGGGCGGGATGCTCGTCACGCCACGCGTCCGGCTCAACCGCATCGTCACCGGCACCTGGCGTGAGGCTGCGTCGGTCATCGCTACCTGCGTCGCCGCGTATTTCTGCAATCTCCACCTGCTCAAACCGCACTTCGAATTTCCCGCGTTGATCCCCGGGTTGCTCGGCAGCGCGCTCGCGTTCTTCATCGGCTTCAACAACAACCAGGCGTACGGGCGTTGGTGGGAAGGGCGCATCATCTGGGGCGGGCTGGTGAATGAGTCGCGCACGTGGGCGCGCAACTGCATCACGTTCTTCGGAGACGGAGCTGTTTCTCAACGCCTCGTGCGCCGGCAACTCGCGTTCATCTACGCGCTCAAAGACGCGCTCCGCAGCGCTGATACGGGTGTGTGGAAGACGTTCGTGATCGACGCCGAGCGCGATTCGATTGCGACCGCACGCAACAAGCACAACGCGATTCTCATGCTGCAGGGCCGCGAGGTGCAGGCCGCGTATTCAGAGAAGCGCATCGACGGGTATCAACTGCTCGAGCTCGAGCGCGCGTTGAGCAACCTCACCAACGAAATGGGCAAAGCGGAGCGCATCAAAGGCACCGTCTTCCCCACCACGTACAGCTATTACACGTACTCGTTCGTCTTCATCTTCATCGTCAGCATCACCGCGGTGCTCGGCAACGCCATCGGCGCGTGGAGCATCTTGTTCGGCTGGCTCGTCGGCTACGTGTTCCTCACCATTCACACCATCGGGCGCGTGTTGCTGAACCCGTTCGACCCGCTGCCGACCGGCCTCGCGCTCGATCAGATCTCACGCAACATCGAGATCAACCTGCTGGAGATGCTCGGCGAGAAGGAACTCCCCGCGACCATCACGCCGACCAACGGCGAATACGTGCTCTGAGACTTTGGCCGACGGGACCTTTTGACAGCGCCGCGTGGGCGCGCGAAGGGGCTGCGCATGTCGCTTGTGCCGGAAGTCCTCAAGGCCCGTCTGCTCGCCGCGCGTACGGCGCACCATCTGCCCGCGCAGTTGCGCCCGTTGGCGCTCCACTTCGCGCAGCAGGTGTTGGGGTTGCTCTACCCGCACTTCGCGAACACCGCGGTGAGCAGCGCCGCGGCGGTCGACGATGAAGTGATGCAGCTCGCGCAGACGTTGAGCGCGCTCACACGCGCCATCGGCAGCATCAACCCCGACGTGCCCGAGAACATCGTGGAGCGGTTTCTGGAAGGGCTCTCCACCGTGCACGAGACGCTCGAAGCCGACGCGCGCGCGATTCTCGAAGGTGACCCGGCGGCACGCAGCTACGACGAGGTGATTCTCACGTACCCGGGCTTCTTCGCGATCGCGACGTACCGCGTGGCGCATCTGTTGTTCTCGCTGGGCCTGCCGCTGCTGCCGCGACTGCTCACCGAGTACGCGCACGAGAAGACGGGCATCGACATTCACCCCGGGGCGACCATCGGCCGGAAGTTCTGCATCGACCACGGCACCGGCATCGTCATCGGCGAGACCACGCGCATCGGCGACGGCGTGAAGCTGTACCAGGGCGTCACGCTCGGAGCGCTCACCGTTGAAAAATCACTCGCCGACAAGAAGCGCCACCCGACGATTGAGAACGGCGTCGTCATCTACGCCGGCGCGACGATTCTCGGAGGCAACACCGTCGTCGGGCATGACTCCATCGTCGCGGGCAACGCGTTTCTCACGCAGTCGGTGCCGCCGAACTCGGTGGTGACGCGAAAGTCTGAAGTGCGCAGCCGCCATTCAGGCACCGAGACGTTCGCCGACTTTGACCCTGTGATCTGAGCGCGCATAGGTTCACCCGCATGCGAATGCTGTGGCTGTCGGTGATGGTGGCGATGTCGGGTTGCGTGCCTTCGGTGAGCGGTGACGCAGGAGTGGATTCAGGTGTCGAAGACGCCGGCGTTCCACCTGCCTCGTGTCTTGTTGCGCTGAAGGCGTCATGTGGTGCCGACGCAGGCAAGACGACGACCGGCATCGTGTGCATCTACGACGGTGAGTACGACGGCGGAAACGGCCTGCGCACGAGCGTGTTCACCGCCGCGGGAGACCCGTGCGCGACCTTCATCGAGCACAGCTACAACATGTTCTGCGAAGGCTCTGTCGCGCAGTGGCTCGACGCCGATGGCAACGTGGTGGCGACCTCGGGGCGAGACTCAAGCCTCAAGGCCAGCGGAGTGATGTGTGTGGACGGTGGCCCCGGCGGGGCATGGGTGACGTTCTGAGCGCCTCCGGGCGCCTGATCAAACGTGAAGGGCTGGCAGTGTAGATGCGTATCCGTTAAAACGGATGAACCATGTCACGCGTCAATTCGATCCTCGAGACCATCGGCAACACTCCGCACCTCCGTCTGAACCGGCTCTTCGGCGACACCCACGAAGTCTGGGTGAAGCTCGAGCGCGCGAACCCGGGCGCGTCCATCAAGGACCGCATCGCGCTCGCGATGATTGAAGACGCTGAGAAGAAAGGCCTGCTCAAGAAGGGCGGCATCATCATCGAGCCCACGAGCGGCAACACCGGCATCGGGCTCGCGCTGGTCGCGGCGGTGAAGGGGTACGAGGTCATTCTGGTGATGCCTGAGTCGATGTCGCTCGAGCGCCGCCGCGTGATGGCGGCGTACGGCGCGAAGTTGGAGCTGACGCCGCGTGAGAAGGGCATGAAGGGCGCCATCGCGCGCGCGCAGGAGCTCCAGGCCGCGACGCCCGGCGCGTGGATTCCGCAGCAGTTCGAGAATGAAGCGAACATCGAAGTGCATCGCCGCACGACCGCGCAGGAAGTGCTGAACGACTTCCCCGAAGGCATCGACGTCATCATCACCGGCGTGGGCACCGGCGGTCACATCACCGCGCTCGCCGAGGTGCTCAAGCCGAAGTGGCCGAAGCTGAAGGTGTTTGCCGTGGAGCCCGCGAAGTCGCCGGTCATTTCAGGTGGCGCGCCGTCGCCGCACCCGATTCAGGGCATCGGCGCCGGCTTCATCCCCAAGAATCTCAAGGTCGAGTTGCTCGATGGCGTGATTCAGGTCGAGCACCCCGACGCGTTCGAGATGGCGCGTCGCGCGGCGAAGGAAGAAGGCCTCTTCATCGGCGCGTCGTCGGGCGCGTCGTTGCAGGCGGTGAAGCAGAAGCTCCCGGAGATTCTCAAGGGCAGCCGCATTCTCACCGTCAGCTACGACACGGGTGAGCGCTACCTCTCGGTGGCTGACTTCCTGCCGTAACGCGCGACACTCACGAATTTCAGCGGCGGCGCGGCGTCGACAACGGCAATCTCATGACTGCCATGAAACGACTCCTCGCCGCCGCTTTCGTTTTCTGTCTGTTGCCCGGCTGCGCGTACCTGAATCAGTTTCTGAGCGCGTCGGGGTTCTCGCAGCCGTCGTTCAATTTCAAAAATCTCGCAATCGAGAACGCATCGTTTCAGGGCCTGACGCTCGACACGGTGTGGAAGTTGGACAACCCGAACCCCATCGGCATTTCGCTGGCGAGCATCGACTACAACCTGACCGTCGAAGACAAACAGATCGTCAGCGGCAAGCCGCGGCAGGGTCTGCAGATCAACGCCCAGGGGAGCAGCGACCTCCACTTCCCCGCGGGGATCAAGTTTCAGGATCTCGCGCAGGTCGTCTCGACGTTCATGAACAAGGACAACGCGAAGTGGGGCGCGTCGGGTTCGCTCGGCGTGCAGACGCCGATCGGGGTGATCAGCTTCCCGCTGTCGAAGACGGGCACGTTCGAGGTGCCGAAGTTGCCGGCGATTTCATTCGGCAATCCGAAGGTGGGGAACATCAACATCAGCGGAGCGACGCTGGAGTTCCCGCTCAACATCACGAACAAGAATTCGTACGCGCTGCCGCTCGCGGTGTCGGGTGACCTGACGCTCGCTGGCGCGAAGATCGGCACCATCAGCACCGGCAACATGGGCGCGCTGGCGGGCAAGGGTCAGAAGACGATGTCGATCCCCCTGACGGTGAACTTCATTTCTGCGGCGGGTGCGGCGGTGAAGATCGCGCAGGGCGGGCAGGCACAGGTCGCGTTTCAGGCGAGCGTCGAATCGGGCGGAACGAAGCTGCCGCTCAACGTGAATCAGCTCGTGAACATCGTGAAGTGAGTGCGCGATTCGCGCGTGCGCTTTGGTTTCGAGCGAACTGATTCAAGCTGCGAAGCACGCCGAACCCAGTGAGCGCTCGAGAAGGCACGAGCACACACAGGGCCATGTATAGAAAATCAGTTCGGCCGGCGCTTGTGCGAAGTCGAGAGCACAAACGAAATGAGCACCGCGTTCGCACACGGTGCTCATCGCACTCACGTGTTGCCGCTGTCGATCACTTCGGCTTGCGGAGCAGCGCGACGGTGCCGAGACCGCCATCGGCGCAGATGCTCACGATGGCGTAACTCCCGGCCTTCATCTCGGCCAACTCACGCACCGCCTGATTCAGAATGCGCGCGCCGGTCGCCGCGAACGGGTGCCCGAGCGCCACGCTGCCGCCATTGGGATTCGCGCGCTCGACGGGGAAACGGCCGAACTTCTTCCGGTCGACTCCGAACTTCGCGAGGTACTCGGTGTTCTCCCACGCGGCCATGTGCACCAGCACCTGTGAGGCGAACGCTTCGTGAATCTCGTACAGCGCGACGTCTTCGTACTTGAGCCCGTTGCGCTCCAGCAGGCGCGGCATGCCGAACGACGGCGCCATCAGCAGGCCGTACTCGCGCGAATCGACCGCGCACGCTTCGTAGTCGACCAACTCCACCGCAGGAGTGCCGGCCGGCAACTGCTTCAGACCTTCTTCACTCGCCACGAAGATGCCCGCGGCACCGTCGGTCAGCGGCGATGAATTACCCGCGGTCAGCGTGCCGGCCCTGGTGTCGAACGACGGTTTCAACTTCGCGAGCTTCTCGACCGACGTGTCCTTGCGCGGGAACGCGTCGACCGCGCTGCCCTCGGTCTCGATGATCTCGGGTTTGAAGAAGCCGCGTTCCTGCCCGGCGATGGCGCGCTTGTGGCTCTCGAAGGCCCAGTTGTCCTGCGCTTCACGCGAGATCTTCCAGACCTTGTTCGTCTCTTCCTGATGCTCGCCCATGCTCATGCCGGTCACGCGATTGGCGATGCGCGGTACGTCGAGGCGGATGTCTTTGCCGCGCAGTTTGCGCAGCGTCTTGAGGCGCGCTTGCAGGGTCTTCGCCTGACTGACGCGGCGAATGGTGTCGGAGAGCCCTTGCGTGAGACCGACCTGCACGCGGCTCATCAACTCCACACCACCGGCAGCGAACAGCTTGCCGCGGCCACGCGCGATGAACCCGGCTGCATCAAACGACGCGACCATGCTCGTCGAGCACGCCATCACCACCGAGTGCGCGGGGATGTCCCAGGAGAGGCCCGCATCGAGCACCGCCTCACGCGCGAGGTTGCTCACCGTCACGTGCTGCGCGACCGAGCCCCAGATGACGCCGTCGAGCGAGCCCTTCACCCGCGCCGCCAGATTCTTCAGCACATGCGCCGACGCACCGATGACGTCGAGCTTCGCGAGCGCTCCATCGACTCGGGCAAAGGGAGTACGGCCACCAGCTGCGAGGAAGACGCGCTTCGATTCAGTCGCCATGCGCGCGTTCATATCGCGCTCAACTCACCGCCGCCGCGCTACTTGATTTCGCCCTGAACGGTCAGCGTCACCACGCAGCCTTCGAGGCCGAACCCGTTGGTCGAATGGCCCTTCACCTCGGTGTCGAGCTCCGTGCACGCGCCAGAGCCCGCGGTGTCTTCGACCAGCGAAATCACGTCGACGGTGTCGTTCACCATCGTCTTGCCATTGTCGGTGACGGTGTCGGTGATGGTCTCTTGAATGCTGCAACCCGCGTCGGGGATGGTGCTGTTGAAGGTCAGGCCGCGCGTGAGTTCATTGCCTTCGACGTTCCACACCACGGGGTTGGCGGGCGTCTCGCAGTAGTCGACGCTCACGCGCGTGCAGTCGAGCGTCGACGCGGTCTTCCCGTCTTTCGCGACCTCGTAGATGAGGTACGTGTTGGTGCCGGCATCGGGCGCTGCGAACACGTCGCGGAACCACGATTCATCGGTGCACTGGCCGAACTCCACGTTGGTCGAGGTGATGTGCCAGAAGAACACGTCGCGCTCGTCCTTCTTGGGGCACGCGGCGAGCACGAACAGCGACAGCACGGCGAGGAGTCGAAGTTTCATCCTCCTCGTAGACAAAGCACACGGCGCTCGGAAATGGCACAACCCGCCCATGAAGAAGCTGCTGCGTTGCCCCTCATGTGGCGGGGCGTTGTCGTTCGCGAAGGTGTTGGTGCGGTGCGCTGAATGCGGGCCATTTCCGCTGCTCGCGGGTGTGCCGGTGTTGGTGCCTGACCCGTATGATTGGTGCGGGCGATATCGAGAAGCGGTGCTCTCGACGTTGGCCGAGTTCGATGCCGCGAAGCCTGAAGCCGTGGAGTGCGTGAATGCGTTCGCGCAGGGCATCGAGGCGAGCGAGCGTTTTGGTGACGACTGGACGGTGCATGAACTCGAAGGCCGTTCGCCACCGGAGCTGGAGAGTGATGTGCTCGATGAAGTCTCGCGCCGCGAGTCTCCACGCACGTGGTTGCTGAAGACGTTGCCGAAGCGCGCGGGCGCGTTGCTCGAGCTCGGTTGCGGAGCGGGCGTGCTCTCGGAGCAGCTCGCGAAGCGCACGCGTCAGTTGATGGTCGCGGACCTCTCACTGCGCGCGGTGCTCCATGCGCGCACGCGTTCGAATGCTGCGCTCGGCGTGGTGATGGATGCGGAGGTCTTGCCGCTCGCGACGTCGTCGCTCGATGCCATTGTCGCGGAGAACGTGGTGGACCTGCTCGATGAACCGCGCGCGTTCCTCGCGTCGGCGCGCGTCGCGGTGAAAGCGGGCGGGCGGTTGCTGCTGACGACTCCCGACCCGCGCGAGCTCGACGACTGGGCCGCGGAAGAGACATGGAAAGTGCGCAGCGAGGCCGATGGTTTGCCGTGGCTGCGCATCAATTCATCGCGCTTCGTCGAGGTGTATTTCGCGCGCGCGCTCGAGCTGCACTGATCAGGTGCGCTTCAGGTACCGGCCGGCGCCGCGTTCGACGCGGAGGTCGCCGTTGGTGAACTGCAGCTTGCCGTTCACCACCGAGTTCGAGACTTTTCCCTTCAGCTCGAAGCCTTCGAAGATGTTCCGGTCGACGCGCTGCTTGTGCGTCTTCGCCGAGATCTTCGACGTACCGGCCGGGTCGTAGACCACGAGGTCAGCGTCGGCTCCGACGGCGATGCAGCCCTTGCGCGGGTACAGGTTGAAGATCTTCGCGGCCTGCGTCGACGTCACATCGACGAACTGCTGCAGCGAGATGCGGCCCGCGGCGACGCCGTACGTGTACATGAGCGACATGCGGTTCTCGATGCCCGCCGCGCCGTTCGGAATCTTGCGGAAGTCTTTCTCGCCGGCCTTCTTCTGCTCTTGCGTGAACGGGCAATGGTCGGTCGCCACGTGCTGAATCGCGCCGGTGGCGAGCGCGTTCCACAGATATTCCTGATGACCCTTCGGGCGAATCGGAGGCGACATCACGTACGCCGCGCCCTCGAAATCGGGCTTCGAATACACGGAGTCATCGAGCAGCAGATATTGCGGGCACGTCTCGACGAGCACCTTCTGGCCCTCGGAGCGCGCGCGGTAGACCGCGTCCATCGACTCCTTCGCGGTGAGATGCACGATGTAGACAGGCTGCGCTTCAGCCGGCGTCGCCGAATGGCCGTTGCGGCCGTCAGACGCCACGCGCGCGAGCTGAATCACGCGGTTGGTCGCTTCACCTTCGAGGTACGCGGGGCGGCTGCGCGGGTGCGCATCGGGGCCGGTCTGGCCGCGCTCGAAGAGACGATTCTGGAGCGCGACGACGGCGTCACCGTGTTCGCAGTGCGAGGTGACGAGCGCGCCGAGTGAATGCGCGGTGTCGAGCACCTGCACCAGCTCGACGTCGTCGACGCCGATGGCGCCGCGGTACGCCATGAAGATCTTGAACGACTGAATGCCGTCGTGCTTGTGCACGTGCTGCATCTCGCTGCGCACCTGGTCGGAGAACCACGTCACCGCCATGTGGAACGCGTAGTCAGACACCGCCTTCTTCGCGTTGTTGAACCAGAAGTCGCGCGCCTCGAGGAGCGACTGGTTTCGATTGGGGATGATGAAGTCGATGATGCTCGTCGTGCCGCCCGCGACGCCGGCCGCGGTGCCGGTGAAGAAGTCGTCTGACGCCGTGGTGCCCATGAACGGCAGCTCCATGTGCGTGTGCGCGTCGATGCCGCCGGGGAACACTTACTGTCCGCTCGCGTCGACCACCTCGGTGCCCGCGGGCACTTCGAGGTTCTTGCCGATGGCTTTGATGGTGCCTCCATCGCAGAGGATGTCGGCGTTGAACTGATCAGTCGAAGTGACGACGGTTCCGTTTCTGATGAC
>JBEHYH010000068.1:0-17957 GCA_048498275.1 Myxococcota bacterium | reverse complement strand
TTCATGCCGGATGTACTGATGAAACTGATTGAGCAGCCACTGGCGATGGCCCGGTGACCCTTCGCGCTCCACCATCGCGCGGCCGGCCACCGAGTCACACGAGTAGAACTTGATCTTCCCGCCATCGATGAGCGGAGCCAGCACGCGCATCATCCAGAAGCGCTCGACCTCTTCGAAGTCGCCGCCCGCGGTGGGGAAGAGCAGCACCGGCTGCCCGAACGTTCCCCAGCGCGCCATGCTCACTTCACGGTGCACGCGCTGCGAGAACCACTTCGCTGTCTGCTTGTTGGAGACGCTCACTTCTGGTCCGCCCTCCACTGCTGAATGCGGCGGAAGAAGAGCTCGGTGAACGGCTCGACTTCATGCGCGGGGAACAGCGCGGTCACCTTCTGGCGAACGGCGTCCTTCGCGTCGTTGGTCGCGAAGAACTCCCACGCGACTTCATCGAGGTGCTTCAAGTTCTTCGCGCAGAACTCTTCGAACTCCTCGGCCTGCAGAATCTTGCGCGAGAGCTTGCCGTATTCCTTGAGCTTCTCCGGGTAGCTCAGGTCTTTCTTCGCGATCTCGTAGAACGGCGCCCAGTCGAACGCCTTGCGCATCGGGCGCTTGGTCGCGGCGGTGAAGATCGCCCACTTCAGGTACGCCTTCACCAGCCAGGGGAAGTGGTAGTGCAACGACGTGACCTGCGAATCAGGGCACGGGTTCGCGAAGTCGATGGGGTTCCAGATTTTGGTGTTCGCGTTGCGCAACGACTCGCACGAATTGAAGTCCCACCCGAAGAAGGCGTTGATGGTGAGCGTCGTGTCTTCGAGCACCTGCCGGTCGGCGTCGGACAGGAACTCGCTTTCCTTCTTCATCGTGTAGCGGTCGTGCAGCGGCGCGTCGGGGTTGTAGAGCACCGAGTGCGTCTGCGGGCCGAAGCCGATGGTGCGCACGAAGAGGTCGAAGGGGTCGACCGCCTTCTGGAGGTGCATCACCATGGTGCCTGACTCGTCGTACGCTTTCTTCAGCGCCGCTTCGTCCTTGATGCGCGTGACGCCCTTCCACCCTCCGCCGTCGTACGGCTTCATGAACATCGGGTAGCCGATCTTCTTGCCGATGGCCGCGAGGTCGAAGAGCTGCGCGTATTTCGAGAGCGTGGGCTTCAGGTCAGGCAGCGCCTCGTACGACTTGGGCGGCACCATCCACGTCTCCGGAATGGGCATGCCCAGCTTGAGCATCGCGGAGTAGCTGGTGTGCTTCTCCATCGACTGCACCGAGAACGGGTTGTTGAAGACGTACAGGTCGTTCATCAACACGCCTTTTTTGATCCACTCGCGCGTGACGTCGTACCAGTGCGTGAGCCGGTCGATGACGACGTCGTATTTCACGGGCTGCGCGAGCGAGTACGGCTCGATGGTGACGCGCTCGACGTGGAAGTCGATGGTGTCGCCCTGATGAGAGATGCGAAGCGCGAGGCGCTTCATGATGTGCTCGAAGCAGAGGGGCCAGCAGATGTCCGCTCCGAGCGAGAGACCGATATTGCGCGTGATGGTGGCCAAGGCGTCGAAAGACTAGCCGCAGTTCACCACGCGCAAGCGCAAATTCACGGAGGCGAGAGGATGAACGAGCCCGAGATGTTCGCCGAGTACGTGTCGTAGTTGATCTGCTGATCACCCGGGCGCGGGTGGTTGTTCGAACCCAGCAGCGTCACCTTGCCGCCCTTGTTGCCGGCCACGAGCTCGGTGTGCGACTCGCCGTGCGCGCCATTGCAGATCCACACGTCACCCGGCTTGGCCTGCGACTTCGGTACCACCTTCCAACCGGCCGCGCGCAGACGGTTGTTGAGGTCCGCCACGCCGAGGGTTTTGAAGTTGATGGCCTTGCTCCGGTACAGCATCGAGGTGACGAAGTTCGCGCACGACTCGCTGGTGGGGCACGGCGAGGTGATGCCGTGGCGCTGGAGGTCAGATTCGTAGCGGCCCAGGTACTTCTTGCCGAGCTTCACGCCGTTAGCGGCCTTCTCCTGGCGCGTGTCCTTCGGGCGGATGACCTTCTTCACCGACTTGAGGCCCAGGGCCTTGCGGTCCTTGTTCGTCTCCTTGAGGCCCAGGTGGTACTCGGCCGGCTTGAGCGCCTTGAGCGCCGCCTTGTGCTTCGCGGTGACGGCCTTCTTGTCTTTGGCGATGACGGCCTTGTCCTTCTTGATGGCCGCGTCGAACTTCGACTTCGTCTGCTCGTACTTCTGGCCGAGCGCGAATTCCTTCTGGAGCGCCGCCTGCTGCGCCGCCGGGTCGGTCAGCGTGCCGTAGCCGGCGACGATGGCTTTTTCCTGGGCGGTGATGGCGGCGAGCGACTTATTTTCGCCAGCAACCGCGGAAGTCAGCGTTTTCTCGGCCTTTTTCTCGGTTTTCTGAGCGGCCTGGTACGAGTGGATCGCGACGTTGAGCTTGTGCACTGCCTTGTTGATGGTCATGCCCGGTTTTCGAAACGCGCTTTCCCTTCATCCACGAAGGTTTTTGCAAAGCCCTTTTATTTGGGGCTTTTCGCTTCGTCGGGGGCCGAAATGACGGGCTTCGAACCCGGCTTGCGGCGACTCGCATCGACGCGCACGGCGGTGAGGTTCTTCTGCCGGTTCGCCTTGTCGTTGAGGATCAGCTGACCCGAATCGTTGTTGGCGATGGTCTTCCAGAACGAGAGGAAGGTGGGCTCGTCGAGCGCCTTGCGGTCGATGAGACGCATCGCGAAGAGCTCCGTGAGCTCGCCCCATTTGAGCGTGTCCCAGTTGCCGGCGTCGTCGACGAGGTAGCAGCACGAGGGCTCCCAGACGGTGCTGTCGGCGGCGGCCTTCCACGGGAGGTCGGCCGGGCTCCTGGCGCCGAGCATCGACTTCTCGTCGAACTTCTCAGACTTCACCCTGAGCAGCTTCATGTAGCCGGTGTCGCTCGGCTCGCGGTCGCGCATCGCGACGTTCGAGTCGTAGAAGATGCGGTGCACGAGCTCGTTCATCGAGGCCGCGTCAGCGCGGTTCGCGGGCACCACGAAGAACCAGGTCTGCTTCATCGGCGTGAGGTCGGTCTTCGCGGGGCAGCCCTTGCCGAGGCACTTCATCGCGACGCCGTGGGCGAGCGTGTAGCTGAACTCGGCTTTGACGGGGACGGTGGGCGCAGCGGTGAGGAGCACGAGCAGGAGCGGGGTCATGACGAAACTCTGCCTCCGGGATGCGCGCGCGTTCCATGGGCATTCAGACGACACGCGCCGCCATCAGGCGTGGCTCTCGTGAGTCGGCTGCCGCACCACGTGGGCTCAATCAGCGGGCCTGACGGAACAGCGGAGTCTTTCCGCGGGTTCATCTCGAGGCACTGATACTGTGGGTAACGCTGTGTACGAGCCGTCGACGCCTCCTCCCCGACCAGAGATTCCGCAGCGTGCGCCGCCGGCCGGGCTCGCGCTGCGTCTGCTGAACGACGTGCGTGCCGCGCAGGCGCGGTCGCTGCTGACGCAAGGCGCGCTGTACGGCTTCGTGGTGTTTCTGGTGTCGCTGTTCGCGAGCGCGTGGCTGGGTGCATCACACCCGCGGGTCGGGCTCGCGGCGTTCGTCGCCGGCGTCTTGATCGCGTTCGCTCAATTCGTGTTCGTCGGTGTGGTGCTCCCGCGTCGCCGGGTGGGAGACGTCGAGCGCACCGCGCGCACGTTGGCGGAGGTCGCTCCCGAGCTGAACCTCGATTTGCTCGCGGCGGTCGAACTCTCGAAGGCGCTCGGTCGGCGCGATGACTTTTCACCGGAGCTCGCGCGCGCGTTTCTTCGCGAGGTCGACCTCCGCGCGTCGAAGTTGTCGGTGAATCAACTCGTCGACCCGAAGCCGATCACCCGCGCGTCGCTCTCGCTGGTCGGCGTGGTCTTCGTGCTGCTCGCGTTGACGGGTTGGAAGGGCGAGACGCTGCGCATCGGGCTGGCGAACGTGTTGTCGCCCGCGGCCGAAGGTGAACCGGTGCGTCGCGTGCCCATCACCGGCGACGTCGAATTGACGTTCAAGTACCCGCCGCACACCGGCCTCGAGGCGCGCACGTTGCCGTCGACCACCGGCGACATCAGCGCGCCCACCGGCACGGAGGTGACGTACCGCACCCGCGCCGACCGCGATGTCGAAGGCGCCGCGCTGTTGATGGGCGCCACTCGAATTCCCCTCGCGGTCGACAAGCGGCAGCTCAGCGGCACGTTCGTGGTTTCAGAGAGCGGCGTGTTTCACGTCGCGTTCCTCGATGGGAAAGACCTCGTCGCCGAAGGGCCTGATCAATCGCTGACCGCCGAGGCTGATCAGGCTCCGCAGGTCCGGCTGACCGCGCCGCTCGATGGGCTCGAGGTGATGCCCGACAAGCAGCGCGTCACGCTGAACTACGACGCAACCGACGACTACGGCATCACCGCGCTCAATCTCGTCTACACGATGGAAGGTCAGAACCCGGCGAAGCAGGCGCTCAAGCCCGATGACGGGCGCGCTTCACGCGGCAGCTACGTGTGGGACCTCTCGCAGCTCAATCTGAAGCCCGGGCAGCTCGTCACCTACGCGATTGAAGCGACCGACAACGACGCGGTGAAGGGCGCGAAGGTCGGCTCTTCGCAGAAGCTGACGCTCAAGCTCTACAGCGACGCCGAGCATCGCGAAGAGGCGCTGCGCAAGGCGGAGGCGTTGTGGGTTCGCCTCGTCGACCATCTCGCCGACCGCATGGAGTCGCCGGATCGCTGGAATCCGATGCTGATCGACGACGCCGTCGCGGGAAAACCGAACGACGAACGCGCCACACAGCTTGGCGGCGATATGGTGGCACTGGTCGATGAGCTTCAATCGCAACGCGATCCGCCGTGGGGGATCGTGCACGCGCTCAACAACATTCAATCCGAGCTCAACCACGACGTGCAGCAGATTGTCTCTCAGCGGCGCTTCCTGCTTCGGCTGACGGGTCGAGAAGCGCATCCGCCCGGCTCAAAGAGCCTCGTTGATTCAAAGGACGGCGCCTACAGCAAACAGCTCTCGAAGCAGCTCGCAGGCTCGCTTGTTGTCGACATCGGCCACAGTGAGAAGAACGTGCTGTATCTCGAAGCGTTGCTCGACCGCGCGCGGATGGACGCGGTGAAGGAGATCGCCCAGCAGCTCCGCAAAGACCGGCAGGAGCTCTCGCGGCTCATCGACGAGTTCACGCGCGCTCCGAATGACGAGACGAAGCAGGCGTTGATGGCGCAGATGGAAGCGCTCAAGCAGCGCATGAACGAACTCCGCAAGCGCATGCAGGAACTCAGCAAGGGCATCCGCGACGACTTCGTGAACAACGAGGCGATGCAGCAGATGCAGGAAGAGTTCGGCATGGACGACGCGCTGTCAGACGTCGAGAAGCTGATGAAGGAGGGCAAGACCGACGAGGCGCTCAAGAAGATGCAGGAGCTCTCGATGCAGCTCGACGAGTTCCTCGAGAACATCGAGAACGCCGCCGAGGAGTCTGATCAACAGACCGACCCCGAGCTCTCGAAGCAGTTCCAGGAATTCACGCAGAAGCTCGACGAGACCGTGCAGAAGCAGGAACAGCTCGCCGACAAGACGCGCGCGCTGCGCGACAAGGCGCGGGCGCAGCAGAAGGACCGCATCGCCAGGCAGGGCGAACAGCTCAAGCGCGAGTTGAAGCAGAAGCTGGAGACGCTGCAGGAGAGCTGGAGCGAGCTCGACAGCCAACGCATGGGGTACCGCTTCGAGGAGAACCGGAAGACGGCGCTCCAGTCGAACGACAACGTGAAGCAGTCATTGGAGGCGAACGACTTCGACCTCGCGTCGGAGGCCGCTGATCAGATGGAAGAGTCGGCGCAGGCGATGGCCGAGCAGGCGCAGCAGCAGCGGCGCAATGACGAGCTGTTCCAGAACCCTCCCGAGGCGCGGCGCGAGTCGAAGCAGGCGAGCGACAAGCTCGAACGCGACGCGAAGCAGGCGAAGGAGATCGCCCAGAAGCTGCGCGACCTCTTCCCTCAGCCGGGCCAGTCGATGTCGGAGCAGGACAAACAGGAGATGGGCACGCTCGCGAAACAGCAGCGGCAGCTCCAGCAGCAGTCGCAGGAGCTGATGCAGCGGATGGATGCGTTGGGTGAACGCGCGCCGATCTTCGATGAAGAGGCGCAGCAGCAGATGCAGCAGGCGAGCGACAAGATGTCGGGCGCGGCCGACAAGCTGCAGGGCCGTGACGCGAATCGTGGCTTCGGTGATCAACAGGGCGCGATGCAGGCGCTGCAGGGGCTGCAGCAGGCGATGAAGCAGTCGCAGGGCAAGGGTGGAAAGGGCGGTCTGCCGATGCCCGGCCAGCGCGGAGGTGGCAGCCGCACCGGCGGGCACGGCAATTCGAATGAGAAGGTCGAGATTCCCGATGAAGACCCGAACGCCGCGCCGCGTGAGTTCCGCAAAGACGTGATGGACTTGATGAAGCAGGGCTCGCCGGATCGCTACAAGGAACAGACGCGCAAGTATTACGAGGAGCTCGTGAAGTGACGCGCGCGGATCGCAAGAGCTCCCCTCTCCCGTTCACGGGAGAGGGTCGCACGTCTCTCTTCCTCTTGTTGTCTGCGCTGCTCTTCGCGCTGCCGGCGTTCGCGCAAGACCCGCCGTCGATGCCGGAGCTGAAAGGCGAAGCGAAGGCGCGCCTCCAGAACCTCGACCAGTACCTCGAAGACTGGGACCTCGACGGCGCGAAGAAAGAACTCGCGGCCCTCGAAGCCATCGCGCCCGCCGGCGTCGAACCCGTCGCCTACTACCGCGGCCGCATCGCGTTCGAAGAAGGCCGCTACCTCGAAGCGGTCGAGCAGCTCGAGAAGGCCGGGCTCTCCGACAAACCCGGCAGTTGGGTGCGGCTGGCGAAAGACACGCTCGCCATCGTCGGGCCGATGACCACGGCCGAGAGCGAACACTTCGTCATCTACTACCCGAAGGGCCGCGACGAGGTGCTCGTGCCCTGGGCGCTCGACGCGCTCGAGAACGCGCGCACCGCGTTGGAAAAAGATCTCGGCTACGCGCCTCCGGGCAAGATTCGCGTCGAGGTCGTCGCGTCGGCCGGCGAGCTGGCGAAGGTCTCGACGCTCTCGAAAGAAGCCATCAAGACCACCGGCACCATCGCCATCTGCAAGTTCAACAAGCTGATGGTCACGAGTCCCCGCGCGGTGCTGCAGGGCTACGACTGGCTCGACACCATGAGCCACGAGTTCGTGCACCTCGTGGTCTCGAAGAAGAGCCGCAACACCGTGCCCATCTGGATGCACGAGGGCTTCGCGAAGTACCTCGAGTCGCGTTGGCGCGGGCCTCCCGGCGGCGCGATGACGCCGTCGACGCTCGCGTTGCTCGGCCGCCGCATTCGCGAGAACAAGCTCGTCACCTTCGAGCAGATGCACCCGTCGATGGCGCTGCTGCCGACCGCTGAAGACGCGGCCACCGCGTTCGCCGAGGTCTTCTTCGCCATCAAGCTGGTCGACACCGAAGGCGGGCCGCGCGCGCTCGACCGCCTGCTCACCGCGATGGCCAGCGGCGCCGGCGACCGCGCCGCCATCGAGCAGGTGATGAAGAAGCGCTGGCCCGAGTTCGAGAAGTCGTGGATGGCGTATCTGAAGAAGCAGCCGTTCCCCCGGGAGTTGCTCCCGCCCGACTCGGCGACGCACAAGCAGCTCACCGACGGCAGCCAGAAACAGAAGAAGGGCCGCGAGGTGTCGTTCGGCGACTTCCGCGAAGTGACGGAGCTCGAGGCGCGGCGTGACGCGCACCTCGGCGAGCTGCTCCGCGAGCGCAACCGCATGGTGGCCGCCGCTGAGGTGTACGGGCGCGCGTATCAACAGGTCGGCGACAAGTACGAGAGCGTGTCGAACAAGTACGCGCTCACGCTGCTCGAGCTCAAGAAGTACGACGAGGCCGCGAAGGTGCTGGAAGCGAGCCTCAAGATGCACCCGGGTTCGGTGTCGACCAACGTGCACCTCGGCCGCATCTACACGTACGGCAAGAAGTGGGAGGCCGCGCGGCAGGCGTTCACCGACGCAATGGCGGTGAACCCGTTCGACCCCGAAATCTCCTCAGGGCTGTTCATCACCGCGGTGGCGTTGCACGACGCGAAGCTCAAGAAGCGCGCGGGAGACGCCACGAAGCTGCTGATGCCCGTCTCCGACGACCAGAAACTCGAGAAGATGGCCGAGGACGTCATCAAGGGCGGCGCGGCGTTCGTCGACTTCGACAGCTCGCCCGACGGCGGGTAGGTCAGCGCACATGAAATGGCTGCTGGGCGTGATGAGCGTCGTCGCGATGAGCTGTGGCCCCGGAGACGACTGCTTGTGCTCGTCGCTCATCTCCATCTCGTTGGGTGACCCCGATTACGGAGTGCTCACGCACCCTCCGACGATGGTGAAGCTGTGCCTCGACGCTGAGTGCCATTCGTTCGAGGTCGGCGACGTCAATTCGCACGTCAGCTTCCCCAGCGAGGATCTCGACCCGAAGAAGGCGATGTCGGTCGCGGTCGGCGCGAACCCGTCGCGACTGACGTTCATCACGGAGCTCCGGCACACCGTCGACACGCGCGACGTGAAGCTGGAGTTCTCGCGCTCGAATCAGGTGCTCGTCAGCCGCACGTGGGAGGACGCGCCGTTCTTCGCGACCTCCGCGCTGGCCCCGAGCGACCAGCAGGCCTGCGTCTCTTCGTGCACGAACGCGGTCATCAACGCGCCCGGTGCTCCATGAAGTCGTTCGTGCTTCTTCTGTGCGCCGGGTTGATCGCGGGCTGTGCGAACTGCCCTCAGTATCAATGCCGCTCGCAGGTGAACTTCATGCTCGACAGCGACGACCTCGCCATCTTCGCCGAAGGCGACACCGGCGTTCGCGTCTGCGTCGACGGCTCGTGCGTCGACTTCACGCTCGTCGCCGGCTCCGTGAGCGCGACGACGCCTTCCGCTGAAGCGCGGCTCACCTTCGATGCGGCCGTCGCGAAGCTGAGCTTCTTCACGTTGACCTTTCGCGAGGAGAGAGCGCGCGAGGTGAAGCTGACGCTGACGCGCGATGCCGTCGAACGCAGCACGCATGCCTGGCCCGCGGTCGCGTTCAAGTTCGTCGATGATCAATCACTGGCGTGCTCGCAGAACTGCGTCGGCGCGACGGTGACGGAATGACGCATGAGTGGCGTTGAGCGGTGTGCGGTTGATGACATGCACAAAGCCGTGCCCGCCGTAGCTGGGCGTCCCCTCACTGCAGATGCGCGCGGCCTTCAATGAAGGCGAAACCAGCGCGGAGGTTTGCGCCGACCTGTGGTGCGCCACTTTCGAGGCGCCCGCTGATTCTCGAGAGCACCGGTCTTCGGCTGCAATCGTTCCCGCTCGGCGGCGAAGCATCGCGCGACGTGCGGTTGACCGTCTGGCGTGATTTCCGAACCGCGGAGTTTGTTTTGCACACCCGCGCATGTCGACGGGTCGGGTGGGCATGAATCCGCCTCCCATTGCGCTCGAGCCCGGTGAAACCGTCGTTCTGCATGGCGGCCGCAGTTGGCACTTCTGGCTCTACACGCTCGCGTTCGCGCCCGCGCTGTGCGCGCTGTTGCCGCTCGCGGTGCTGCCGTTTCTCTTCTCGGGGCGCTACTGGCTCACGCAGCGGAGGCTCATTTTCGCGCCGCCCATCGGGCCCGTGAAGTCGATGCTGCTCACCGACATCACCGGCGTCGACATCACCGCGTCGCGCGCGACGCTCACGTTCAAGGGCAGACCGCAGAACATCACCCTTCGCTTCGCCCGGGATTTTCAGCGGCTGTGGGGCGCCGTCGTGCTGCTCTCGGAGCTCCCGGTGCCGCAACAATCGGGTCAGCCGCAGGTGCGCTACCTCGCCAGCGCCGCGACCGCGAGGTTCCCCGGCGGTTGGCAGCAGGGTTATGCGGTGAACTTCAATCGCAGCCTCGTGTTCTTCCCGAACGAGAAGCCGCGCAGCAACGTCGCGGAGGCGGGAAAACTCGCGGGCCAGCTCGCGCTCGCGCTCGTCGGTGTGCACGTTTCACGCACACAGGCGCAGCTCCCGTTCGACCTGTGGCTCTCGCTGTGGAGTCACCTGCCCACTGAAGAATTCGAGTCGCTGCTGCACACAACCGCGGGCAAACGCGGGGGCAAAGTCGTGCCGTACGAGCAGCTCGAGGTCGTCTCGCCGCAGCAGCTCAAGCTCGGCGAGTGGAGCGTGAGCAGCCGTCAGCCGTTGATGGGCTGAGTAAAAACTTCAGTCGCGCTCGGTCTCACAGGTACGCTCCGCGGCATGCGTGCTGTCGGGGGCGTGTTGTTGAGTCTGGTGTTGGTCGGGTGTCCGCTCCCGTACGGCAAGGGTTCGCTGAAAGTCGTCGTCAGCCCGCGCGCGCAGCAGTCGCTGCCTGACGCCGGTGTGCTCGCGGCCTTTCGTGAAGTCGACCTCACGCCGGAGCCGGGGCCGCCGCTCTACGGTTTTTCCACCGACGGCGAGAAGGTCAGCACCGGGTACTGGCTGCGCTTGAAGGCGCGCGTGCTGGCGCTCGAGGCGCACGGGCAGCGGTTGGTGATGGTGCAGATGGATCTCGGCGGCGCGAGCTCGCTGATGCACCGGCGCATCGCCGCGAAGCTGGTTGATCAAGGCATCGACCCCTCGCGGCTGGTGATGTCGGCGACGCACACGCACGGCGGGCCCGGCGGCTATTTCGGCGACCGCTTCTGCAATCACCTGATCCCCGCGCGGAACGGGTACGACGAAGCGCTCACCACGTTCTTCGTCGACGCCATCGTCGCTGGAGCGCAGGACGCGTTCGCGAACCTGAAACCCGCGCGGCTCGCGGTGGCGCAGGAGCAGGTCGACCCGCGAGCGACGTCGAATCGCAGCATCGAAGCGTGGCGGCACAACTTCGATGAGGGCGCGTTCAAGCCGCTCGAGGCCGATGGAAAAACAGAGAAGGCGATTGACCACACGCTGACGGTGTTGCGCGTCGACACCGAAGAATCGCCCGGCGCCGGCTTCAAGCCCGCCGGCATGTGGACCGCGTTCGCCGTGCACGGCAATTCGTTCGGGTACCACACGTCGCTGCTGCACGGAGACATCCACGGGCTCACCGCGCGGCTCACGAAGGCGAAGCTGCGCGGGCGCGTGTCTGAAGACTTCGTCGCCGCGAGCACCACCGGCGCTGAAGGTGATGTCGCCGCCGGCGAAGAGCCGGGGAAAAATCCGGGGCCTGAGCTCACGTACAAAGTGTCGTCGCTCGTCGCCGAGGCGGCCGTGCGCGCGTTCGAAGCCGCGCAGGCACGCATCGATTCGGGCGGCATCGCGCTCGCGGGCATTCCCGTCGCGTATGAAGAAGTGTCACTGCGTGGAGCGCCGACGTCGGAGAGCAATCTCTGTCCGGCGACGTACCTCGCGAACCCGCAAGTCGCAGGCTCTGAAGAAGGCCGCGCTCCGCCGATCGCCGCGTGGGTCGGAGCCCGTGAAGGCAACACGCGCGCGCCCGCGGGCTGCATGAGTCAGCGCGGCCGGTTCATCGTGTCGCCGAAGTTCGTGATGGATCCCGATGAGGCTCCCGACGTGCTGCCGTTTCAGGTCGTGCGTCTCGGGAGCGGGAACGACGGCGTCGTCTTCGCGAGCGTGCCCGGCGAAGCGACGACCGAAGAAGGCCACGCGATTCAGCGCGCGATTCGCAACGCGCTCAACCCGCGCGGCATCAAAGACGACGTGCCCATCACGCTCCTCGGGCTCACGAATGGTTACGTCGCGTACATCACCACCGGCCCCGAGTACCTCGCGCAGGCCTACGAGGGCGGCAACACGATGTACGGCGGGCAGGAAGGGCGGCTCTTCGCTGAAGAATTCAACTGGCTCGCCGGTGGCTTGAATCTCAATCAGACGATGTACCAACCGCGCCGCGAGTTCTGGCCCGGCGCTGAAGTGCCGTTCATCCCCGCGGGCGACGCGCCGTTGTGCAGACCCGAAACGTGGAGCGCCGTGAAGGTCGTGCAGCAATACGGCCTGGTGCGTTTCACGTGGAAGGGCGCGAAGCCGGGTGAACGCTGCCGGCCTCCCGCGCACGTGCGCATGGAATGTGAAGACTCGGGCGTGTGGCGCGTGCCGCTCGATGCCGATGGCCTGCCGCAGTCTGACGAGGGCCGCGCGCTCGAGGTGAGTCAGTCGGGCGAGCAGTGGACGGTGCTGTGGCGCCCGCCCGCGTCGAGCCACTTCGGCAAATGCCGGTTCGCCGTCGCGCGCGCGGGCGGCGATTTGTTGTCCGACGAATTCACCGCGCCGGGGGCGCCATGAAGAAGGTGCTCCTGTTCGCGCTGCTTCTCTCCGCCTGCGCGTGGCGCTTTCAGCGCGTCGAAGGTGAGCCGCCGTCGGTGAGCTCGTCGCTGTGGCAGTCGTATTGGTGTCTCGGCCGCGAGCTCAAGATGGACTCATGTTCGAAGGCGTTCGCCCCGTACTTCTCGTGCACCGCGGAAGCGTCGCTGTGTGAGACGAACCCCGCGGGCGAAGTGGTGAGCGTGCCGGCCGACGCGAAGGTCGCGTTCTCGTTCGTGCACTTCGGAGACGCGGCCGTTCGCGAGCGCGCGATGGTCTATGCGCCCGGCGTCTACAACGCGCTGTCCGCCGACAATCGCTGGCGTCGTCACAGTGACTCAGCGCTCGCGGGGTTGATGGCCGCGGCGAATGAAATCGAGGGTACGCAGTTCGTCATTCACACCGGCAACGCCGTCGGCACGGGTCTGTTCTCGGAGTTGATGCGCTTCATCGCCGCGATGGATCTCTCGCAGCGCCCCTGGTTCAACGCCATCGGCCCGCGCGACGCGGCGTTCATGGGCGACAAGCCGCTCGAGAGCGTCACGCAGGTGAACGTCATCGCGCCGTACGTGCCCATCGGCGACGCGTACCGCTTCATGAAGTACCACTCGAAGCTCGAGGCCATCGCCGACCCGTCGATGCCGTTCGTGAGCGAGCGCACCGACAATCACGAACCGACCGCGATGCTTCGCCCGAACGCGAGCGTGCCGACCTCGAACTTCCACGGCTTCGACTTCGCGTGCGCGCGCCGCGACTGGTGCACGCAGATGCACGGGTACTACGCGTTCAACGTGCAGAGCGCTGAAGTGCCTTCGCTGCATTTCCGCGTGCTGGTGTTGAACACCTCTGAAGCCGAAGCCGATGACGGGCATTCAGGTTCAGCGAAAGGGCACCTGCTGCGCGCGCAGTTGGAATGGCTGCGCACCGAGCTCGCGTCTGAAGACCTCGCGCGGCGCTTTCTGGTCTTCGGTTACCACACGCTCTCGCAGGTCGAAGGTGACGCGGCGGTCGAACTGCGTGACGCGCTCGCCGGCGAGAAACGCGTGCTCGCGTACTTCCACGGCGGCGAACAGCACACCTACGAGCTCGTGAAACGCCCGGCTGGCGGCGTGTTGCCCTCCATCGGCGCGGGCGAAATTCAACGCTTCCCGCAGACGGGCCGGCTCGTCGAGGTGCTGCACTCGAACGGCGCGCTCTTTCTGCGCGTCAAATCGTTCTCTCAGTTCAACGACGCCGACGAGAAGTTCCTCGAGGTCGACCCGGCGCCTCCGGCTTCGGGCACCTGTGGCCCGCTGAGTGAAGGCACCGGCTTCTGTTACCGCCTCTCGCGCACCGCCGGCGATTCACGCGCCGCCGCGCGCGCACTCTTCGAAGGCGACATCGTGAAAACGCAGCGGGTTTCCAACGGGGTGCTGCGTGTCTTTTGAAGGAGAAGCCCATGGCAGGACTGAGCAATCAAGAAGTGCAGGCGCTGCTGTTGCGCGCGCTCAAACCGTACGTCCTCGCGTACTGCCGGTTCCCCGCGAAGGCGTCGTTCACCGTCGAGGTCTCCGACGAATACGCGTGGGGCTACCTCACGCTGTGCTCCGAAGACGAGAACGAGATCGCCAGCGACCTCGCGGTGAAGAACCTCCTCGATTCTGCCTTTCGACAGTTGTGCCAGTGGATTGACCCTGAAGTGACCCGCAGCACCTTTGGAGTGCACATCAACAAATGAGTAACGATCTCCCGCAGCGCGTGAAGGCGTTCTACGAGCTGGTCTCGGTCGACCAGGCGAAGGCACTGGAGCAGTTGCCATCGCTCTACAGCGATGACGTGCAGTTCGTGAATCCTGTCGCTGACAAGACCGGTCTTCAGTTGTTCATCACCACCTGGCAGGGCGCGTTCAAGCAGTACAAGTTGTTCCAGTTCCAGAACGTCGAGGTCGTCGGCACCGAAGAAGCCTTCGCGCTGACGTACACGATGAACCTGCGCTTCTCGTTCGGGCCCATCTTCCCGTCGCCGATGGCCACGTGGTGCCAGTCGCGCAACGGCAAGGTCTATTACTGCCGCGACTACTTCGACCCGCTCGGGTCGCTGGTCACTCCGTTCCCTCCGTTCAATTGGTTGTACCGCGCAATTTTCTCGAAACTGGTGGCGTGAACATGACGACGATTCAGAGAGAGGCCGACGGTTGTTTTCACCCCACGACGGAAGAAGAGCTCTGCGCGCTGGTGGCTGAAGCGAACGCGCAGAAGAAGCAGTTGCGCGTGTTGGGGAGCACACATTCCGTGTGGCGCGCCATCGTCACCGACAACTTCAACGGAGCCCAGACTCCGTCGAACGAGATGCCGGTGGTGTTGGACCGCTACGTGAAGATCTTCGAGCCGAAACCCGACCCGACCAACCCCGACGGGAAGCTCGTGGAGGTGCAGGGCGGCTGTCACCTGGGCATCTCGCCGAAGCGCCCCGTGCAGGGCCGCATTGATCCGGTGCCGGCGGTGAGTGACGTGCCGCAACCGTCGCCGTGGCACGACGGCACGTGGGAATCGAGCCTCACGCAGGCGCTGCAGAACCTCGGGCTCGCGCTGCCTGACCTCGGCGGCATCTCGCATCAGACCGTCGCGGGTTTTTTGTCGACCGGTTCCGCCGGCGGCACCGTGAAGTGGAGCGTGCACGAAGCCATCGCCGCGCTCCGCGTCATCGATGGTCAAGGCAACGCGAAGACGCTCACCGCCGATGGTGATGACCCTGACTGGTTCCGCGCCGCGGGCGTCGGGCTCGGTCTGTGCGGCGTGGTCAGCACCGTCACCTTCAAGTGCGTGCCGACGTTCGACATCGTGGGCCAGGAGGCGTCGAGCGCCGCGAACATGTCTCCCGACATGGACTTCTACGCGAACCGCCCGAGCGCGAACCTGCCGTCGCTCGAGAAGTTCATCATCGACACCGACTACACGCGCATCATGTGGTGGCCGCAGTACAACTTCGATCGCCTCGTCACGTGGAAGGCGTCGCGCTCGGTCTACGACCCGAACCGCGTGCTCAAGCCGTACGAAGAGGTCGGCCGCTTCGCGGTCGTGAAGCAGTTCGCGATTTCCTTCATCTACACGGTGATGGCGTACGCCGAAGACCCGGTCGAGGCGCGCAAGCAGCTCACGCTCCTCGCGCAGCAGGCGAAGGTGAAGTCACCCGAGGCGCTCACCACGCTCAAGAACTTCAAGCTGAAGCCCTCGCACGCGACGCTCACCGCGCCGGCCGAGCCGCAGGGGTGCCTGCAGGGCATCATCGATCTGCTCACGCGCGTGAAGCGCGACCCGGTGACGATGGGCGACGCGTGGATTCGGCTCATCGAGCTGCTGTCGACCGGCACCGATGACCTCGTGGAGATGCTCGACAAGTTGCCGTTCTTCGACTGGCTGCTCAAAGAGATCGGCAAGGCGATCCCCGACCACATCGACGAGCTCTACCAGTTGTTCATCACCACGCAGCCCGACGGAGGGCCCATCACGCAGTACTTCGAAGACCGCGGCTACATGGGTCTGCCGATGGACAACCAGATGGACGACCTGATTCTGCCCACCTGGTTCACCGAGCTCTGGGTGCCGTTCACGCCCGGCGACGGCAAGGTGCAGGACACCATCACGCGGCTACGGAAGTACTTCACCGCCGACGGCACTCCGCAGGGCGCGTACAAGGCGACCGGCGCGTTCGCGTTCGAGATGTACGCGGGCAAGAAAGATGAACGCTTCTTCTTGAGCCCCGCCACCGGTCAGCACGTGTTCCGCGTCGACGCGTTCTGGTTCGGCAAGAACCCTGAAGACCCGGTGAAGACCTTCTTCCCTCCGCTGTGGAAGGTGCTCGACCCGCTCGGCTTCCGGGCACATTGGGGCAAATTTCAGCCGCCTCCGGGTTCCGTGAGCCCCTCGATGATTTCGCGGTACCCTGATGCCGCGCGCTGGAAGGCAGTGCGCGCTCGGGTGGATCCCAACAACGTCTTCCTCACGTCGTATTGGAAGCAACAGCTGGAATTGTGAGTGCATGAGTACGCAAGCGCCGACGCAGCAACTGTGGTTCGACGTGGTGTTCGAGGGGATTTTCATCAAGGGCATGGGCGACAAGATGACGCCCGAGCTCAAGGCTGATCTCCTCGCGCTCGGCGTCGACATCACGCGCCTCGGCCCTGCGTACCCGATACCGATCGCGCGCAAGGCGCTGCAGGCGGCGCACAAGCGGCTGTACCCCGACATGTCGGAGGCCGAGGCTTTTCGCGAGCTCGGCATCTCGTCGGTGCGCGGGTACCTCGACACCTTCATCGGGAAAGCGCTGCTCGGCGTGGTGAAGCTCATCGGCGTGCGGCGCTCGCTGATGCGGTTGCACCTCACGCTGTCGGGCGGCAACAACTACCTGCACTCGACGCCCGAGGTCATCGGCCCGACGTGCATCGAAATCACCCTGAACGACGTGAGCGACATGCCGACCTTCTGGGAAGGCATTCTCTTCGGAGGCGCCCAGGTGGCGCACGCGAAGAACCTGCGCATGACGTTGGTGCCGAAGACGCCGCCGTCGTACTCGTACCGCGTGGAGTGGGACGAGTAGTTGATCAGCGGTTGATCAGCTTCTGCATCGCCTCGGGGTAGCGGGCGCCTCGAGGCTGAAAGTTGATCAACGCCTGCTCGATCTTCTTCAAGTCTTCAGCGCTCAACACGACCTCCGCCGCGCTCGTGTTCTCACGCATGCGTGACGACTTCGTGGTCCCGGGGATCGGCACGATCCACGGCTTCTGCGCGAGCAACCACGCGAGCGAGATCTGCGCCGGAGTCACTCCGCGCGACGCCGCGATGTTCGTCAGCTCTCGCACCAGCGCGTGGTTCGCTTCACGAACCTCCGCCGCGAAGCGGGGCACGATCGCGCGGAAGTCGTTCGGCTCGAACTTCGTCTTCGTGTCGATGGTGCCCGTGAGGAAGCCCTTGCCGAGCGGGCTGAACGGCACGAAGCCGATGCCCAGCTCCTCGAGCACGGGGAGAATCTCGGCTTCAGGTTCACGCCACCACAGCGAGTACTCGCTCTGCAGCGCGGTCACCGGCTGCACCGCATGCGCGCGACGAATGGCCGACACGCCGGCTTCTGAGAGACCGAAGTGCTTCACCTTGCCCTCGGCGATGAGCTGCTTCACCGCACCGGCGACGTCTTCCATCGGCACGTTCGGGTCGACGCGGTGTTGGTAGAGCAGATCGATGCGGTCGGTCTTGAGCCGCTTGAGTGACGCCTCCGCGACCGCACGAATCGTCTCGGGCCGGCTGTCGACACCGTTCGCTGCGCGGCCATCTTTGAAGCCGAACTTCGTCGCGATGACGACCTGCTCGCGAATCGGAGCCAGCGCCTCGCCGACCCATTCTTCATTGGTGTGCGGCCCGTACGCTTCTGCGGTGTCGAAGAAGGTGACGCCGACATCGAACGTCTCGCGAATGAGCGCGAGCGCCGCCGGCTTCTCCATGCCCGCGCCGAGACCGAAGTTGAGGCCCATCGCTCCGAAGCCGATGGCTGAGACTTCGAGACCGCTCTTGCCGAGTTTTCTTTTGGGAATCATGTGCAGCTCCTGTGGTGCGAGTTGCGGGGAAGATGCGCCCGCCACTTCGCAGTCGCTAGGGGCGCGCAGACTGATGAGCTGTTAAGTAAA
>JBEHYH010000067.1:0-17963 GCA_048498275.1 Myxococcota bacterium | reverse complement strand
GGCAATACCCCGCCCTTCGATCTGAACTTCAACATGAACAGCGCCGCGATGTCTCTCCTCCAGAGCGGCGAGATGACGATCAACGACTACCTCTCGGGCAAGATGGTGAAGGACTACATCGCCCAGAACCCGGCCTACAACATCCGCAACCGCGCGGGCGCGCTGCAGTCTGAGCTGCAGGGCATCCCCACGCGCAACGAAGAGTCGAAGGGTGCGTTCGAGCGCCCGACGAGCCGTATGCAGGGCGTGATGAACAAGATCCTCGCCGACCGCAACACCATCGGGGCGAGCGCCACGCTCGAGAAGGCCGCCGAAGAGCTCAAGAAGCACCCCGATCTCGAAGCGGTGATCCTCGACAACCCCGACGTCGCGGGTGACGTGCTGAACCTCCTGCCGCCTCCGCTGCAGGCCGCGCTGGCGAATGACCCGGCGCACATTCGTGAAGCGTCGCGCAAGATCCTCACGGACCCCACCACGATGTACAACTGGGAGAAGCGCCGCATCGAGTGGTTGTCGAAGAACAGCATCACCACCTTCGACTTCTACGACCGCACGCTGGTCGCCTACGCCGCCAAGCTCATCAGCCAGCGCGCCGACCGCATCGCCGAGCTCCAGGGTCAGGGCAAGACCATCGAGGAGGCGAGGCTGCTCGCTGATGAAGACATCTCGAAGTACATCCGCCAGCAGGTGTGGCTCGCGACCGCGCTCCACGAGACGGGTCACACGCTGAACCTGCGTCACAACTTCCAGGGTTCGTTCGACTCGCTCAACTACCACGACTCGTACTGGGACATCCGCAAGAGCTCGCTCCTGGTGCTGCAGAACAACGTCGCCAAGATCGCGCGTACGCCGGCCGACATGAAGACCGTCGCCGAGGGCACGGAGCTCGATCTCCTCAGCGGCGTGCACGACGGCGAGTACTCGTCGATCATGGACTACGCCGGCAAGATCTACGGCGACTGGGCCGGCATCGGTAAGTACGACGAAGCGGCGATCATCTTCGCGTACTCCGGCGACAAGGAGCCGGGCTACGTCGAGGTGTTCGACAACGCGCGCACGCTCTCGCAGCCGTTCCCCGGTTCAGACGGCGCCAACGTGACCATCTCGGGCGCGGGCGTCGACCTCCCGTTGGTCAACGTGCAGCACACGAACCCCAACATCCGCAACTACACCGAGCGCTTCCACTACTCGCTGGCGCCGCTGCACTTCGGTGAAGGCTCCGACGTGGTCGCGACGATGAACGACGGCATCACCAAGATGCGCACGCGTCACCTCGCGAAGTGGAGCGACGTGGTCGCCAGCGAGACCGCGGTTCGCAACGCGCTCATCGCCGACCCCACGCTCATCGACGACCCCGACCGCGCGGCCGGCGTCATCGGCAACGCGATTCTCCGCGTGCCGTACATGTTCTGCACCGACGAATCGGCTGACGGCCCGGTGCTGTCGTGCAACCGCTTCGACCGCGGCCCCGACTACTACGAGATGGTGCACACCAAGCTGGAGGACTACTGGAACTACTACGTCGATTCGCACTTCCGGAAAGACCGCATCAGCTTCTCCGGCAACGGCGCGATCAACGGCACGTTCAGCACCTTCAACCTCGCGGCCAGCTCCTACCGCCACTGGGTGTACGAGTACTTCAAGCAGGCGGCGCCTGATCAGGAACAGGGCGTGCACTTCAAGTTCGACCAGAACTTCCAGGACTACTGGACGATGGCCGTGCTCGATGGCGTCAACCAGAACCTGAACATCATGGCCGTGCCGCAGGACGGCTACTACCGCCTGTACCCGCTCACCACCGGCCAGACGTGGATCCTCTACACCTCCGGCGTCGACTTCGATTACCCGACGCCTGAAGGCCTGGAGCGCATCAAGGCCAACAACACCGGCAACGACTGGGTGTTGGTGCCTCGCGGCATCGGCCGGCGCATGTTCAACCAGTACGACTACAAGTCTGGTTACAACTACCAGCGCCGCATCAACGAGGCGGGTCACTACAACGATCAGATCGGCGCGATGTTCGCGGCCATCATCTCGAACATCGACGTGCAGGGCGTCGACGTGATCGCCGACCAGAACCGCTACTCGATCCCCTACTACCTCGTGTTCCGCGACGAGATGCAGAGCACCTTCAGCGCGATGTGGGCGAACGACGACGCGAAGATCCGCCCGCGCATCTACCGCAAGGCACTGCCGACGTACCCGCAGGGCGGCCCGACGGGCAACGGCGTCAGCGACGAAGTGGGGGTCGACTACAAGACGTTCGTGCGCGGCACCGACTTCTTCACCGGCTTCAACTACCCGAAGGAGCTCGCGGCGTGCGCCACGGGGCAGAACCCGTACCGCGACAACTGCCTCAAGTCCGACCAGAGGGCGGCGCCGGCGTTCGTCTTCGCCAGCTCCACCGCGGCGTTCTACTCGCTGTACTTCGGCATGGCGGCCTTCAAGGTGAACTACGACCTCGACTACGCCAAGGCGAACCAGATTTTCAAAATGGGGTCGGGTGAGTCGTTCACCGTCGCCGCCGGTTACGAAGTCGTCGAAGTGCCCGACATCTTCACCGGTCACCGCTACGCGGCCGTGAAGAAGATCGGCTCACCGAAAGACAGCACTGGCGCCGAGCGCATGATCAACCTCACGAAGGACTACCTGCAGTTGGTGGAGAACCCCGCCACCTGCCCGATGCCGGAATACTTCCAGCTCCAGGGCTACGGCTGCATGGACCCCGCGCAAGCCAACAACCCGTCGAAGCTCGAAGAGGAGCGCCAGTACTGGAAGGAAGCCTTCCAGAACCAGATTGGCTACCTCGACTTGCAGCGCAGCTTCTACAACGCCTTCGGAAAGGCGCTCTGACCATGACTTCCGTCAAGTTCGAGGCAAAGAAAATGAACCGCCTGTTCCGCACGATTCTCCCGGCCATCGCGTTCGTGACCGTCGGCTGTACGCAGCCCGGCATCGTCGACCGCACGCAGCCCAACTGGGTCAAGAAGTCCGACCTCGATGGTGTCTGGTACATCAAGGAAACCGTCGTTGACGCTCCGAAGACTCCGGGCGGCGGCGCGCTGATCGGCGCCGGCGGCGAGATGGAGAAGATCCGCTGGGAGATTCAGGAAGATCTCCTCGTCGCGTACCGCTCGTATGAAGTGGTGCCGGGTGCCGACCCCCGCGTCGATCGCGAGAAGTCGACCCTGGGTCACGTCGTGTTCCAGGACGGCAAGGTCTACAAGGGCAACCCTGTCTTTGCGTACAAGATCCTGAGTCACTTCGACCGCCAGCGCGACTACAACCCGGCGACCGGCGAGCAGCAGAACGTGCTCGTCGAGAACACCACCGATCGCCCCTGGTACCAGCGCGAATACATGCGCGTGAACTGGGCCTCGAGCGTGATCGAGAACTTCAATTCGGGCTGCACCAATGCGTCGGCGAGCGAGTTCAAGTGCCTGGGGACGCTCACGGGCTTCTACCCGCGCTACTTGACCGATCAGGACCAGGCTCCGATGGAGCAGACCGAGGTTCAGGAGCGCAACTCCGCTGGCGCGTTGACCTATTTCGACTGGACCACGCAGGGCATCATGGACCCGCCGTCGATCGACTACCCGGGGTACGGCAAGCTCCCGTACTGCTTCTTCAACCCGACGGTCGACTGCGAGAGCGTCGACGTGCGCATTCGCACCTCGGTGCTGAAGGTCGATGAGCACGACGCGTACGACTACGAGCCGCTGCCGTACAACGACAAGCTGATGGTGAAGTTCGGGTACTTCCGCCAGGAGGCGTACAGCTACTCGAAGGACTACTACTACACGTACTCGGGCCAGCAGTTCTTCGCGATGCGCCACAACATCTGGGCGCAGTCGAAGAACGCCGATGGTTCTCCGATCCCCGTCGAGAAGCGTCCGCTCAAGCCCGTCGTCTATTACATGACGGAGAACACGCCGATCGAACTCCAGGCCGCGGCCTCGAAGCACATCGCGCTCGGCCAGGGGTACGACCCGACGGCGACCATCGAAAACTCGTGGGACCACGCCTTCCGCCGTGCGGTGGCCGTGCCCCGTGGCATCGAAGTCGATGCCGTGCCTCAGATGTTCTACGTCTGCGAATCGCCGGTGCCCGAGGGCGCGCCCGAGGCGTGCGGCAAGGCCGGCACCTTCGTGCGTCGCGGCGACATCCGCTACAACACCGTGCCGTACGTCGATCAGATCGTCGGAGGTCTCCTCGGCATGGGCCCCTCCGCGATGGACCCCGAGACCGGCCGCGTGGTTTCAGCCGCCGCCAACATGTACGGCGCGACGCTCGACTCGTGGACCGCGAGTTCGCAGCAGGTGATCGACGTCATCAACGGTGAGATCACGCTGAGCCAGTTGGTGAACGGCGATGACGTGCGCGACTTCGTGCAGGACAACCTCCACGCCACCGACCCGCGCCGCCCGCTCAATGGCCCGTGGAACTCGCAGAGCGGCCTCGTGTCTGACCCGACGCGCCCGGCGAGCAGCTGGGACGCTCCGGGCGAGCGCCTCAACGCGACGATTCGCCGCTGGACCGCGGACGGTTCTCCGCCGCGCCGGTCGCTCGATCGCCGTGCGGTCGTCGAAGAGAAGCTGAAGATCAACCCGGCGCTCGAAGCGGAGCTCCTCGCTCAGCCCGAGATGCGTCTGGCGGTCGAGAACATCACGCCCGACCAGAACTTCCGCGCGAAGCTCAAGAGCGACCAGGACTTCTACAAGTCGGTCGCGCGCGGCATCGTGTTCGGTCACGACCCGATCGACCAGACCCGTCGTCAGCTCCAGACGGCGGCTGACCCGATCGTCGGCTGTCTCTACGACTACAGCTACAGCGACGACGACTACGAAGGTCTCGCCCGCCGCATGAAGACCTTCCAGACGCAGAAGTTCGACGCGTACAAGGCGCAGGGCAAGCAGGACGCCGACGCGCTGAAGCTGGCGAAGGCCGACGTCTTCACCCAGCTGCGCCGTGAAGCGTACCGGCAGGTCGCGGAGCACGAGATCGGTCACACGCTCGGCCTGCGCCACAACTTCATCGGTTCCGCCGACGCGCTCAACTTCAAGGACGGCTACTGGGATCTCCGCAAGGAGACCATCGGCGTGGTCGCCGGCGGCCAGCGCGTGCTGCCTGTCATGCCGCAGAACCTCCTCGACGCGAGTAAGCCGAACCAGAACCAGATCGACCAGGGCCTGTACGAGAAGGCCTACTCCTCGATCATGGACTATGGCGCCCGCCCGAACTCCACCAACCAGGGCATCGGCAAGTACGACGAAGCCGCGATTCTCTTCGCGTACGGCGGCGGCTTCGAGCCGGGCTGGGTCGAGGTCTTCAACGAGCTCCGCAGCGACTACAGCACCCCGAGCATCACGCTGCCGCTCGACAATCAGGCCAAGACGTTCCCCGTTCGCGGTGCGCACGTCGAGATCCCCCTCGCGCACGTCGAGCACTACACCCCGAACCACCCCTTCTATTCAGACAAGTTCCACTACACGACGCTGCCGTTCGGCTTCGCTGATCAGGGTGGCAGCTTCGAAGGGATGCTCGACCAGGGCATCTCGCGCATCAACAACCGCTCCTTCCGCAAGTGGAGCGAGATGGAGCCGGTGTACGAGACGATCGCGGAGCAGTTGAAGAACTACGAGCTCGACCGCCTCGATCTCGACCCGGCGTACGCGTACCACGGTGATGACGACCGGGCGCGCATCATCGTGAACCTCGCGGGCGGCAACGCGGTGCCGGTCGAAGTGCCGTACATGTACTGCTCCGACGGCGAAGTCGGTTCGAACATGATGTGCAACCTGCACGACCAGGGCGTCGACCCGTTCGAGCTCACCTCGAAGTGGATCGAGCGGTACGAGCAGGCCTACGTGTTCGAGAACTTCCGCCGCGACCGCTTCCTCTTCTCGCCGTCGTCGCTGCTGAACCGCAAGTTCGACCGCTACCTGGGCAACATCCCCAACATCTACCAGCAGTGGCTCATCTACCTGTACCAGTACGTCAAGTACTACCACCTGACGCCTGAAGACCTCTTCCGGTACGGCCTCGCGGGCGACCCGATCTACCAGAACTACTGGACCATGTCGGTGATGGACTCGACGAACCTCCTGATGGCGCAGCTGTCGACGCCGCAGGCCGGGTACCACGGCAAGAAAGCCAGCGGCGTGTGGGAATACGTCGGCAACGGCGACAACCAGAACCGCCGTCTCGGCGCGACGGAAGAAGCGGCGCTGCGCAACAGCTACGCGGCGAAGGGCTACACCGACATCGTGTACGTGCCGCGCGGCCCCGGCCGCAGCATGTTCAGCGTCTACGACACGTTCGGTTACGACTCGTTCAACCGCGTCAACGAAGTCGGCCACTTCTGGGACTCGCTGGCCTCCATCGAGGCGCTCATCAGCTCCGACTCGCAGTTCATCGGCGTCGACCGCGCGGGTGACTCGCAGCGCTACGTGTTGCCGTACTACGACACCTTCAACGAGGAGCTCGCTCGCCTGTTCGGCATCTACACGACGCGCGCCGAAGAGGTGCCGTACTACTCGCCGTCACTGGGCAAGCTCGAAGACGGCACGGCGGTCATTCAGAAGCCGGTGCTGGTGCATGGTGAGAACTTCGTGCCCGGCTTCGTCTACCCGCCGGCTCAGGTCACGCCGGTCGACGGTTCGGGCAACCCGATGACGCTGTCGCCGGTCGTGCCGCTCTCCT
Organism: Myxococcota bacterium; assembly: GCA_048498275.1. Lineage (GTDB taxonomy): Bacteria > Myxococcota > Myxococcia > Myxococcales > Myxococcaceae > Archangium_A. The sequence continues at coordinate 11,261 of JBEHYH010000067.1, read as the reverse complement.
CGTTCACCTCGCGCTTCTACGCGGAGTTCCTCTCCATCGCGTACTTCCGCGAAAGCTGGGACCTCCAGTACGCGAACCTGAATCAGGTCTTCGTGCTCGGTTCGTCGGGCAACGTGACGCCTGCGGCCGGCTTCGAGGTGGTGCAGTTCGCCGACCCGTTCGGCGGCTACGTCTACGCGGCGATTCAGCCCATCGGCGCCACGGCGCCTCCCGGCGGCGCGGCGGCCATCGCGCGTGCCAACGAGGTCAAGACCAAGCTGACCAACGCGCAGAACGACCCGAGCGGTTCGTTCGAAGGCCGTACCGTCGCGGAGTGGGAAGCCCTGGTTCGCGAGTCGGTGCGCACGCTCGAGCTGATGCGTTCGTTCTACGACATCTTCGGCACGCTCTGAGCGGCGCGCCGAACCTGTCTTGAAGTTCAGGCGCCTGCCTTTCGCACAGCGGAGGCAGGCGCTCTTTTTTTCGCTACAACGTGCCGAGTGCAGCTCGCGCCGCGCCAGATGGATCTCTTCGCCCGCACGGTGACGCGGCCCGCTCCGTCGCCGGCACCTGAAGCGAAGCCTGTTCCCGCCGCGCCGCGGCCGACCGACGCACCCGTCGCGCTGCCGTCTCGTCAGGAAACGACCGAACGCGCGCGGAAGCTGGCCGCTGAAATTGCCGCCTGTCTGGGCCCCGGCTTCAAGGTGCTGCTGACGGTGCACGACAACCGTTCGACGATGGTGAGCTTCCGCCGGCAGCCGCCGGTGTTGAAGATTCGCGCGCATCACATGTTCCTCGACGCGCCGCCCGACGTGGTGCGCGCCATCGCCGAGTACGCGGGGCGTGGGCGCACGGCGGCCGGCAAGGTGCTCGACGACTTCATCGCGCTGCGCAACGCCACCATCGCGATGCTGCCGCGCAAGCCGAGCCCGCTGGAATCACGCGGCAAGTGCTTCGACCTGCAGGAGCTCTTCAACGCGGTGAACGAGTCACTCTTCGCGAACTCCATCACCGCGCGCATCGGCTGGGGCCGTGACACCACTGGCCGCCGCCGCACCTCGATTCGCCTCGGCGTGTACGACCACAAGTCGCGCGAGATCCGCATCCACCCCGCATTGGACCGGCCCGACGTGCCGCGCTTCTTCGTGGAGTTCATCATCTTCCACGAGATGCTCCATCAGGTGTTCCCGAGCGCGCGCGACAGCGGGCGGCACGTGCATCACCCGAAGGCGTTTCGCGCGCGGGAGCGCACCTTCCCCCGGTTCGAGCTGGCGATGGCGTGGGAGAAGCAGAACCTGAAATCGCTGCTCAGCCGCTAACGTTTCTTCTTCGACAGCGCGAGGAACCGGCGGCCGCGCGGCGAAATTTCGTAGCCGACCTCGAAGCTCTGCGTGAGCCCGAGCTTCTTGAGCTTCACCACGTTCGCCTTGAAGGGCAGCGTGTCCTGCCTCAGGTGCGGAGCGAGCTTCGACGCCGCGACGCGCGGGTTCTCGTCGATGAGCTGGAGGACCTTTCGAGTCCACCTCGTCTTCGCGTCGAGCTTCTCGAGGCGCTGCTCGAGCGCGCGCACGTCGTCGGGCGTGAGGTTGTCCTCCATCGCGATGGAGACGCGATCGCCGTCACCCGCGTGGCGTAACTCCACGCGGAAGATCTGCGTGGCCGCCGTCAGCTTCGTCTTCGCGACCGGCTTCATGAACTCGAGCATCTCGGCGCGAGACTCGAAGCCGGCGAGGCGCGCGTCGTCGTCACCGATGCTGCCGAGCGCGACCTGCGCCACGGCGTCGACCTCCACCACGCCGATCGGGTGCACACGGTACCGGCCGCCGGGCTTCACCAGCGGTTTGTTCCATTGGCGAAAGGTGAGACGCACCGCGCCAGAAACCAGCCCTGCGTGAAAGCGTTTCTGGAAGAGCAACATCGTGGGCCGTATATCGCTCGGCATGAGACGCGCGAAGATTGTCTGCACGCTGGGCCCGGCCACCAATTCACAGGAGATGCTCGAGAAGCTGATTCACGCAGGCATGGACGTGGCTCGTCTGAACTTCAGCCACGGGACGCACGCCGACCATCTGGCGACCATCGAGCGGCTGCGCGCGGCGCAGCTCAAGGTGCGCAAGGCGGTCGGCATTCTCGGCGACCTCCAGGGCCCGAAGATTCGTACCGGCAAGCTGGTGGCGGGCGCGGTCGAGCTCATCGAAGGCAAGGAGCTGTCGATCACCACCGACGAGACCGTGCTCGGCACGCAGGAGCTGGTGTCGACCACCTACCCGCACCTCGCGACCGACGTGAACGTCGGCGATCGCATCCTGGTCGATGACGGTCTGCTCGAGCTCAAGGTCATCGCGACCGACAAGAAGCAGTTGATCCGCACCGAGATCATTCACGGCGGCACGCTCAAGAACAACAAGGGCATCAACCTGCCGGGCGTCGCGCTGCGCGCCGAGGCGCTGACCGCGAAGGACCGTGAAGACCTCGTGTTCGGGCTCAAGTCGGGCGTCGACATGGTGGCGCTGTCGTTCGTGCGCACGCCTGAAGACATCGAGATCTGCCGCGAGGCGATGCGCGAGGCGGGCAAGGTGGTGCCGATCATCGCCAAGCTCGAGAAGCCCGAGGCCATCGCGCGCCTTGACGCGATCCTCGACAAGACCGACGGCGTGATGGTCGCGCGTGGTGACCTCGGCGTCGAAATCCCGCCTGAAGAAGTGCCTGCGATCCAGAAAGACATCATCCGCCGCGCGAACCTCCGGGGGCTGCCGGTCATCGTCGCGACGCAGATGCTCAACTCGATGATCGAGCACCCGCGCCCGACGCGCGCGGAGGCCAGCGACGTCGCCAACGCCATCTTCGACAACACCGACGCGGTGATGCTCTCGGGCGAATCGGCGTCGGGCCGCTACCCCATCGAATCAGTCGAGATGATGAACCGCATCGTCGAGGCGGCCGAGTCGGCGACGCGGCAGAGCTTCCCCCGCATCGGCAGCGGCGAGCCCGCGAAGAGCCCGGCCGACTTCCCCGACGTGACGTGCGGTGTGGCGTGCCGTGCCGCGAGAGAAGCGGGCGCGGCGCTCATCGTCGCCTTCACGCTCACGGGTACGACGGCGCGGCTGCTGTCGCGGTACCGCCCGCAGGTGCCGATCATCGCCTTCTCGCCGAACCAGGAAGTGCGCCGTCGTCTCGCGCTGCTCTGGGGGGTGATGCCGCGCGTGCTCGAGCCCGTGCAGGAAACCGAAGAGATGGTGCGCCGCGTGGAAGAAGAGCTGCTCGCGCGTGGTCTCGCGAAGCGCGGCGATCGCATCGTGATCGTCTTCGGCGCGCCGGTCGGCCAGCCGGGCCGCATCAACTCGCTGCGGCTGCACACCATCGAGATGTGAATCAAAAAGCCCTCTCCATGCGGGAGAGGGCTCGCGCCGTGGGGGAGGGGAAAGATGAATCGCAAACCGCCGCAACCGGCTCCGCCGGGCATTGTGTGGTTCGGAGGGCCGGTGTCCCGATTGCGCGCGTCGCTGCGCGTCTTCGGTGACGTCTCGCTCGAGACTGACGACGTCTCACGGCTGCTCGGCTGCTTCCCGACGCGGGTGACGGCGGTGCCGGTCGCGAAGCCGCAGAAGAAGGGGTGGCTGCTCACGCTCGAACGCGACGACGGAGACGCCGATGCGTTGGTGCGCGAGCTGCTCGGTCGCGTGACGTCGAACGCGCGCGTGTGGAAGCGCCTCACCACGAGCTACACCGTCGACATCGTCTGCGGCGTGTTTCTGAGCGCCGAGAATCAGGGCTTCGCGCTCACCGCCGACACGCTGGCGGTGCTCGGCAAGCGCGGCATCTCCATCGGCTTCGACGTCTACACGTCGGAGGGCGGCGCTTCGTACCAGTCGTCGTGAGCCGACCAGCGATGACACGAGTGACACGCGGTCTGCGTCCACCGGCGGCTGCAGTGCGGGCATCGACCGCGTGAGTCGAAGGTGTTCCACGGCAGCGTGCAGTCTCGGGTGCCGCAGAACCACACCGAGTCCTTGTTCGGTCTCCAGCCGCACTTCGGGCAGCGAATGCGCCGATGGCGATCGGAGCCGCCGCGCATCGAGCGCACGACGGCATCGAGCTCTCCGTCGCTCGGTTTGTTCGCGGGGTCGAGCCGGAACATTCAGCGCAGCTTGAGCGCCTTCTTCGGCACGTCGGCTTCCACGAAGATCCGGAAGAGCTCCTTGTCGAGCTGACCGCCTTCAGATTCCTTCTTGAGGATGTCGAGCGCGAACTCGTGCGGCACGGCCTTCTTGTACGGGCGGTCGCTCGCGGTGAGCGCGTCGTAGATGTCGGAGATCGCCATCATCTTCGACTGCACGGGGATCTGATCGGCCGGCACCGCGCGCGGGTAGCCCTTGCCGTCGAGCTTCTCGTGATGCGCGTAGGCGATCTCCGGCACGCGGCGGAGCGTTCGCGTCCACGGGATTTGCGAGAGGAAGCGAAAGGTGTGCGTGACGTGCGATTCGATTTCACGCCGCTCGGTCGCCGACAGCGACCCCCGGGGGATCGACAACACCTGCACCTCCGCGGGCGTCAGCAGCATCTGCGGGCGGTCGCGCGAATCGTTGAACGCGAGCGCCGACAACCCGGTGAGCTTCTCGAAGCCGCCCTGCGCGAGCACCGTGGGGCGGTTGCTCTGGAGCACGAACTCCAACGCGCCATCGAGCTCCGCGAGCTCCCTCAGGAGCCGTTCATTTTCTTCCTGCTCGATGTTTTCGAGCTCGCGTTCACCGCGCAGCCGAATCGCGTCGATTCGCCGCGCCATCGACGCGAGCTGACGATCTTTGCGCGCGAGCTCGAAGCGCTGCTTCAGCACCTCCAATTCGTGCGGGTACAGCTTCTCGGCCTTCACCAGCACCGGCTCACGCACGCCGATTTTGCCGAAGTCGTGGAGCAGTGACGCGTAGCGGATCTCCTGAATCTGCTCCGTGGTGAAGACGAGCCCTTTGTGTTCGCCGGAGCCGCCTTGCTCGGTCGCCTGCGCGAGCTCGACGGTGAGCGACGCCACGCGGCTCGAGTGACCGGCCGTCGTCGGGTCGCGCGACTCGATGGCCATCACCGACGCCTGCACGAAGCCCTCGAAGAGCCGGTTGATCTCTTCGTGCAGCATCGCGTTCTCGATCGCCTGCGCGGCCTGCCCGCCGAGCGCGACCAGCAGATCTGCGTCTTCCGCGTCGAACTCGCCGTCGGCCGCGTTGAGCGCCTGAATCACGCCGGTGATGTCACCGCGCGTGTCGCGCATCGGCACACAGAGCACCGACTTGGTGCGGTAGTTCGTCTTCGCGTCCCAATCGCGTTGGAAGCGCGGGTCTTCGTACGCGTCCTTGAGGTTCACCAATTCGCCGGTCTGCGCGACGGAGCCCGCGATGCCCTGGCCGAGCGGTACACGAATCTCCTGCTTGGCGCCCTGCGCGACGCGGCTCCAGAGCTCGTTGCGCGCCCGGTCGACGATGAAGAGCGAACAGCGGTCGGCTTCGACCACGCGCGCGGCTTCGCGAAGGATCAGCGGGAGCAGATCATCGAGGTTGTGCGCGGCCGACATCGCCTTGGCGACATCGAGAATCGACTGCAGTTTCTCGGCGCGTCGGCGGACCTGCTCCACGTTGGTGTGGCTCACGGCGGGGGAGCTTACTGTGTGCTAGCAGCGCCGCCATGGCGAACCCGGTACGAATTGCTCCGTCGATTCTCTCGGCCGACTTCGGGCGGCTGGCTGACGAGGTGAAGGCCGTCACCGACGCCGGCGCAGACTACGTACACGTCGACGTGATGGACGGCCGCTTCGTGCCCAACATCACCATCGGGCCGCTGGTCGTCGAGGCGGTGAAGCGCGCGACCTCGCTGCCGCTCGACGTGCACCTGATGATCGTCGAGCCCGAGAAGTACATCGACGCGTTCGCGAAGGCCGGCGCGAACCTCATCACCGTGCATCAGGAGACCTGCCCGCATCTTCACCGCACGTTGCAGCAGATTCGTTCGGCCGGCGCGAAGCCGTCGGTGGTGTTGAACCCGGCGACGCCGCTCGTGGCGATCGAAGAGGTGCTCGGTGACGTCGATCAGATTCTGCTCATGTCGGTGAGCCCCGGGTTCGGTGGTCAGACCTTCATCGAGGCGACGGTCGACAAGATTCGCCGCCTGCGCGCGATGTTGGACGCGCGCGGTCTTCACAGGGTGGAGATCGAAGTCGACGGAGGCATCAACCCCGACACCGCGAAGAAGGTCATCGCGGCGGGAGCGAACGTGCTCGTCGCCGGCAACGCGGTCTTCAGGTCGAAGGACTACCGCGCCGCGATCGCCGCGCTGCGCTGATCAGCTCGGCGGAGGTTGCTCGGGTGAGCTGCGCAGCAGGCTGAAGGCGAAGGCGGCGATCACCAGCGCGCCGGCCAGCAACACGCCCCACAGCACGTACTGCTTCCACGGCGTCGGAGGCGGCGGTTCGTGAAACGCGGCGTCTCCCGCGCTCGTCATCGGCGCGCCGAGTGACGCGAGCGGCGGCTGCCAGTCACTGCCCAGCTTCGCGCGCAACATCGCCAGCGCCGCGGAGATCGGCCATGACGCCGAACGCGCCTTGAGGCTGCCGGCGGCGAGCGTCCACGGGCTCTGACCTTCGGCGAGAAACACGAAGCGTGCGGGCAGGTACCCGACGCTGAGCTTCGGCGGCTGGCTCACCGGCGCGCGCGACTCGAGGCGGAATTCGCGGAAGCGCCCGCGGCTCATCACGCGCTGTTCGTCATTCATCAACGCTTCGCCGTCGGCGTTCAGCCGAAACGCGGTGAGTGAACCGAGGCGCGTCCACTGGTCCGCCGGGTTCCATCGGGCGGAGAGTTCAAAATTCGCGAGCGCGTTGTCGTTGTCGAACTGCACGCGCACGGTGTCGACGGGCACCGCGCCATCGAGCGAATAGGTGAAGCGCGCCGCGACCTCGGGCGTCTTTTCGATCGGCGCGAGCGTCGCTTCACGCCACGCACGCGCGGGCAATTCGTAACCCGTCTCGACGCCTTGCACGTTCGCGGACAGCTCGAGCACCGGCGCGCCGTCATCGAGCCGGCGCACGCGCAGATACTTCGCGCGCACATGCGCGAGCGGCAGCTCATGCCGTTCGATGCGCGTGCCCGAATGTTCGAGCGACAGCACGGTGCCGCTGGTGAGAAACGACCACGACTGCAAGTCGTCGCTGCCTTCGACCGACACGCGCATCACCGCGTTGCTGGTCGGCCAATTCAACGTGAGGCGATCGATCGCGTGCGTGAACCCCGTCGCGTCGAGCAGCCATTCGCGCGGTGGCGTCGTCGGGTGCCAGCGCTCGTCGATGCGACGCAGATGCCCGGAGTCATCGCGCACCACGACGAGGTTCAGATCTCCGCGGAGCGACTCGTTCACGGGGAGCGCGAACGTCGGGAGCTCGCCGAAGTGTTCGGAGGAAGCAGCCGTCGCCTCCGCCGCGACGCGCGCCATCGGCACCGGCTTGCCGGCGGCGTTGAAGATCTCCACGTCGCCGAGCTGCTCGTCTTGCGACCACCTGTAGACGTCAGGTGTCGCGTCGACCCGTTGAGCCGCCGCGCCGTCTTGCGACGTGATGGGGAAGACGTACGCGTAATCAACCGGCGCGTTGGCGAATGCAGCGAGGAGCAGCGCGTGAATCATGTCGTCTCTCCGATCTTCTCGGGCGAGCGTGGCGGCGCCGGCGCGAAGTAGCCGATGGCGGTGCACAGCAAGCCGTACGCGATGAACGAGACGATGCCGAAGACGCTCCCGAGGTGAGAACGGTCGACGAGCAACAGCTTCACCAGCACCACGCCCATCAACAGCGCGCCCGTGAGCCACACCGCGCGATTCCCGCGCTTCGAGCCGAGCACCCAACCCGCGACGCCGAGAATGCTCCACACGACCGAGAGCGCGGTCTGCGCTTCCATCGTCGAGATGAGGTCCTCGTCCCACGGGACGTCGGCGAAGTGATGCACCGAGCGCAGCGTCGCCATGGTGATGAACGCGAACGCGGACACGGTGAGCAGCATGAGCCGGCGTTTGCTGAAGAACTCCGGAGCGGCGCCATTCACCAGCCAACGCGCGAGCACCGCGAGCAGACCGATCTGCAGGAGCTCGATGGGGTTGAGAATCGGCAGCCAACGAAGCGGTGCGCTTTCGCCCGAGAAGAAGAGTGAGATGAAGAACGCGAAGCCGGCGGCGAGCGCCTGCGTCAACGTGACGTAGCTGCGCCAGGTCGCGAAGCGCGCGGTGAGCGGCGGCGAGATGACGTTCGGCCATTCCACCGTGACGAGCCAGACGACGAGCAGCGGCAGCATGGTGAGCGCCGCGCGCCAGCCTTCGCCGAGTGTCGACTCGTGCGCGATCTGCCCGAGCGTGAGGCCGAAGATGAACGTCCACATCCACAACCAGCCGAGGTGTGAAAGGCCGAGCTGCGGAGAAGGCGCGTCACGCGTCGTGGAGAGGCTGATGAGCCCGAGCACGGCCCACGCGCCGAGCCCCGCGAGCGGCCACCTCGCCCACGTGTGCAGATGCTGATCGGCGTACGCGAAGATCACGGTCGCGCAGAGTGCGAGCGCGGTCGCGACGGTCCACGGGAGCGCTTCGCGTTTGACCACGCGCCAGAAGACGCCGGCGAGCGCTGCGGTGAGCGCGAAGAACACGAGCGTCGCGGGCGCCTGATGTTCATCGGGCACGAAGCGGACGATCTCGCGCAGGCCCGCGCCGGCCCACCAGCAGAGCCCCCAGAGATACGACGGCACGGAGAGCCACGCGGCCTTCGATTTCTCCGCGTAGAGCCACGCGGTGATGAACGCGGCGGCGGCGATGAAGATCGCGCTGATGAACCCGGCGTTCGCGAAGACGAGTGCGTCGACCGGCGGGGGATTCGCGGCGAGCGACGTGCAGAACGCGATCGCCGCGGAGCACTGGAGCGCGAGACCGCTCCAGCGCGGCAGCCAGCGATTCTGACGGAAGCCGAGCCACACGAGCGCCGTGCCTTCGAACGCGAACGTGCAGGCCGTGGCGCGTGCGGAGAGCGCGAGAGGAACCGCGAGCGTCGCGAAGCCGACCGCGAGCACCGCGAACGATTCACCGAGCACGCGCGCGGTGCCTTCACGTCGAACGAGCCACGCCGCGAGCACCGCGTAGAGCGCCGCGAGCCCCAGCGCCGTGTACGCGAGCGGCATCGGCTCGGCGTGCAGCAGCCCCGCCTGCAACGACATGGTGATGAGCGGGTTGCCGAAGACGAGCGTGCCGTCGACGAAGCCGCGCTTCTCGTTCGGCCTCCGCATCGCCTGGATGATGGGAATCGCGAGATAGATGCTGAAGAACCCGGCGAGGAACGGCTCGACGCTCGCGAAGAACGCGGGCTCGTATTTGAGGACGCCCCACGCGGTGCCGATGAAGAAGGTGAACGCGAACCCGAGCAGGTTCAACACCCGCCACGACTTCGCCCACGCGATGCCGAAGATGGCGAGGTTGAGCACCGTATAGAAGCTGAAGAGCGCGACGTAGTTGCCGGAGCCCGTCGAGACCAGAATCGGCGAGAGGAAGCCGGCGGTGATGCCGAGCACGGCGAGCGCGATCGAGTCTTGCAGCACCGCCAGCACGCCCGCGCACGCGACCAGCAGCAGCATCAACGCGAACGCCGCTTCCGAAGGAATCAGCGAGTACAGCCTGAACGCCGCGAAGACGGTCATCAGCAGAATGCCGATGGAGCCGCCTTGCACCGAGAGCCCGAACCCACGCCGGCGGACACGTTCGCGCCAACCGAAGATGACTCCGCCGATGGCCGCCGCGGCGATGCCCGCGAGACGCAGCTCGATGGGCACCGTGAGCCAGCCTTGATCAGCCGCGTACTTGAGCAGCGCCGCGACGCCCGCGAACAACACGAGCATGCCGATCTTCACCGGCACGTTGCCCTCGGTGAACCAGCGCTTCATGCCGTTGATCGCCTGCTCGAAGACGTCGGGCGGCGGAGGCGGGCGCGGCGGCGGAGGTGCGCGCGGCGGAGGCGGCGGCTTCGGAGGTTCGGCGGCGATCGGTTCGCCGGGCGGCGTCTCGAGCGGCGGAGGAATCGCGCCGATGGGCTCGGGCGTGTTCGCGACGACGGGTTGCTGAACGGGTTCGGGTTGCGGAGGCGCCACCGGCTCTTCGCGCACCTGCGAGAGCTTCGGCGCGATCGCAGCGGCAGCGGCCCGCCGCGCGACGTCGAGTGCATCAGCCTGTTGTTTCGCCTTCTCGAGCCGCAGTTGCGCTTCGAGCGAATTGATGCGCGACGACAGATCGCTCAGCCGCCACCAGACCCAGAGGAAAGCGAAGAAGCCGAACGAGAAACCGGTGACAACCAGGCACTCCATGCGCACCCCGTTTCAGGAGCTGAACAACGCCGACGCCGCCGATGAATTCCCCTCAGGCGATGAGTGGACTCGGCGTGCCTGGTGAGAGCAACCACAATTGGTGCGAAGCGCGGGTGACGGCGACGTGTAATTTTCTTCGCCCTTCGTCGGTGCCGGGCCAGTTGGCGGCGTTCGTATCGGCGACCACCACGTAGTCCCACTCCAGGCCCTTCACTGAATCGACATCGGTGACGTCGACGCCGGGCTCGAAGGTGAAGTCGCCGCGCTCGACGAGCCGCGTGTTGTGGAGACCTGCGATGAGCGGGAAGAAGCGCTTCGCGGTCTCCATGCTCGACATGATGACGGCGACCGAGGCGTGCGGCTCCGCGTCGAGGAGCTCCTTGAGCGCGCCCGCGAGGAAGAGATGCGACGGCGCTTCTCCGGGGAAGTTGAAGCGGCCGACGGGCACGCCGTCGCGCGCCGATTTGAGCGGCGTATCGGGCGCGAGCGGGCCGAGCACCTGACGCGCGACCTCCGCGATCGGCCGCGGGCAGCGGTAGCTCGTGGTGAGCCGAATCGTCGCGGCGTCGCGCGCTCCGGCGACGTCGATCGATTTCTGCCAACCCGCGAACGACGAGTGCGTCTGCTGCGCTTCGTCGCCGGCGAGCGTGAGCCCCTTGAACTCGCGCGTCGTCGCGCGCAGCGTCTCGAAGTCGAAGAGCGAGAAGTCTTCGGCTTCGTCGAGCACCACGTGCGACGCCTGCGGGAGTGAGAGCGCGCGCCGCCACGAGAGCATCGACAACAGAATCGGCAGATCTTCGACGTCGATGGAGCCCGCGAGCTCTTCAGGCGTGCCCGAATCGAGGTCGCGGCCATCGATGGCCACGCGCATCGACTCTTCGGTGATGTCCTTCGCGTTGAAGCGCGTCTGCAATTGCAATG
>JBEHYH010000066.1:0-18232 GCA_048498275.1 Myxococcota bacterium | reverse complement strand
TAATAGGGGATCACCGCGGTGATCGACGCGGCCGACGCGCGCTTGAGCGCATCGGCCATGATCAACAGCTCCATCAGGTGATCGTTGACGGGAGGGCATGTCGACTGCACGACGAAGCAGTCGAAGCCGCGCACGTTCTCACCGATCTCCACCTGAATCTCGCCGTCGCTGAACCGGCCCACCTCGGCCTTCGACAACGGGCGCTTGAGATACTCACAGATGCGCTCCGTGAGACCCCGGTTGGAGTTACCGGCGAAGACCTTGAAGTCGTGGCTGACGGACATGGGCGAGGCGGGCAGTAGCGCAACGCGCAAAGCGCTTCAATGTGGGCATCAATCAGGCGCGGGCAGCGACGAGCTGGGCGTTCGCGGAGGCAGCTTCGTGGCCTTCGCGTATTCCTCCAGCACGCGTTTCTCGAGCGCGTCGCGCATGTCTGCGTTGAGCGGGTGCGCGATGTCTTTGTAGGTGCCGTCTTTGCGCTTCTTCGCCGGCATGGCGACGAAGAGCCCGGCGGTGCCCTGAATCACCTTCAGGTCACGCACCACGAAGCACGCCTCGAGCGTGATCGTCACGTAGGCGCGCAATTTGTCCTCGTTGACGATGAAAACTTTGACGTCCGTTATCTGCATGTGCGGCCCCCGAAAGCCCGTCTGCGAAGAATCTCTGTTCACTCGAACAGGCGCAAGCATTTCGGCGCCTTGACTCTGTGGGGGCATCCGCTATGGGTGCCCGCGCCGTTTTCTCTTCATCTTTTCAAGGAGTAGCACCCTGGCTCTCGCACGTGATCAGCGAACCGATCGTCGAATCAAAGCCCGCGAAGTCCGCGTCGTCGGACCCAACGGTGAGCAGCTCGGCGTCATGCCCACCGAAGTGGCTTTGGCCAAGGCTCAGGCCGATGGCTTGAACCTCGTCGAGGTCAACCCGATGTCGAAGCCCCCGGTCTGCAAGATCATGGACTACGGGCGCTTCAAGTACGAAGAGAAGAAGAAGGCCAACGACGCCAAGAAGAAGCAGGTCGTCGTGAAGGTCAAGGAGGTCAAGCTCCGCCCGAAGACGGAAGAGCACGACTACGAGACCAAGGTCCGCCACGTGAAGGAGTTCATCGAGGAAGGGAACAAGGCGAAGATCACCATCATGTTCCGCGGCCGCGAGATCACCCACCGCAACCTGGGCACCCAGATCCTCGATGACGTGGTCGCCGACCTGAAGGAAATCGCGGTCGTCGAGCAGCCTCCGCGCCTCGAGGGCAAGCAGATGTTCATGATCCTCGGGCCCAACTCCAAGGTCGCCCAGCGCGCCCGCGATCAGCACCGCTCGGCGCTCGCCCAGCAGGAAAAAGAGAAGGCGGAGCAGCGCAAGGCCGATGGTGAGCCTGATGCTCCGACGCCTCCGCCGTCGGCTCCGGCCGCGGCCCCGGCGGCGACCTGACGGAGTTTTGCGGGCTTGGTTGACTTACCTTGCCCGACGCCATATAGGCGCCGCCCTTTCCAGCAGTTCTCCAGGAACCTCAGTCATGCCCAAACTTAAAACTCGCAGCGCTGCCAAGAAGCGCATGCAGGTCAAGAAGAACGGCAAAGTGAAGCACGCGAAGGCCTTCGCGAAGCATCTCTTCACCCACGCCAAGTCGCAGGACAATCGCCGCAACAACCGCGGCACTTCGCACCTCAACCAGAGTGACTCGAAGCGCGTCACCAAGGAAATGTTCCCCTACGGGGCGAACTGAAAGGAGCCTGAACCATGCGCGTTAAAAAAGGCGTCAAGGCTCGTCGTCGTCGTAACTCAATCCTCAAGCTGGCCAAGGGTTTCCGCGGCCGTCGCAAGAATTGCTACAAGCGTGCGAATCAGGCCGTCGAGCGTGCGCTCGATTACGCCTCGCGCGATCGTCAGCGCCGCAAGCGCGACTTCCGCTCGCTGTGGATCGTCCGCATCAACGCGGCGGCCCGTACGGTCGGCCTCTCGTACAGCAAGCTCATCGCTGGCCTGACCAAGAACAAGGTCGCCATCGATCGCAAGATCCTCGCGGATCTCGCGGTGCACGACATCGCCGGTTTTGGCGCCGTCGCCCAGATCGCCAAGGCGGCCTGAAGCACGGTCCTTCACTGACTGATTGATTCACGGGGTCGCTCTTGAAAAGGAGCGGCCCCGTTTCATTTTCCGCAGGACACGACATGCAAGAGAGACTCGCTGGACTGATTCAAGCGGCACAGGGCGAATTGGCGGCGGCGGTGACGCCTGACGCCGTCGAAGCGCTGCGCGTGAAGTACCTGGGCAAGAAGGGCGAGATCGCCGGCATCTTGAGCGGCATGGGCAAGCTGCCTCCCGAGGAGCGCAAGGCGCTCGGTGAGAAGGCCAACGCCGCCAAGAACGAGCTCGAGACGAAGATCTCCGCCGCGTTGACGCGCGTGCAGGAGCTCGCGCTCGAAGCCGAACTCTCAGGCGCGAAGATCGACGTCACGCTGCCCGGCCGCGCGCTCCGTCAGGGCCGCCGGCACCCGGTGTCGCAGACGCTCGAAGACATCTGCGCGACGTTCGCGCGCCTCGGCTTCGTGGTCGAACAGGGCCCGGAGATCGAGACCGACTATTACAACTTCGAGGCGCTCAACATGCCTCCCGATCACCCCGCGCGCGACATGCAGGACACGTTCTACGTCGACGGCGGCACGCTGCACGCCGGCTTCGCGAAGACGCCGGTGGTGCTGCGCACGCATACGTCGGGCACGCAGATCCGCACGATGTTGAAGCAGAAGCCTCCGGTGCGCGCGGTGATGCCGGGTCGCGTGTACCGAAAAGACAGCGATCAGACGCACACGCCGATGTTCCACCAGGTCGAAGGGCTGCTGGTCGACACCAACATCACCTTCGCTGAGCTCAAGGGCACGCTCGCGGCGTTCGCGACGGCGTTCTTCGGCCCGAAGACCAGGATCCGCCTGCGCCCGTCGTTCTTTCCCTTCACGGAACCGTCGGCCGAAGTCGACGTCTCGTGCGTGTTCTGCGGAGGCAAGGGCTGCCGCGTGTGCAAGCAGACCGGCTGGCTCGAGGTGCTGGGCAGCGGCATGGTGCACCCCAACGTCTTCAAGCACGCGGGTTACGACCCGACGCAGGTGACCGGCTTTGCGTTCGGCATGGGCGTCGAGCGTCTGGCGATGCTCCGGTACGGCATCGATGACCTGCGCACCATGTTCGAGAACGACTACCGCTTCGTCGCCCAGTTCTGAGGACTCGAAATGAAAATCTCACTCAAGTGGTTGGCCGACTACGTCGAGCTCCCTGAATCAGTCGATGAACTCGCGCGCCGTCTCACGATGGCGGGGCTCGAAATCGAAGGCATCGATCGCCCGGGCGCGGCGCTCAACGGCGTCGTGGTCGCGCAGATCCTGAGCTCTGACAAACACCCGAACGCCGACAAGCTGTCGGTGACGAAGATCGACGACGGCTCCGGGACGCCGTTGCAGGTCGTGTGCGGCGCCAAGAACTACAAGGTCGGCGACAAGATCCCGCTCGCGACCATCGGCACCTCGCTGCCGGGCGGCATGAAGATCGGCAAAGCGAAGATGCGCGATGTCGAGAGCTTCGGAATGCTCTGCAGCAGCCGCGAGCTGGGGCTGTCTGAAGAGAGCAATGGGCTGTTGATTCTCGACCCGTCGCTGAAGGTTGGTACGCCCATCGCGCAGGCGCTCAAGCTCGACGACGTGGTGTTCGAAGTGAACGTCACGCCGAATCGATCTGACGCGCTCTCGCATCTCGGCATCGCGCGTGAAGTCGCGGCGCTCCTGCGCACGCCGCTCAAGAAGCCGGTCGCGAAGCTGAACGAGTCCGCGACGGCCGCTTCCGACAAGGTGAAGATCACCATCGTCGATGCGGAGCGTTGCTGGCGTTACGCCGGTCGTGTCATCGAAGGTGTGAAGGTGCAGCCGTCGCCGGCGTGGGTGCAAGACCGCCTCAAGTCGGCGGGAGTTCGCGCCATCAACAACCTCGTCGACGTCACCAACTACGTGATGCTCGAGTACGGCCAGCCGCTGCACGCGTTCGATCTCGATCGCATCGGTGGCGCGCAGATCGTCGTTCGCACCGCGAAGGCCGGTGAGAAGCTCAAGACGCTCGATGGAAAAGACCGCGAGCTGAACGCCGAAGATCTGGTGATCGCCGATGCGCAGAACGCGCTGGTGATCGCCGGTGTGATGGGTGGCGAGTCGAGCGAGGTCACCGACAAGACGACGCGCGTGCTGCTGGAGTGCGCGACGTTCCAGCCGGCGACGGTTCGCCGTTCATCGAAGCGCCACGGGTTGCACACCGAGTCGTCGCATCGCTTCGAGCGTGGTACCGATGTCTCCGTGGTGCCAGAAGTGCTCGATCGCGCGGCCGCGTTGTTGGCGGAGTGGGGCGGCGGCACGGTGCTCAAGGGCCAGATCGACGTGTACCCGACCGTGAAACAGCCGCGCGTGGTCACGCTGCGGCCGGAGCGCGTGTCGCAGGTGCTCGGCGCGCCGATTTCTGCCGATGAATCAGCGAAGGTTCTCAGCTCGCTCGGCTTCATCTCGAAGGGCAACAACGCGTGGGAAGTGCCGCTCGCCCGCGTCGATGTGTCGATCGAAGAAGATCTCGTCGAAGAGGTCGCGCGCGTGCGTGGCTTCGAATCGATCCCCGCCGCGCTCCCGCGTGGGCTCTCGACGCTCGAGCCTGAACGCCCAGCGCAGACTTCTGAACGCCGCATTCGCGCCGCGCTCTCCGGTGAAGGCTTCGATGAAGTCGTGAACTATTCGTTCGTCGCTCCCGCTGAGCTCGCCGCGTTCCAGGCCGACGCAGGAGCCATCACCGTCGCGAACCCGCTCTCGGTCGAGCAATCGGTGATGCGCACCACGCTCTTCGCGAGCCTCGTGCCCAACGTCGCGAGATCGTCGCGTCATCAAGCGGCCGGCGTGCGCTTCTACGAATGGGGCCGCAGCTACGTGTCGGCGCACAGCGAAACGCCGGCGCGTGAAACGCTGCAGGTCGCCGGTGTGCTCTGGGGCCTCCGCGGTGGCACCAGCACGTGGACGGAGAAGGACGTCAACGTCGACTTCTATGATGCACGCGGAGCCGTCGAGGCCATCCTCGCGTCGTTGCACATCGAAGGCGCGACGTTCGAACCGCTGGAGTCACCCTGGTACCACCCGCGCGCCGCCGCGACGGTGAAGGTCGGAGGTCAGGCCATCGGCACGCTGGGCGAGCTCCACCCGCGCGCGCAGAAGAAGTTGGACGCGCCGGCCGGCATCTTCCTCTTCCAGCTCGAAGTCGGTGCGTTGCTCGGTCTCGCGAAGCTGGTGCCGCAGGCGACGCCGGTCTCGAAGTTCCCCTCCGTGCGCCGCGATCTCGCGGTGGTGGTGAACGCGGAGGTGCCGTCGGAGCAGGTGCGCTCGGTGATCCTCGAGGTCGGTGCGCCGCTCGTGGTCGATGCGCGCGTCTTCGACGTCTTCACCGGCGCTCAAGTCGGAGCGGGGCGGAAAAACCTCGCCTTCGCGCTCGAATATCGCTCGGCCGAAAAGACCCTCACCGACCCCGAAGTCATCGACGCCCACGCGAAGATCGTGGCCGAGGTGACGAAGCGCGTCGGCGGCACGCTCCGGGCTTAAGAGCGCATCGCACGGCCTTTCCCGTCGCCTGAGCGCCGCGCGGCTTCGTCGGGCTTCTTCCTTGCTCGACTCGCCGGTCCGAGGCCGTTCGATGTGCTCATGAAAAGCTTTGGAATGTCGCGATGTTGACAGCTGCGGAGGCCTAGGTACGCTTCTGCGCCTATGACGAAAGCGGACATCATCGAGAGCGTCTACGAAAAGGTGGGCTTCTCGAAGAAGGAGTCGGCTGAGTTGGTGGAGATGGTCTTCGACACGCTCAAGGAGACGCTCGAGCGCGGAGACAAGGTGAAGATCTCCGGCTTCGGGAACTTTCAGCCCCGATACAAGCGCGCGCGCCCGGGTCGTAACCCGCAGAGCGGCCAGCCCATCGAGATCACCGCGCGCCGCGTGGTGAAGTTCGTGCCCAGCCAGGTGCTGAAGGCCGATCTCAACGATGGGTACGTGGCTGAAGACGAGCTCTCCGCGGAGGACGAGGACGCAGGTCACGTCGCTCCCGATGACGACGACGATTCAGAAGATTGAGTTTGACGCTCTGAAGTCAGGCGTGCATAAGGCGCGCGTCGTAAACCCGTCGTTTTCGGGGCGTAGCGCAGCCTGGTAGCGCACTTGCTTGGGGTGCAAGTGGTCGCAGGTTCAAATCCTGTCGCCCCGACCAACAATTGAAGGGCCTGATTCTCGAGGGGAAACCCGAACAGAGTCAGGCCCTTCGTCTTTTCTGAACTCTCCGAGTGTAGATGGGAGAAGCCGGTGAACTGCGAGGCGTGCGGTACGGACAAGAGGGTTTCGGAATGGCCCACGCCAGACAACCTTCCGTTGGTGGTTTGCGATTCCTGCGCTCACCGAATCAAGATGCTGTCACTCCGTCCCCGAGAGTGGTTTCGCCTCGCGGCGCTCCACGGTCGCCGTTCGTTCCTTCTTCACGACGACTTCTATGACGACAACGGCGTAGCCGATCAGCCTCAAGAACCAGTTGAGGCCCCGGAAAAGCACCCGTTTCCAACGCTCTCGGAGTGCGCTGGTTCACTCCAGCTTGCGTTGGATGTGGCCTACGTGAAGTGGCGGTTCCCGGAGGATCTGATCGGCGTTCTCTCCGCGAAACCGTTGGAGACATTGGCTCTCATTCAGTCGACGACGGCGAAGAGAAAGCGTGAAGAGATTCGAGGGAGGGCACTCGAAGTTGCGGCGTTGTGTGTTGGCCCATTGGCGGGCGACTGGGTGCGAGCACAATGGGCGGAGGCGCCCGAAACCGCGCTCTGCGAGATCTCGCAAGCGTCCTTCGCCTGTCTTCCTGTCGGTGAAGGGCTTTCTCGAGTTGTCGCTGCGCTTCAGTCGGAGCCTGACAAGTTGAGCGACCGCATTTCAGTGCTGTCATGCTTCAAAGACGAATCGGCGTTGGACGCCATCGAGACGTTGATCAGGTCGCCGGTGGTCACGTCATGGGGGCGGACAGCTGCTGCATGCGGGCTCAGTTGGAGCCGGACTCTGCGATGGCTCGAACACGGCCGACCGTTGAGCCTCGTCGCGCTGGATGCGCTCGTAGCCACCGTTGATTACGACACGCCGTTGCTTCGGGAACGCGAGCCACACCTGATTGGCCCCGTTGACCATGAAACCTTTCGACAGGCGTTGTCTCGGTACGCAATCAAAGACAGCGAGCCGCGAACGAAGAAGACGGTTGAGAAGTTGTTCGCTTTGGCAGACCAGATCGTGGCGCAGCAGATCAGTTCGTCAGGTCAGTGACCGGCGGCGTGTGACAGCAGGTGGATCAGTCTCCTCAGTCATTTTGCGCAGGCGATACTCCAGCGCATGGGATGGACGCTTGATGGAGTGCAGTTCCGGAGAAATGGAGTTCCCACGCGAGTTCACGCAAACGGCAACAACGCCGCTTGGGTTTGTTCGTGTGGGCACCCAGTTCTCTTTACGTATCTTGAAGGGCGAATCGGTAGCTCAACGTCTCGGCCGAGCCATTGTGCGGGGTGTTTGAAAACCTACTCACTGTCGCCTCCCTTCGGCTTCACGCGGCAACCGCCGGCTGGCGACATTCAGCAGCCTGCGTCGGCGATGGACATCGTTTGAGGGCGACTTTTGCTGAGTGTCAGAACACCAAACCGATGCTGACGTGCGGGCCGCCGACGAGCACCGGTGAGGTCGGTGCGCTGGCGGTGAGCTGCTCCGTCGAGTTGCTGGTGGCGAACATGTTCCCGATGGTTCCGCCCGTGGTCGCGTCGATCCACTTCGCGCGGTAGCCGAGCTGCACCTCGAAGATGCCACCGCGCAGAATCACCGCGCCGCGCAGATCGAGTTGGCGGAATGAGCCCGCAGTGAACGTCGCGTCACCTTCGACGCCGATGAAGTGCCAGAGAAAGCGCGCCGTGGTTCCGAACGACGGAGCAAACCGCGTGGTGATCGACGAGCCCGACAACGCGCTGACGCCCGCGAGAGCGCGCACGCGAAAGAGGTCAGTCGACACCAGCGAATACCCGAGCAGCCCGTTCCAATAATTCGTGTCGCCGAGGGTGAACGGCGTGACGCCGACGCGATCGAACGTGGCGACGACTCCGATGCGCCAGAGGTCGAACTCCGCGCGCCCGCCGAACATGAACCCGCCGCCGTCGAGTGAGGTGGGGATCGTCGCGGTCGCCCAGGCGCCGAGCTCCCACGTCGGCGCGCTCGACGCAGCAACGGAAGGCGGCGCTGACAAGGCAGGTTCATTCGTCGACGGCGGCGGAGGCGGTGCACTGACCGGCGCAGTCGTCAGCGGCGGCATCGTCGCCACGGGCGCCGACGGTTCTGCCGCAGGCATCGGAGCTGTTTCGTTCTCCGGTGCAGTCGTGAGCGGCGGAGCGGTCGGAAGTGCTTGTTCAACAGGCGCGGGAGTCAGTGCCGCGGGCATCGGCGGCGGTGAATCAACCTGCGCTTCGACGATGGGCGGCGGAGTTTGAGCAACCAACAACGATGCAGCGAGCAGCACGACGAGCGGCATGCTGGTTCGTTGCGTCGTCGCACCGCCACATTCATTCGATGGGTAGGTGATCGCTTTCCGCGACAGGCACACACCAACGAAGTCGAGACTGACATCGCTCGCGGCGGTTGCTGAAAATATGTTCAGTAGTGCAGATTGGGTGCGATGTCGCCGGTCATTGCGCTGCCACTCCCGCGGGTTCACTTCGAGCGAGACGAGTTCGTCTTCGCGTCGTTGCAGGGGCTCGTGTCGGAGCTCTCGGGGCCTGCCGCGCTCTCGGCGACGATGCTGACGCTGCGTGACGCGCAGCGCGCCGGCGACACGGTCGCGTGGCTGCCGCGCAGCGATTCGGTTTTCTACCCACCCGACGCGGAGGCCTGCGGGGTCGATCTGAACGCGGTGACGGTGGTGCGCGTGCCGCAGCATGAAACGCCGCGCGCGGGGGAGCTGCTGGTGCGGCTCGGTGGCTTCGGGCTCATCGTCATCGAGCTCGCCGCGGGTCAACGCGTGCCGACGCCGTTGCTGTCACGGCTCCTCGGGCTCGCGCAGAAACATGAGAGCGCGGTGATGTTCCTCACGCAGTCTGATCGCGACGCGCCGTCGATCGATCCGCTCGTCGGTATGCGCGCGTGGGCGAGCGCCGAGCGCGTGAGCGAAGATTCCTTCGTCCTCTCCGTTCGCGCGCTCAAAGACAAACGCCGCGCGCCGGGGTGGGAACGCAGGGAGGTGTGCCGTGGACCGGCTGGCCTGCGTTGAGGTGCGTGAGCTGCCGTTGCAGGTGCTGCTCCACGCGCACTCCGACTGGGCCGCTTCGCCGGTGGCCGTCGTCGAGTCGGACAAACCGACGGCGCTGGTGCTGCACGTGAATGAAGCCGCGCGGCAGACGGGCGTGCTCCCCGGTTTGCGTTACGGCGAAGCGTTGTCGTTGTGCGCGCGACTGCACGCGGGCACGGTGAGTGACGAAGACACCGCGAGTGCGGTGAACGAGCTGCTCTCGGTGTTGCGCCTGTGGAGCCCGGCGATCGAAGCGCGGGGCGGGCTCTTCTGGTGTGACGTGAGCGGGCTCTCGCAGTTGTTTCCCTCGCTCGTCGAATGGAGCACGCAGGTGCACGCGGCGCTGGAGGCCGCGGAGTGGCGCGTTTCAGTGTGTGTCGGCTTCACGCGCTTCGGCAGCGGGGCGATCGCACGCGCGCTCAAGTTGGGGCAGGTGCGTTGCCTGTTGAGCGTTGAAGAAGAGCGCTCGTTGACGGCGCGTGTGCCGCTGCGGCGGCTCGGGCTCTCGGCAGATTCGCTGATCCCGCTCGAGAAACTCGGCGTGTCGACGGTCGGTTCGCTGTTGCGATTGCCGGTGTCGGGTCTGCGTAAGCGCTTCGGTGAAGACGTGGAGCGCATCGCGATGATGGCGAGCGGGCGTCGCGTCGAACCGTTTCAGCCGATCGCGGAAGCATTGCCGATCATCAAACGCCTCGATTTCGACGACCCGATCATCGACGTGAATCAGTTGCTCTTCGCGATTCTCGAGCCGCTGCGGTGGTTGATGAACACCCTCGAGTCGCGGCAGCTCGCGCTCAAGTCGCTCGTGCTCACGCTCGGGTTCGATCGACCGAAGGGCGAAGCGAACGTGCCGCGTGAGCTGCAGCTCGCGTTCGCGGAGCCGACGTTGGATCAGGCGCGCGTCTCGGAGCAGTTGCGACTGACGCTCCAGACGGCATGGACGGTCGAGAACTCGCTGGGCGTGAAATGGGCGGAGCTCGAAGTGCGCGGAGCGGCGCAACACGCGGCGCAATTGGCGCTGGTCGATCGCCCGCGGCGCCCGGTCGATGCGATTCGTCGCTCGCTGGAGCGCGTGCGCGCCGCGTTTGGCGAAGCGTCGGTGGTGACGCTGACGCAGGGCCCGGGGATCCTCCCGGAGGCGCGGATGCGCTTCGAGCCGATCGAAGACGTGCCGCCGAGCGCGCAGCGAGTCGAAGGTGAGTTGCAGTTGATTCGTCGCATCGAATTGAAGGCGTCACCGTGCGCGGCTCCGGCCGGGCAGGGCGAAGCGTTTCTGCTCAACGGCGGTTGGTGGCGCGGGCTGGTTCGTCGCGAATATCGATTCGTCGAAGAACACGGGCGGATCTTGTGGCTGTTCTTCGACGCGGAGCGCGGCAAGTGGATGCGTCACGGGAGCGTCGAGTGACTCCGCTCTGGTGCAAGTCGAACTACTCGTTCCTCGAGGGCGCGAGCTTCCCCGAAGAGCTCGTGCAGGCCGCGAAAGACGAAGGCTTCGCGGCGATCGCGATCACTGATCGTGACGGTGTGTATGGCGTCGTGCGCGCGCACCAGCGGGCGCTCGAAATCGGCATGAAGTTGCTCATCGGCTCCGAGGTGACGCTCGATGACGGCGCGACCGTGGTGCTGATCGCGATGAGCCGGCGTGGGTACGCGAACCTCTGCCAGCTCATCACCACCGGGCGGATGCGCTGCGAGAAAGGGCGCTCGGCGGTGACGCGTGCGGAGGTCTGCGCGCACGCTGATGAGCTCATCGCGCTCACACAGCACGCGGAAGATGTGCGCGCGTTTCGTGAAGCGTTCGGTGATCGGCTCTATGCATTGCTCGCGCGGCATTTTCGCGATGACGAACGCACGCATGAAGTTCGACTTCGCGGGCTCGGTGTGCCCGTCGTCGCGGCGCCGGAGATTCTGTATCACGAGCCTGGTCGCCGCCGTCTGCAGGACGTGGTGACGTGCCTGCGGCATCAGACGACGCTCTCCGAAGCGGGGCGATTGTTGAAGCCGAACGACGCGTACGGGCTCGTCGCGCAGCGCGACTTCGAGCGCCGATATGCCGACTGTCGTGAAGCGCTCGAGCTCACCGACGTCATCGCCGCGCGCTGCAATTTCTCGATGGGAGAGCTCCGCTACGTGTACCCGGGCGAGCGTTTGCCCGACGGCATGACCCCGCAGCAGTGGCTCGAAAAGCTCACGTTCGAGGGCGCGGCAGAGCGCGGAGTGATGAACGAGAAGATGACGGTGCAGCTCCGGAAGGAACTGCAGCTCATCGAAGAGCTCGACTACGGCGGCTATTTCCTCACCATGCGCGAGCTGGTGCAGTTCTGTAGGTCGCGGGGAATTCTCTGTCAGGGCCGCGGGAGCGCGGCGAGTTCAGCCGTCTGCTTCTGCCTCGGCATCACCGCGGTCGACCCGGTGAAGATGGACTTTCTCTTCGAGCGGTTCCTCTCCCGTGAACGCGCGGAGCCGCCCGACATCGACCTCGACATCGAACACGAGCGTCGTGAGGAGGTGATTCAGCACCTCTTCGAACGACACGGCCGCACGCATGCGGCGATGGTGGCGAACGTCGTGAGTTTTCGCGGGCGCTCAGCGGCGCGCGAAGTGGGCAAGGCGCTCGGCGTCGCGGAGACCGAGCTCGATCGCTACGCGAAGCTGATTCAGCACTTCGATGAGCCCGGTGAAGGGTTGATGCACGAGGTCGGGCTCGACGCGAACTCGACGACCGTCAAGCTGCTCTCGGAGCTGTGTGACGAACTGCGCGGGTTTCCACGCCATCTCTCGATTCACCCCGGCGGGTTCGTGCTCGGGAGTGACCCGCTCGCGACGCTGGTGCCCATCGAGAACGCGACGATGGAAGGGCGCACCGTCATTCAATGGAACAAGGACGACCTCGAGACGCTCGGGTTGTTCAAGGTCGATCTGCTCGCGCTCGGTGCGCTCACGCACCTTCATCGCGTGTTCGATCTGCTGAAGACGCATCGCGACGTCGACCTCACGCTCGCGAAGATTCCCGAGGGCGACCCCGAGACCTACGACGCGATCTGCAAAGCAGACACGATCGGTGTGTTTCAGATCGAGAGCCGCGCGCAGATGTCGATGCTCCCGAGACTGAAGCCGCGGAATTATTACGACATCGTGATCCAGGTGAGCATCGTGCGGCCCGGGCCGATCTCCGGCGGCATGGTGCACCCGTATCTGCGGCGCAGGAACAAGCAGGAAAGCATCGACTATCCACACCCGAGTCTCATCCCCGTGCTCGAGCGCACGCTCGGGGTGCCGCTGTTCCAGGAACAGGTGATGCGGCTCGCGATCGTGGGCGCCGGTTACACGCCGGGGCAGGCAGACCAACTCCGGCGTGACATGGCGGCGTGGCGGCGCAACGGAAAGCTCGAAGGGCATCGCGATCGACTGATCGAGGGAATGACTCGACGTGGCATTTCACGTGAGTTCGCTGAACGCGTGTTTCAGCAGATCCGCGGGTTCGGCGAATACGGTTTCCCCGAGAGTCACGCGGCGTCGTTCGCGCTCATCAGCTACGCGGGCGCGTATCTGAAAGCGCATTACCCGGCGGAGTTCCTGTGCGGCATTCTGAACTCGCTGCCGATGGGGTTCTATTCAGCGTCGACGCTCATCGAAGACAGCAAACGCCACGGCGTCGAAGTTCGGCCCATCGACATCACGAAGAGCGAATGGCTCTGCACGCTGGAGCCGAACGGCAAAGAGTTCGCGGTGCGCATGGGCATGCGTTTCGTGAAGGGCCTGAGCGAGCCGATGTCGGCGCAGATCCGCGAGGCGCGCGAGAAGGCGAGCATCGAAGGCCTCTCGCGAAGTGGAGTCGATGAGCGTTCGTTGCGGCTGCTCGCTGAAGCCGGCGCGCTCGAGCCGATCGAGAAATCGCGGCGCGCAGCGTTGTGGAAAGCGCGTGGCGCCGACGCGATGCCGCTCGCGCTCGATGAACCGGAGCAACTGTCGTTCACCGAGCTGACTCCCGGGCAGAGCGTGTCGTGGGACTATGAGCGCACTTCACACAGCACGCGTGGCCACCCGGTCGCGGCGCATCGCGCTGAACTTCGACGTCGCGGCTGGCTCAACTCCGATGAAGTCAAAGCGCTCAAACACAACACGTACGCGCGCGTCGCCGGAGCCGTCATCGGCCGCCAGCGCCCGGCCACGGCCTCGGGCGTGGTGTTCATGACGTTGGAAGACGAGACCGGCCTGACCAACCTCGTGGTCTGGCGCGACGTCTTCGACCAGCACCTGACCATCATCCGCACGCGTTCGTTTCTGGGCGTGGAAGGGCGCGTGCAGTTCCAGGACAACGTGCTGCACGTCATCGCGGAAAGCTTCGCCGACCCGCTCGGGCCTGAAGCACGGCTGCCCATCGGGAGCCGCGACTTCCACTGATCAGAAGAACGTGTACCCGACGCCAAACGACGCCGTGAAATAGTGCTTCGGGATGAACGCGTGCAGGAACGTGAGGCTGAACGTCATGCCCGACGAGGTGAAGAACGGGAGGTGGAAGTCGAAGCCGTACGCGAAGCCGCCACCGGGGATCGCGCGGATGCCGTTGCTCTGGTCGTGCAGCCCCGCGAGGCCGGCGGCGAACTTCACTTCGAACTCGGGGAAGAGGATCGGGATCTTCGTCTCCAACATCCACCCGCCGATGAGGTCGGGCTCTCCGGCGATGTCCTTGCCGATGATGCCCTTGTTCTGAACGAAGGTGTGCAGCAGCGCGAGCACGATGCCGTTGTTGAACGTGCCGCCGAGCTCCATCGCGTGGAAGAGCCCGCGGCTGTCGGGCCCGCCGCCGATGCCGAACATGATCTGGAAGTGGAAAACGTCGCGCTCGACGTTGTGTTTGAAGATCAGCGAGCGGCTGTTCCACGTCGTGTAGTGGCGCTCGGGTTCTTCAGCGCTCTTCGCAGGCGCAACGGATGGTGGCGGCAGCGGCGTGGGGTCGACCGCGGCCGCGGGCGCCGGTTCCGCGACGGGAGCGGGTACAGGCTCCGCAGCGGGTTCCGGATCAGCGGCGAGTGCGAGCGCGAGGAGTGCGGGGAACATGGGTCGAAGGCTTCCGGCCAGCGAAGGCACCTTAACGCCCGGAATCTTTCCGCGCAGAACCTGCGCGTGCCCGCTGACAGGTGCGTAACTTGCGATGCACCAGAAACCTGCCGGGCTCTTCACTCGCTGCGTACTCGCTGGTAGGGCCTGCTCCCAGTTCGCCATGATCTACAAAGCCGACCGTCGAACCGTTGCGTTTCTCGTGATCTACTACGCGATCTTCATCACCGCGTGGCTGGTGCCGACCTCGTGGCCCGCGCGCGTCGCGCTGATGGTGTTCTTCTGCTGGTTCTCGTTCACCGCGGCGGTGATGAGCCACAACACCGCGCACGCGCCGCTGTTCCGCAATCGCTGGGCGAACACCGTGTGGGGCGTGCTGCTGTCGCTCTCGTTCGGAGGCCCGGTCAGCGGCTTCGTGCCCGGCCACAACCTCTCGCATCACGAGCACCTCGGCACCGACATGGACAACGTGCGTGCCTACAAGGCGCGCTTCCGCTGGAACTTCCTCAACCAGTTCATGTTCTTCTTCCTCGTCATCCCCTCCATCATTCGCAACGAGTCGCGCTACTGGAAGGCGATGAAGAACGACCCGCGCGTGAAGGAATGGGCGTTTCAGTGGCGGCTCGAGAACATCGCGCTCAACGTCTTCAAGTTCGGGTTCCTCGCGCTCGACGCGTGGCTGTCGCAGGGCATCCCCTGGCGCGCGTTGATGTTCGTGGTGGTGCCCGCCGTGTACGGCATCTGGGGCATCTTCGGGACCAACTACTGGCAGCACGATGGGTGCGACACCGAGAGCCGCTACAACCATTCGCGCAGCTTCATCAGCCCGGTGCTGAACTTCTTCGCGTTCAACAACGGCTACCACGCGGTGCACCACGAGAAGGCCGGCCTGCACTGGAGCCTGTTGCCCGAGTACCACCGCGAGCACTACCACGGGAAATGTCACCCGGCGCTCGAGCAGAAGAGCCTCTTCATGTACCTCGTTCGCACCTGCATCTACCCGGGCGTGCGCGAGACGTTCGACGGCAAGCCGGTGGTGTTGCCTCCGAAAGACGTCGACGTCGACTGGCCGATCATGCCGATGGGCGCGACGGGCCCGATTCGCGAGATGACCGCCGATACTGCTGCGTGATGCACCTGCCGTCGCGAATTTCGCCAGCGTTCAATCTTGCTCGGCGAGCGAAATGAAAGTGCTAACTACGAAGCTCTCTCACACCGGAGGAACACACATGCGTTTCATGACTGCGGTTGTTGTTGCGTTGACGGTTGCGATGTCGGGCTGCGCCGCGAAGGAATTGTCGAACTTCAAGGCTGAGGGCGTGAAGAAGGCCGCGTTCGACCTCGGCTGTGGTGAGTCTGAGGTGAAGTACAAGGAAGTCAGCGCCGACGAAGTCACCGTCGATGGCTGTGGCAAGGAAGCGACCTACCGTCAGAAGGACGGCGCGTGGGGCACCAGCCACATCAAGTCGAAGTAATTCTTCACGGCGTTCGTGCCGCGCTCACGGTCCGGTTCCTGGTTCAGGAGCCGGGCCGTTTTGTCTGCCCTCGAGCACCGCGCGCGCCGTCTGCGCGTCGAACGCGTCTTCCCACTTCGAGACCACGATGGTGGCGACGCCGTTGCCGACGAGGTTGGTGAGCGCGCGGGCCTCCGACATGAAGCGATCGATGCCCAGCAGCAGCGAGAGCCCGCCGACGGGCACGGTGCCGACTGAAGAGAGCGTCGCGGCGAGGGTGACGAAGCCGCTCCCGGTGACGCTGGCGGCGCCCTTCGAGGTGAGCAGCAGAATGCCGAGCAGCGCGAGCTGCTGGGGGAGCTCGAGGGGCGTGTCCAACGCCTGGCTGACGAAGACGCTGGCCATCGTCAGGTAGATGCAGGTGCCGTCGAGGTTGAACGAATAGCCGGTCGGCACCACGAGGCGCACCACCGGCCGCGCGCAGCCGAGCGCCTCGAGCTTGGTCATCAGGTACGGCAGCGCCGATTCAGATGACGAGGTGCCCAGCACCAGAATCAGCTCGTCCTTGAGGTAGCGGACGAAGCGGAAGATCGACAAGCCGGTGATCGCCCGCAACGCGACGCCCAGCACACCGAACA
The DNA here is from genome assembly GCA_048498275.1 of Myxococcota bacterium. Taxonomy (GTDB): domain Bacteria; phylum Myxococcota; class Myxococcia; order Myxococcales; family Myxococcaceae; genus Archangium_A. Next base: position 1,734 of record JBEHYH010000066.1, on the reverse strand, counting down.
CGAAGAGCAGGGCGGTCGCGTAGAACGAGACGATCAGCAGCAGCAGGTTGCCCAGCGTCTCCACGCCGTACCTGCCGATGGTGAAGGCCATCGCGCCGAACGCGCCGAGGGGCGCCAGCCGCATGATGACGCCGACCAGCGCGAAGAAGACCTGCGCCACCGTGTCGAGCATCTGATGCACCGCGTGGCCTCTTTCGCCGAGCGACGCGATGGCGATGCCGGTCAGCACCGCGAGCAGCAGCACCTGCAGCACATCGGCGTTGGTGAACGCACCGATGAAGGAGTCGGGGATGAGCGCCTGCAGATGTTCGACCACGCCGTGCGGTCGCGGGCCCGACAGCGTCTTGTCCAACTTGCTGGTGTCGAGGTTCTCGACGCGCGCGTGAATGCCGCGGCCGGGGCCGATGACGTTCACCACCACCAGGCCCAGGGCGAGCGCGGCGGTGGTCATCAATTCGAACCACACGAGCGCTTTGGCTCCGACGCGGCCGACCTTCTTGAGGTCGCCCATGCCCGCGATGCCCCCGGCCACCGTGGTGAACACGATGGGCGCGATCAGCATCTTGATCAGCTTCACGAAGCCGGTGCCCAGCGGCTCCAGCGCCTGACCCCACTCGGGCTTGATGACCCCCAGGAGCACACCGGCCACCACGCCGGCGAGCACCTGGAGATACAGCGTCGAGCCGCGCTTCGGCGTCACTGACACTTATGCGTCGAGTTGTTGCAGTTGTTCGACGCGCAATCAGCGCCCGTGTTGCACCCGACTCCGGCCGAGCAGTCGTTGCCCGCGCCACCGGTCATCGCCGACACACTGAGGAAGTTGTCGGTGCTGAGGATGGGTTGATTGCCGAAGGCGCCATCGTTGGCGTTGGTGAGCTTGACGATGGGTGAGCTGCTGCCACCAACCCGGTTCGCGTAGATGAGAATCGGGTTGCCACCGATCGCGTTGATCACCGCGCCGGCGACGTCCTTCGCTGAGGTGTTGCCGTTGACGCTCGTGATGACGGTGAACCCCGGCGTGCTGCACTGCGTGGGCGCCAGCTTGAAGCAGAAGGTGGCGCTGGTCGCTCCATCGTTGAGCGTGAAGGTGTCTTCGTACGGAGTGCCGCCATCGGTGGGTAGCCCGCCGTCGTAGAAGACATTGCCCGCGGGGAAGGTGACCAACGCCGACGCGGTGGCCACCGGCTGCTGCGTGTTGCAGTCGGAGCTGCACGTGCCGCACGTGTTGGTGTTTCGATCGTCGCAGGCCTCGTAGCCGATGTTCTTCACTCCATCGCCGCAGACGCCGGCATCGAGCGACAACGCCTGGGTGCAGGTGCTGTTGCAGGCACCGCAGTTGGGCGTGTTGTACGGGCACGTCGCTTCGGTGCTGGTGTTGCCGTCGTCGCAGGCCTCGGTGCCGCCGTCGGCCAGCGTGTCGATGTGCGAGTCACCGCAGACGTGCGCCGCGCCTGAATGCGTGCCGTGGCAGTCGCTGTTGCAGATCGTGCAGCTCGCCTGACCGTAGGTGCAATCAGCAGCTCCGTTGCGCGCGCCGTCGTCGCAGATCTCGTTGCCTTTGACTTGGCCATCGCCGCAGCTCGGCGTGCAGCTGGTGGTGTCGCCGATCGAGGTGCCGGTGCAGCTCCAACCAGCCTGAATCGCGCAACTGATGCACCCATCGCTGCCGCCGATCGACCCGTCGTCGCACGCTTCGACGCCGCCGTCGGGCAGGGCGTCGACGCGGCCATCGCC
>JBEHYH010000065.1:0-18272 GCA_048498275.1 Myxococcota bacterium | reverse complement strand
CGACCTGCGGCTGCTGAACGGCCCGCGAGCGACGTTCGTCTCGAAGCTGCAGGAGCGCTCGGGTCTCTCGAAAGAAGACGCGGAGCGGGAACTCGACAAGTGCCTCATGGGCATTGAGGCAGAGAAGTAGCCGGCAAATTCACCACTTCAAGACAAGGACATGACCATGTGGAAATCCCTGATTGTTTCGCTGGCGCTCGCCTCGGGCCCTGGCTGCGCAACCTCGTCGCGAAACGACGCGACCACCGATCGCACCGCGGGCGAAGTCATCGATGACGCGACGATTACGACGAACGTGAACGCAGCCATCGTCGGCGATGAGGACGCGCGCTTCTTCAAGATCGACGTGAACACCGACAAGGGGCACGTCATGCTGCGAGGCTCCGTCAATACTCGTGAAGCGGAAGCCCGACTGGTTGCTCGCATCGAGAAGATGCGCGGCGTGCGGTCGGTGAAGAGCCTGTTGCGCGTCGAAACGACGGGGATGTGACTGCAGTCGTTCAATTCGATGCGTCGCTCGCGATGCGTTCGCTCATGAACTCGTCGCGAGTGGCGCTCTCTCGCTGATGAAAGGCACATGCATCATGACGACACTTCAAGACAGAGAGACGACGGTTCGTGTCAGCGGTTCTTCCATCGTGCTCGGGTCGCTGATCGGCGTTGGGTACTGCATCGGGTTGGGTGTGGTCGGCGGAGCCGTCGCGATGAGCATCGGGCTCGACAGGCTCGAACTGCCCACCGGAGGAATGCTGTTGCTGTTCTTCGTGCTGGCCGTGCTCGTGCTCACGTTCGCGTATTTCATCGCGGGCTTCGTCGCGGCGAAGGTCGCGCATCAGGAATTCAGGTTCGACTCGGTGCTCCACAGTCTCGGAGCCTGGGCGACGATGTCGATGCTCATCATGCTGCTGATCGTCATCGCATCTGCGCTTCAGACCGCGCGGGGCGCGCTCGCGACGCTCAACATTCCACCGGTCGTCACCAGGGTGAGCCTGATACCGGCGGAGGCGACGACGAAGGTGGAGCCGCCTGCGCCGGCACCGGCCAAACCAACGCCCGAGACGGCGAAGGCTGACTTCGCGCTGCTCGTCGCGTGGTGGATCGCCTGCGTCTCCCTTCTCGGCGGTGCGGGCACTGCTATCGCGGGCGGTCTCATCGGTCGGCGGAAAGCGCTGACGGGCTCTGCTGTGAAGAAGACCTCCGAAGATCTACCGATGTCTGGGCCGCACGCGGCGACGTGACGCGGAGGGCCCCGACGCCGCCGGCGACCATCGCGCTCGTGATGGGCGTGTCGTTGACGGGCGCTGTTTCTTCTCGCGTTCTCGGTGGCGGATTTGCGACGAATGTTCAGACGCTCGCGGTGAGCACCGTTCTGGCGTTGCTCCTCGTTGAATTCATCGCGGGGAGCGCGACGTTTCGCGCGCGAAGTTCGACGACCGTTCATCGCGAGCTCTCGTGTTGTCACGTGAACGTCATCAGCGCGGCGAAAGCAGAGTCACCGACCAGCAACGCAACTCCTCGAGGGTGGACACGAGTGGTGAACGCGCCCACCGTCTACGCAGGAGGAAGAGATGAATCTGAAAGATCTGACGAATGAACGGCTGATCGAATTGGGCGAAGACGGCGGGTCTCTTCGCTCCGGAAGCCAACGAGTCCAGCTCCTCGATCCCATGTTGCTCGGCGGGTTGCACCGGAATCTCGTTGAGAACCTCGGCCCCGCAGACGCGCGCTCCACCCTCACGTGTTTCGGTTGGGCGCTGGGTTGGCAGATCGCCGGCGCGATGCAGACGGAGTTCACCTGGGAGCGCGAAGAAGACCGGCGGAACGCGGGGCCGCGGTTGCTCGAACTCGACGGTCTCTTGCGCCTCGCCCAATCGGGCGCCGCGTTGCGCGAAGAAGGCCTCGACGTTCTCGGTTCAGTCGAGGCCGAGAGTCATCTCGAGCTGTTCGGCGCGGAGGCGTCGCCCACGTGCTGGGTGCTGTGCGGCGTTCTCAGTGGCTACCTGTCACACGCGACCGGCGAGGACCTTTTCGTTCTCGAAGACCGGTGCGTCGGCATGGGTCACGAGCATTGCCGCATGCAGGCACGCACGCGTGAAGCGTGGGGCGAAGCGTACGAAGCGGAGCTGCGCTACTTCACCCCTTCTCGGAGCGAGTCTGCGCCGCAGGTGTTCGATGTACCCGTAGCTGAGCTGGACGAGAGCTCGGGCCTGGTCGCGCGCAGTTCTTCAATGCGCGCCACGCTGGAGCTCGCTCGTCGCGTGGCGAAGGTTGATGCGCGTGTGCTCATCACGGGTGAAAGCGGCTCGGGGAAAGAACGCATCGCGAGACTCGTTCACGAGGCATCGATGCGCTCGTCCGGGCCATTCGTGGCGGTCAACTGCGGCGCGATTTCTGAGACGTTGCTCGAGAGCGAGCTGTTCGGTCACGCCCGAGGTGCCTTCACGGGCGCGACGCAAGATCGCGTGGGGCTCTTCGAAGCCGCCCACCGCGGCACGTTGCTCCTCGATGAGATCGGTGAAATCTCGCAAAACATGCAGGTCAAGCTGCTGCGCGTGCTGCAGGAGCATGAGTTACGTCGCGTCGGCGAGACGAAGAATCGCTCCGTCGATGTCCGCGTGCTGGCCGCGACCAATCGTGACCTCGCTCAACGTGTCGCCGAGGGCTCGTTTCGTCAGGATCTCTACTACCGACTCAAGGTGGTGGAGATCGCGGTACCTCCGCTTCGAGAACGGCAAGAGGACGTGTTGCCGCTCGCTCAGCAGTTGCTGAACAACACCGCACAGCGCGAGAAGCGAACATTCGACGGCTTCGCGCAGCGCGCGGGGGAGCAATTGCTTCGCTACGGCTGGCCCGGCAACGTTCGCGAACTCGAAAATGTGGTCGAGCGCGCGGTCGCGTTGGCTCAAGGGCATCGGGTTGAGTTCGAAGATCTGCCCGGCGATGTCTGCGCGGTCGCGACGAACGCCGCGGCCTCGGAGGGGTCGGTGCGTGCGTTGAAGGACATCGAGCGGGAGTACATCATCGCGGCACTCGAGAAGAACGACGGCAATCAGACGAACACCGCCAGGCAACTGAAGATCGGAGCGGCGACGTTGTACCGAAGGCTCAAGCAGTACGGGCTCATCGCGGATCGAAAGCGGTCCTGACGCTGCACCGTGAAGCCGAACGCGTGGCTTCACGGGCAGCAGCGACTCACGGCACGATGTCGCCACAATCGCCGGCGCAGTCGAACGTCGCCGAAGAACACGACTGATCATCGATGCACGCCGAGCAGACATCGACCTTGTGCTTGTAGTCGGAGTCGTTCTTCGCGTCGGTGCGGCAACGCGACGCGCAGGCAACGGTGTCGTAGTCGGAATCGAAGCAGCTCTTGTAGCGGTTGCAGATGGCGTCGCAGTCCACCGCGGCGACCGGGTCACAGGAAGAAGTCAGCGACAGAACAGCGAACATGACGAGTGGGTTGATGCGCATGATGAAGCTCCAGGTGTGAGAAAGAAAATGCCCTCGAGGCGCGTGACGCGCCTCGAGGAGCGGGGGACATCATTCGACCTTCAGTTGGTTCTCGACGCTGCGTACGCCCGGCACCGTGCGCGCGATGCGCACGGAGTTCACGAGCGCGGTGCCGGAGCTCACAGTACCGGTGAGCATCACGGTTCCGTTCTTCACCGAGCTGTGGACGTTCTTCTGTTCAGGGCGGTCCTTGAACCGCTGCGTCAGCTCGCGCGTGATGTCGGCATCCTTCGCTTCGACCGCCTTCTTCTCCGAGGAGGACACGACCTCGAGCTGGTTATCGACGCGTTTCACGCCCTCGACGAGCTTGGTTTCAGCGATGGCTGCTTCGCTGACCGCCGAACTGGCGACCATGCCGAAGAGGGTCACCACGCCGTCATCGGTATCGACGCTGATCTCAGTCGAGGGCACCTGCGGCGTGGTCCACAGGCGCATTTTGACGGCCATCGAGATGCGCGCGTCTTCTGCGCTGTCGCTCTTGCCGGCCGCCGTCTTTGCCTTCGGCTCCGGCGCGCGGAACATGACGCGTTCATCAGAGCCGTAGTCGGCCGGCGCGGTGACCTCGGTTGCCACCCGGCGCACTCCCGGCACCCGGTCGGTCTCGGCGATCGCGCGGAGGTAGTCTCCATACGAAGCCGCTTTCCCCGTGAGCAGCACCACGCCCTTGTCGACCGACTTCACGGAGATCTGACTGTTCTTGAGCGCGGCGTCGTTCTTCAGGATCTTCGAGGTCGCGTCGGAGATCTCCTTGTCGGATCGATTGACCGCCGATTCTTCTTTCACCGGCACGATCTGGATGAGGTCGTTGATGCTCTTCACGCCCTCGATCGCGCGGGTGGTCTTCTCGGCGATGGCGCGTTGCTCCGCGGTCGGCAGTTTCCCGTGGAGTGTCACGACACCATCGGCGGTATCGACGTGAACCGTGGTGCTGCGCACGCCGGCGGTCGTCCACAATGCGAGTTTGGTCCTTGCGGTGATGAGCCCATCGGGGCTCGTTGACGAATCTGCAAAGGATGGAAGCGCGATCAGCAAGCTGCCCAGCAGCACGGGTTTGAGAGACGACATCATGGTGAAGCTCCTTGGTTGAGGGGGAGACAGCACTTCGGGTCAGTGGGCTTTGCGGCCCGTCACCACGAGTTGGATCACGACCAGCGCGATCGCGATGACGAGCAGCGCATGAATGAAGCCGTGCACGACGAACGACGTCGCAAGCGCGAGCGCCCACAGCACCACCAGGATGGCGGCGAAGATGTAGAGCATGGTGATCCTCCTCCTTGAGGCGTGATGACGACGAAGAGCCGGGAGCAGCAACCGTGCCGAGCCCTGCCACGACGGAACGCGCGAGGGTGAAGTGTGGTGACTCATCAGAATGAAGCGATGCCTTCGAACTTCTGACCGACTGCGTCTCTCGTTGAGACATTGTGTGAGCGCCGTGATGGCAGTCAGTTACCTGCTGAACTCACCGAGCGTGCGAGTCGGAGAGTTTCGGTCGAGCCCGTCTCCACGCCGCAAGGAGCGGGTCGCGTTGTCGAACCTCGTCTTCATGTGTCTGCCCAGCTCCTCGAGTTCACCGGCGTCGAGCGTTGCGAGGGCTTGAGGGAACACCCAGCGACGTTCGTCGGCGATGTGCTGCTCAAGAACGTCCGACAGAACGCCGATGCAGATTTGAAAGAGCGACTCGCGATGCAGCACCTGCGTGCAACGTCGCAACGCGCGGCGGGCACCTGCGTGGTCCTGGTACCCAGATGCGATCTGCGCCCGGCGCGCGGCATCGATCATCAACGCCGGGTAGAGCACGTCTTCTTCGATCGCCATGTGCGCGAAGAGCGATTGCTGCATCGTGCTGAAGGAGGCTTCTCGTTCGGCGCCGACGCTCGAACTCTTGAGCTGTCGCAGCACCTCCATCACTTCGCCGTGTTGGGCTTCCAACAATTCAATGGCGTTCATTCCCGTCTTGTCGGAGCGCATTGATGAAGCCGCGGAGCAGTTCGCGTGCCGACGCGCATCGCACGGTGAGTTCGTCACCTTTTGGTGAATGAACGCGGCGTGCGTTTCGAGGTGTTCACTCAAGACGCGGTCGCGGCGACGCGGAGAGATTCCACTGAGCGCGCGCTCGAACAGATGCGCTCCGTGTTGAAGGCCCGAACTCCATCAGCCGCCTCTGTCGAGTTTCGCCGGCAGCACCGCGGGTTCGGCTTGTTCCTGTGCGGCGTCGAGCGGCGCGAGGGCGCGCGTTGCCGGGCCGTTGAGCACCTCGCCGTCGATTCCGAAGCGACTGCCGTGACACGGGCAGTCCCACGAGCGCTCAGCGTTGTTCCAATGCACGTAGCAACCGAAGTGCGTGCAGACGGCCGAGTGCGCGTGCACCTGTCCTTTTTGATCGCGAAAGACGGCGCACATTTTTCCCTTCACGCGAACGAGGCGGCCTTCACCTGCTGCGACCGAGGCCACATCGGCCACTTCTCCGCGGTCCAGGCGGTCTCGAACCAACGTGCCGGGGAAGTCGGAGTTCTCGACGAGCAATTCGCCGAGTTGGGCGAAGGGCTTCGCGCGGTCAGGGCTGAAGAGCTTCGCCCAGGAGTTCGAAGTCCGGCGGACCTCATCGGAGAGGATCACGCCCGCGAGCGTGCCGAAGGTCAGGCCCGTGCCGGAGAAGCCGGTCGCGATGTACACGTGCTCCGCGCCCGGGTTCTTGCCGATGAACGGGAGACCGTCGGCAGGCTCGATGATCTGCCCTGACCAGCGGTACTCCACGTTGGTTGCTCCGAAATGTTCGGCTGCATAGGCGCTGAGATCTTTGAACGCGCCTTCGGTGTCGTCGTTTTGCCCGGTCTTGTGGTCGTTGCCGCCCACGATGAGGAAGCTCCCGCGGGGCGTCTTTTGCGTGCGCACGTAGTGGTACGGCTCACGCAGGTCGTAAAACAGGCCAGCGGGGAATGGGCCGTCGAGACGCGCCGCTACGGCGTAGCTCCGATACGCGGCGACCCTGGTGTGCATCACCAGCCGATTCGAGACGGGCACGCTCGCGAGCACCAAGACGTCTCGCGCGAAGGCCTCAGCCGCCGGTGTCTTCACCTTGCACGGTTCGCCGTCATTCACCGCGAGCACCTCGGTGTTTTCGAAGATGCGGCCACCTGAGCTGACGAAGTGCTTCGTGAGCTCGGCGAAATACCCGAGCGGTTCGAACTGAGCCTGGTTCTCGATGCGCAGCGCGCGTGTCACAGGAATCGCGAGTGGAAATTCGTTCACCCACGACACGTTGCATCCGACGGTCTTGAGCGCTTCGAACTCGCGTTCGAGCTCTTTGGTCTGCTCGACCGTCTCTGCATACAAGTAGCCCGGCACACGCTCGAAGGCGCACGTTCCACACGCGCCGGTGAACGTTTCGATGCAGTCGATGGCGTACCGCGCAGCGTCGGCGGCGAGCGTCGCTTTGTCGCGCCCGAACTTCGAGATGAGTGAGAAGTAGCGCGCGTCGAGCAGTTCGGTGAGATGCGCGGTGGTGTGGCCGGTCTCTCCGCCCGCGATGCGACGCGCCTCGAGCACGACCACTGACTTGCCCGCGCGTTGCAGTTCGATGGCGGCAGTCATGCCCGCGATGCCGGCACCGACGATGATGACGTCGGTTTCGATGGTGGCGCGCAGTTGAGGAAATTCAGGGAGGCGGGAGAAGTCGCTCCAGAGCGTTTCCGTTCTCATGACGACTTCTTCTTCGGGGGAACTTTCGCGCCAGCACGCCGGGCTTTGTTCAAGCCGATGGCGATCGCCTGCTTACGGCTGGTGACCTTCTTTCCAGACTTCCCTGAGCGAAGCGTGCCCTTGCGACGTTCGTGCATCGTCTTTCGCACTTTTGATTGCGCCTTCTTCCCGTAACGAGGGGCCATGGCAGTTCTCCGTGTTTGGGTTGATCGACTTCAGCGCCTGCACTGAATCGCGAGCCGGGCTCAGACGACTTTCCGGCCGGTAATCAGCCGAACCACGACGAGTACGATCGCGATGACGAGGAGCGCGTGAATGAAGCCGCCGAGCGTGTACGAGGTCACGAGCCCCAGCACCCACAAGACGAGCAAGACGACGGCGATGGTGTACAGCATGGTGAACTCCTCGCGCGGTGAAGCGCGTGACTGGTTGAGCGTCGCTCGAGAGCGGAACGCAGCCATCGCGCCTCCTGAACAACGCGTCGGCCGCAAAGGGCGTCAGCAGCAACCGTGCCGAGAAGTTTCTCTGCGGAGTCAGTGACTCAAGAAGTGTCGAAGCATCAAAATGAAGCGATGCATCGCGAACTTCTGAAGGAGTCGAATGTGCGTCGCCGACGACTCGTGCTTGGTCTCACGCAGGAGGAGTTCGCCGAGCACGCGCACGTCGATTTCAGGTTCTTTCGGTCCGACGACAACCTCCGTCGCTGCCCGACGAGACGCGAAAGGCGAGGGCGGAAGCGCTGGGCCGTCGCGGTGCAACGCACGGCAAGGTTCCATGAGCATTCTGACCTGGCGTTGACGACGGAGCTCTACGGGCATCTCGAGGCCGAAGATGGCCGACCTACCTCGAGCGTCTGTCGTTCAGCCCGTTGCGGCCGGAGCCCGTGGAACTTGTGGGCTCCCGATGGCCACTGGTGGCGAAACTCCTCGCGGTCCTGCGCGACGCTGAACCCGATGTCGAAAAGCCAAATGAACAGGGCCTGACTCCACTCGGTTTTTCCGAGCGAAATCAGGCCCTGATTCACCTGCGATCCCGGCGCGATTCGAACGCGCGACCCCTGGCTTCGGAGGCCAGTACTCTATCCAGCTGAGCTACGGGACCAGACTGCTGAGGCCGCGCCGTATACACATACTTCCGGGCGAAGTCCTGACTCAAAACCTCAAGAATTTCCAAACCACGGGTAGAGTCCGCGCGACATGACTTCTCCTGAGATCCGCAGGTTGGGTCGCTACGAACTCTTATTTCTGCTCGGCCAGGGCGGCATGGGCGAAGTGCACCTCGCTCGGCTCACCGGCGCTGCCGGGTTCGAGAAGTTGTGCATCGTGAAGACGGTCCTCCCGAACCTGATGGGCGACCAGAACTTCATCGACCGCTTTCACCATGAAGCGCGCGTGCTGGTGCAGTTGACGCACTCGAACATCGCGCAGGTGCACGACATGGGCGAGGTCGACGGCACGCTCTACATGGCCATCGAGTACGTGCCCGGCGTCGACCTCTCGCGGGTCGAGACGCGCATCGAACGGCAGAAGGCCGTGATGCCACTGCCGGTCGCGCTCGCGGTGGGCATGAAGATCAGCGAGGCGCTCGGCTACGCGCACCGAAAGGTCGGCGCCGACGGCACGCCGCTGGGCATCGTGCACCGCGACGTGTCTCCGCAGAACGTGATGGTGTCGTACGAGGGCGAAGTGAAGGTGATCGACTTCGGCCTCGCGAAGTCGTCGGCGCGCAGCAAGCACACGCAGGCGAACACGGTGATGGGCAAGCTCGGCTACATGTCGCCGGAGCAGGCGATGGCCAGGCCGGTCGATCACCGCTCCGACATCTTCTCGGCGGGCATCGTGGTCTGGGAGATGATCACCGGCCGCCCGCTCTATGGCGGCGGCACGATGGCGGAGATGGTGGCGCAGATGGCGTACGCCGAGCTGCCGTCGCTCCTCTCGGTGCGCCCCGACATTTCACCGACGCTCGATCAGATCGTGATGCGCGCGCTCGCGAAGGAACCTTCGGCCCGCTACCAGCGGGGCGACGATTTCGCACGGGCGCTCAATGAGTTCGCGGTGCGCGAAGGCCTGACGATCGGCTCCGAAGACGTCGGTAACTACGTGCGCGCGATCTGCCCTGAAGAGTTCGCCGCCGAGCGCCAGTTGCAGTCTCGGCTGTCGGTGATGCGCAAGCGCGGTTCGTCACCCGACATCGCCGACGAGCCCACCGGCCGCATGGAGGCGATGGCGGGAACGTTCGTACGCGATGGCTCCAGCCCCGGGCTCGCGACTCCGAATGGGAAGTCGCCGTCTGGCGTCTCGCTGACCGCCGCGCAGAAGGCGATGTCGGTCTACACGCCGCCGCCTCCGGCGTCGTTCGCGAAGAACCCCTCGTCGAAGTCGATCCCTCCCGCGAAGCCGCCGTCGGGGGCGGTGCAGCCGGCCGACGCGCTTCCTCCCGAGCAACCGATCGCACCGCCGAAGAAGAGCGCGTTGCCGTTCGTGATCGTCGGGTTGCTCGCGGTGATCGGGCTCGCGGGCGCCGGTTTGTGGTTCACGCGCACGCAGGAGCCCGTGCCTGAACCGGTGAAGGAGCCCCTCGTCGCCGTGAAGGAGCCGGTGAAGAAAGACCCGGAACCCGAAGTGAAGACCGAGCCCGAGAACCCGGACCCCGCGAAGGAGCCCGCGGTGCTCACGCGCGAGAAACACGAGAAGGCGTGGAAGCTGCAGTTGCGTGAAGACGGCTACGTGTTCGTGCTCGGCGCCGACGACAAGTTGTCTGAGGGCGATCGCCTCGACATCGCGGGTGAAGATGAAGGCGACGGCACGCGCCCGGTGTACGCGCACGGCGCGGTGATGGAGATCAAGGGCTCCATCGTGTCGGTGTTGCTCGATGACGACGAGACGCCGCTGCCGAAGACGGTGTTCGCCGCGCGTGACTTGTCGGGCGTGAACCACGCCACGAAGCCGCCGAAGAAGACGCCCGTGAAGAAGGACCCGGTCGTGAAGAAAGACCCGGAGCCGACGAAGGAACCCGTCAAGGAGCCGGTGAAGAAAGACCCGGAGCCGGTGAAGGTCGCCGAGCCGGCGAAGGTCACGGTGAAGCAGCTCTACGGCAAGGTGCAGATCAGCGCGCCCGACAAGCGCACCAAGCTCCGCACCGTGTTGATGATCAGCGAGAACCCTTTCCCCCTGACCAATTGCGAGCTGCGTCTGCCGATGAACTTCAGCTCGCGCGTGAACGACATCGCTCCCAACGACAAGGGCTCGCTGGCGTTCAACTACTTCCGGCAAGACGGCCGCCCGCCGCTCGATCAGTTCACCAACGACTGGTCGGCGATGTACTGCCGCGAAGGCAGCGGCTACTGGAAGACGACGTACGCGAAGTGAATCACTCCTGAGCGAGGTCCCACTTCACGCGCTTCCACGTCGTGCGGAAGTGCGCTTCGTCTGACGAGACGGCCTTCGCGTCTTTCTCGCTGCCGTCGAGGAAGAGCACGAAGTCGAGCTGCTGATTCGGCGTGCCGTCTTCTTGATCGAAGCGCTTGACGATCTCGTTCGCGGGCAGCGTGCGGCGGCCGGCGACGTCGACCAGCGGCAGACTCACGCCCTTGAAGTCAGCGGCGGGTTGGTACGACTTGTAGACGAGCTCCGTGCACACCAGCGACGCGTCGGAGAAGAAGTCGAAGTCGAAGTCGTACGGCCGGCCCTGGTATTTGAACGCGTGCTCGATGGCGCGCGCCTTGTCGGTGAGCGAGAGCCGCGGCCGCATCGCCGCGAGGTAGTCGACGCCGAACGCGTGCTCGACGCCGGTGAAGCTGACGCCCTCGCTGATCGACTCGATGACGCGAATCGGCGCGTGGCCCTGAAAGTCGGTGCCGGTCGAGTACGTCTTCCACTTCGCGGGGTAGCGCTTCGCGAGCAGCTCCGAGAAGGTCTTCACCTTCTCAGGCTGCGTCTGCACCCACGCGCTCACCGCGGGGTCGGCGTCGAACGTGCGCTGCAGATCAGACGAGGTGCCGACGTAGAGCAGCGCGTGCGGCCAGAAGCCGGGCAGGCCGATGTTCGAGAGGAACCAGTTCTGCCGCGCGACGAGGATGTCGCCGGGGAGCAGCTTCGGGATCACCTGGGCCGCGATGTCGTCGGTGGTGACCAGCGGGCGGCCGACGCGCGCGACGCGGGTGTCGCCCATCCACTCCGCGAAGGTCTTCTGCGCGGGGAAGATCGCGTGCAGCGACTTGTCGACGGCGATGTCCTTGCCATTGCCCGCGTAGAGCTGACCGCCGTGCAGCACGAGCTCGTCGCGCGCGGTCTTGCCGTCGTTCTTCATCTCATTGAAGGCCCACTTCACCGCCGGGTCGTCGAGCAGCTTCTGGTGCTTCAGGAACGGCTTCGCGAGCGGCGCGTAGCTGTCGCCGGTGAAGAGCTGCGTGGAGGTCGCGACGTGGATCGCCTTCAACTTGAACCGCGCGAACGCGCCCTTCGGCACGCCGTATTCACCGTTCGCTTCGTCGAAGAGGGTCTCGAGCTGCTTGTTGTTGAGCGTGTACTCGGCGAACCGCAGCCCGTACGCGAGCAGCGAGGTCAGCGCGGTGTGCGTCAGCAGAAACCCCCATGCGTGCCGCGGGTCGGTCGGCGCGAGCTTCACGAAGTCCCAATATTTCTGGCGGAGCGCTTCGGTCGACGTGAAGTACGCGAACAACGAGCCCCACGTGGAGAGCAGCGTCTGTTTCTGCTCCGCGGAATAGACGGTGTCGTGCGGCGCGAAGAGTTCCTTGTTCGAGCCGACCTGCGTCATCACCGTGTTCATGCCGGTGACGAACAACTTGAGCGTGTCGAGATCGTGGCGCGCGGTATCGACGAAGGCTCGTCGATCGAGGTCGTAGACCGACTTTGTGTCGGCGGTTGGTGACGCGGCGAGCACTGCCAGCGAGAGCAGGAACATGGGCGCGGGAGTGTAGCCGCGGTTATTTCCGCTTCGTGGCCAGATTGATCGAAGACGAGGCGGGCATCGCGGAGCTGGTGCGCAGCATGAAGCGCGTCGCGGTGCTGGGCATCAAGACCGAAGCGCAGCGCGGGCAACCGGCGTTCGGCGTGCCCGAGTACCTCGACGGAGCGGGCATCGAGATCGTGCCCGTGCCCGTCTACTACCCGGACGTCACGGAGATTCTCGGCGAGAAGGTTTACCGGAGCGTCAACGCGGTCCCCGGTGACATCGACGTGGTCGACGTCTTCCGCCGGCCGCAGGACATCGATCAACACGTCGACGACCTCATCGCGAAGAAGCCGAAGGTGGTCTGGTTTCAGCTCGGCATTCGCAACGACGCCGCGGCGAAGCGCCTGGTCGATGCGGGCATCGACGTCGTGCAGGACAAGTGCCTGCTCGTCGAACACCGCCGCTACGCGCGCTGATTCAACGCACGAATCGCCGAGGCGCGGCCGGCGGAGACAGCGTCGGCTCCCCGGTGCAGCTCGTTCGGGGACACCGGCGGCAATTCTGAAGTGACGACGTGCACTTCGACGCCGCGCGCCTTCAAGACCTCGAGCTGCAGGCGGAAGTGATCTTTGCGGATCGCCGCCATGCCGCTGGCCATTCCGCTCACGTACGAGAACGCGCCGCGCGGCTCCTTGTCGCCATCGCGGCTCGGCAGGTAGTGCACGAGCAGCGCGTCGAGCTGGTCGCCGGCGAACTCCTGCAGCGCGAGGGCAGGGGCCTTGTCGACGATGCCTCCGTCCCAATGCAGGTCACCTTCGCGACGCACGGCTTGAAACAACCCCGGGTACGCGCAGGTCGCGTGAATCGCCGAGGCGATTTCTCCGCTCGTGATCACGTGCGCTGATTGCGTCGTGAGGTTTGTGGTCAAAATCAGGAGCGGGACGTTGAGTTCTTCGAACGTCTGCACCGGCAGGAATTCCCTCAGCAGCTTCGCGAACCGCGCGCCCTTCAACAGCCCGCTCGGCCGATGACCCTTCTTGAGCGAGTCGACGGCGATGCCGAGATAGTCGGGGTCCCAGAAGTGTTCTTTCTTTCGCGCGACGAGCAGCTCCGCGACCTTCGCCGGAGCGAGCCCCGACGCGCACAACCCCGCGATCATTCCGCCCGCTGACGTGCCCGCCCACGCGGCCGGCACGATGCCGTTCTGCAGAAGGCCATCGACGAACCCGGCGTGACCGAAGAAACCGAAAAAGCCCGCGCTCAGCACCAGGCCGACACGTTTGCCCTCGAGGCGTTGCTTCAACGTCGTCATTCGCGCTGCCAGGCCTCGTACACGGCGGCGGCGCTGCACAGCACGGCGACCGCCAACACGGGGAGCGAACAGAGGCTCAGCACGCGCACCACGCCTTCACCGAACGCGCCCATGCTGACGAAGAGCATCACGAAGCAGTCGATGACGAGCTCGAACCAGAACGGCTTGATGCCGGGTTCATCGGCGCTGATCGGCCAGTTGGGCACCGACGACGCCGCGCCCCAGTTCTGCTTCGCGAGCCAACGCGCCCACATGAAGCGGCGCGTGCCCCAGGCTCCGAGCGCCAGACCGGCGAGGCCCGCGATGATGCCGAACGACATCGCGGCGACCGTGAAATACCCGAGCGAGAGCACCAGCGCGCCGAGGCTCGTGACATAGAGAATCCACGCGGCGAGCGCGGCGAGGCCCGTGTAGTGCGCGGGCGTCTCGGGCTGCGTCTTCGGCTTGCCGCGCAGCGGCTGCGGCAACGAACCCGGCATGGTGTCGACCGAATCGACGACCGCGAGCACCAGCGGCAGCAGGTCGCCGGTCAATTCGCCTCCGCGAAAATCTTCTTCATTCAACTTTCGCGAACGGACACGCGCGTCTTGCGCCAGCACCAGCGACACGCTGTCGAGGAACTCGTTGATGCGCTTCAACCCTTCGAGGGGCACCGTCTGCCGCGACACTTCATCGAGCAGGCTGGCGCGCATCATCACCGGGCGCTGTTCACGCAACGACACCAGCACCGCGCGATCAGCGGCGCCTTCTTCGGGCCGCCACTCGAGCAGGGTCACCGCGGTGACGTCGGTGGTCTGAAGACGGATGAGCTCGCCCGACTCGGTCTCGAGCCGCCACCCCTTGTCGGACGCGTCCAACTTGCGCGCGACGTTCCACGAGAGCTCCGCGGGAGGCTGCTCAGGGCCGGCGACCGCCGCGCCGAGCTTCATGCGCTGAACCTGCGACGCGATGCGTTCGGCGTCGGCCGCGCCATCGAAGGTCGCCAACAATCTCGGCACCTGAATCGCGACGTCGGGGTGGAGCGCTCCCGCGCGCTTCGCGAGTACTTCACGCAGCTCGTCATTCAGTTTTCCCGGCCCGATGAAGACGGCATGACGCGATGCAAACATGGGTGGGGGATGCTCGCCGGTGGACCGTGCCGTTGCAACCTGTAGCGGTTTTCTTGCGGGGTCGATCGCCGTTGGTACTTTGGCCTCCTTCGCATGGATCGCCGTCGACAAGTGGTGTGGGGCGCGGTGGTGGTCGCGCTCGTTTTCGCAACGGCGTCCTTCGCCAATGAGGGCGGGTTCCGTCGTTACGCGCGGCTGCGGCGAGATCTCTCGTCGCTCGAGGAGCGCACGGAGCGCCTTCGGGTCGAGAACGAGCGCCTGACGCTCGAAGCGAAGCGGTTGAAAAGCGAAGACGCGGCCATCGAGCGCGCGGCTCGCGAAAATCTGGGGCTCGTGAAGCCCGGCGAAATCGTCCTCAACCTGGAGAGCCCATGACGCCTGCGCCTGCCACGACGTTGCGTAGGAACACCAAGACGCTGGCGTTCACTCCGGGGAAATGGACGCGTGAGATCGTGCGCGCGGTGCCGGCGCTCTCGGTGCTCACGGTGTTCGGTTTTCTCGCGCGCGGGAGATTCCGTTCGCTCGACACGCTGACCTGGGCCGACGCCGCGGCGTTTCTGGTGTTGCTCATCGGTGGCGCGGTGGCGACCGGCCGGCGGGTGCGGCGTTCGATGACCGACTCGGCGCCGCTGCTCCGTGACGAGATGGAGTTCGGCGGCACGATGCTCGCGGCGGCGTTCGTGCTCGTGTCGATCGCGGGCGAGCAGTTCTTCCCCGTCGTGTACGTGTTGATGGCGTGCCTGGTGACGTTCTTGCCGCGGCCCGCCGCCGCCACGTTGCTGGGCGTCTCGATTCTCTTCGACGCGCTGCTCACGTTCCCCGAGCGGTGGAGCGTGTTCATCACGCGCTCCGTCTTCCTCACGCTCTTCGCGGGGCTGTACCACTTCGTGTTGTCGGCTCGCCTCGCCGCGGCCCGCCGCGCCGAGGACGGCGCGGTGAAGAACAAGATCAAGGAGCTCGAAGAACGGGCGCGCACCTTCCGCCTCGTGTCGAGCGGCGCCGACTCGATGCCCGGCGTGAAAGATCAGGAGAAGTGGCTGGTCGCCTCGGTGAAGGAGATCGAAGGCGCGACCGGCAGCGCGCTCGAGGTCGCGGAGACCGCGCTCAAGACCAACACCGTCGGCGTGTTCATGCTGGCGAGTGACGATCGTTCACTGAAACTCCACGACTGCCGTTCGACGTCGGAACACGTGCAGCGTGAACGCTTCAAGGCGGGCGAGGGCATCTTCGGCGCGTTGCTGAAGCGCGGCGTGCCGGTGCGCATGAACTCCGCGTCGGGGCTCAAGGGCGTGACGCACTACGAGCCGGGCGGCCCGAACATCGGCGCGATTCTCGGCGTGCCGATCATCGAAGGTGGCGGGCTCGTTCGCGGCGTGCTGGTCGCCGATCGCCTCGAGAACAAACCGTTCACTGAAGACGACGAGAAGCTGCTGACCGTCATCGCCGGTGAGGTGCTGCGCGCGATCGAGGTCGAGCGCGTGATGACGTACATCCGCCGGTCGCGTGACGAGAAAGACCGGTTCTTCCGCGCCATCGAAGAGCTCAATCGCGCCGGCTCGCCTGAACAGGTCTTCCTCGCCGTTCTCGAAGCGTGCCGTCAGGTCGCGCAGCCCGAGTTCTGCGCGGTGACGCTGGTGAGCGAGCAGAGCGGCCAGCGCATGCACCGCATCGTGCGCATGTCAGGCGTGACGTCTGCCGGCCGCGCGCTCGAGAACGCGACGTTCCCCGACAACAACGGGCTGGTGGCGAACGTGGTGCGTTACGGCGCGCCGCTGCCGGGCCGCGAAGCCGGCGCGATGGATCGTCAGGTCATCTTCGACGACGACACGCAGATTCGCGGTTTGCAGTCGCTCAAGATCTTCCCGCTGGTCGCCGGTGAACGCATTCTCGGCACGCTCGTCGCGGGGTCACGCAAGAAGGCCGCGTTCGACAACGACGAACTCCGCATGCTCGAGGTGATCGCGATTCAGGCCGCGCAGGCGGTGCTCCGCGCGCAGCTCTACGAGGCGATGGAGAAGATGGCGACGACCGACGGCCTCACCGGGCTGTTCAATCACCGCACGTTCCAGACGCGCTTCGACGAGCAGCTCGCCTCGGCGCGCCGCTATTCGCGCAAGCTCTCGTTCATTCTCACCGACATCGATCACTTCAAGTCGGTCAACGACACCTACGGTCACCCGATCGGCGATCTCGTGCTCAAGGGCGTCTCGAAGATTCTGCGCGAGCAGGCGCGCGACACCGACATCGTGGCCCGCTACGGCGGCGAGGAGTTCGCGATCATCATGCCGGAGACCGACGCCAAGGGCGCCCACATCATCGCGGAGCGGATCCGCGAGCGGATCATGAAGGAGGTCTTCCAGACCGAGCAGGGGCCGCTGAAGGTCACCATGTCGCTCGGCATCGCGACCTTCCCCGAGGTCTCGATGGAGAAGCAGGTCCTCATCGATCAGGCGGATCAGTGCCTGTATTTCGCAAAACGCCACGGTCGCAATCAGTCGGTCACCGTCGCGCAGATGAAGGGAAATGCGCCGCGCGCGGTCGAAGGCTGAATTTCTCTCGCGCTCCGGGTCAGGAGTGGGAACATCTCCGCACCGATGGGTATTCGCGGCCAACTCACGTTGCTGGTTCCGGGCATCGTGGCGTTGGCGCTCGCGGCGATGACCTTCTTCGAGACGAAGCGTGAAGAAGCCGAGATGCTGGAGGACTTCCGTTTTCGAAACGTGAAGGTGCTGCAGTCGATCGGGCTGACGACCGCGGTGCAGATCGCGCAGAACGACATCAGCGGGCTCGACACGCTCATCTCGCATCTCACCGAGTCGATGGGCGAGCGCGACATGATGGAGCTCGCGGTGCTCGACGACACGGGCCGCGTGTTGGCGCACAGCAAGCCGGCGCTCTTCAACACCGTGGCCACCGATGACTTCAGCCGCGTCGCGATCTTCACCGACGGGCCGAGCTGGCAGCACGACGGCAACATCTACCGGGTGTCGGCGCCCGCGGTTTCGGGCATTCGCTGGGGCACGGTGACGGCGACGTATTCGCTCGCGCGCGTCGAGGCGGCGGCGGAGCGCACGCGCAATCGCCTCGCGATGACCTCGCTGCTGCTCTTTCTCTTCATCGGAGCGATTCTGTTCTTCGGGCTCGATCAGCTCGTGGTGCGGCCGGTGCGCACGCTGCAGCAGGCGGTGCGGCGCATGGGTGAAGGGCATCTGACGACGCGCGTGCCGCCGTTGCAGGGGTCGGAATTGAGGGAGCTCACCGACACCATCAACCGGATGGCGGGCGCGCTGCAGCAGCAACGCGAGACGCTCGAGCACGCGGTCGAGGCCCGCACGAAGGAGTTGCAGGAAGCGAACTTGCGCCTCACGCAGCTCGCGGTCACCGATGGTCTGACCGGCGTGAACAATCACCGCCGTTTTCAAGAGGCGCTCCACGCCGAGCTGCTGCGCGCCGAGCGTCATCAGCGGCCGATGGGTGTGTTGATGTTCGACGTCGATTTCTTCAAGCGCGTGAACGACACCATGGGTCACCCCGCGGGCGACGAACTGCTGCGGCGGCTCGCGTCGGTGCTGGGGGAAGACCTTCGTCAGACCGACCTCATCGCGCGCTACGGCGGCGAGGAATTCGCGGTGCTGCTCCCGGAGACGACGAAGAGCGAGGCGATGCAGGTGGCCGAGCGCATGCGCGAAGCCGTCGAGCAGAAGATCAATTCAGGCACCACGACG
>JBEHYH010000064.1:0-18326 GCA_048498275.1 Myxococcota bacterium | reverse complement strand
GATTCGGGAGCGTCCCGAAAAGGGGACTCCCGGGGGAGTGGCGATTCTGGGAGCGTCCCGACCCCGAGACAGCGTGGGCGCTCTCTTGAGTGAACGCGGTTGTTGATGCGTCTCCGGGGAGCCCGAGTCGCGCGGGCCCGCGACACGCCACGAACTGCATCAAGCCGGGTGGAGAAGGGTGTTCGCCACTCGTAGACGGAGTTGACACCGTCAACTTTGTCTACGCGCTTGATGAAGTGTGCGCGGAGTCGAGAGCACGTTCGGAACCGGCACGAACGAGACCGTCAAACCGTGCCCGTTCAAGGAATCTCAGCGGCACACCGCGCCTTCGTAGAGCTCGAACTTGAGGATCGCCGCGTGCGCGCCGCCCTGCGTGTAGTGGATTCGCACCTGGCTGCCGTTGCCGAAGGGGCCGCCGAACGCGTTGTACGCGGACGTGATCTCGTAGGGCGAGGAGTCGAACTTCACGCCGCCGACCTCGAAGCGCTCGCGCTTGGCGCCGGGTTGGAAGTTGGTCACCACACCCTCGACGACGTTC
This sequence comes from Myxococcota bacterium, assembly GCA_048498275.1. Lineage (GTDB taxonomy): Bacteria > Myxococcota > Myxococcia > Myxococcales > Myxococcaceae > Archangium_A. The sequence continues at coordinate 17,788 of JBEHYH010000064.1, read as the reverse complement.
GCCGTGCCGCTCGCGAGGAGGTAGGCGCCGACCACGACGCCGCCTGTCCAGAGCACCGCGAACGCGAGCATGCCGCCCGCCTGAAGAGAGCGGAGCCACGGCCGGGTGTCGGCCGGCCACCTCCACCAGTTCGAGCTCGCGCGAGTGCGCCAGAGTGCTCGCGCGATCACGATGAACAGAACCCCCGGCAGCGCGAACCACAACTGAGGCCAGTGGTCGCTTGCGTCGAACACCACGCGATAGCCGTCGTCGCCCATGCGAGAGGTATTTCAACGCGTCCGGTAGATCTCCAGATCGCGATCGACGCGATCGCGCGTGAGCCACGGCCTTTCGGGGAGTGAAAAGTCGACGCAGCCGATGATGAGACCGCGCCGCGGAAGTGTGTCGACCCAGCGCTCGAGCGTCGCGCCGGAGAACGGGCAATAGAGGAAGTACGCGCTCGCATCGGGCGGGTGCGTGATGGACGCGTCGGCGGCGATGAAGCTGAGGCCGTCGAGCTCGCGCACCAATGAACGTTGAATCTCGATGCCGATCACGCGCGCGCCGGTGAGCACGCGGAGAATCCACGCGGCGCGGCCGACTCCGGAGCCCACGTCGACGATGACGTCGTGAGCGCCCAGTTTCCCGAGCTCCACGAAGCGCAGGATCGAATCGACCGACGCGGGCAGGTACGGCACGCCATCGCGCGGCAGTTCATCGCCATCATCGGGGAGCTCGTCGATGCCCAGTTGCCGATTCACCCACGCGTCGCGCTCGAGCGGCGGCACCGCCAGCAACATTTCGCGCAACGAACGCACGCGCCGACTGTACACATTCAGGTTCTCCGCGACGCTGCGTCTGACTGCTCCCATGATCGCCATCACCGACGTGCACTACGAAGAGACGAGCGCCCGCGCCGCGTGCGTGCTCGCGAACGACTGGGCCGACGCCACGCCCACGCGAACGCTGGTCGAACGGGTGACGCCGATCGCCGCCTACGAGCCGGGAGCGTTCTACAAACGCGAACTGCCGTGCCTGCTGCGCGTGCTGGAAAAAGCCGGCCGCGTGGAGTGCATCGTCATCGACGGCTACGTGTGGTTGGACCGCGAAGGGACTCCGGGGCTGGGCGCGCATCTGCACGAAGCGCTGGGCCGCGCGACGCCGGTGATCGGCATCGCCAAGACGGCGTTCAAGGGTTCAGAGATGGCGCTGCCGCTCACGCGCGGTGAGAGCCAGAAGCCGCTGTTCATCACCGCCGCGGGCATGAGCCCGACCACCGCGCTCGAGCTGACGAAGCGTCTGCACGGGCCCCACCGAATCCCCACGCTGCTCAAGGACGTCGATGCCCTGAGCCGCCAAACCCTGTAAGGAGCGCCGCACAATGGCATCTGTTTCCATCACCTTGCCCGACGGTTCGAAGAAGGACACTGAAGCGGGCACCTCGATCGCTGACTTCGTGAAGAACTCCATCGGCCCCGGCCTCGCGAAGGCAGCGGTGTTCGCCAGGCTGAACGGCCAAGAGGTCGACCTGGCGCGCACCATCGACGCCGACGCGACGCTGCAGATCTTCACCACCAAGAACCCGGAGTCGCTCGAGGTCACCCGCCACGACGCCGCGCACATCGTCGCCGACGCCGTGCAGCAGTTGTTCCCCGGCACGCAGGTCACCATCGGCCCGGTGATCGAAGAGGGTTTCTATTACGACTTCTACCGCGAGCACCTCGGCAAGCCCGCGCCGTTCACGCCCGATGAGCTGGCGCAGATCGAGAAGCGCGCGAACGAGATCATCGCGAAGGACCTCCCGTTCAAGCGCACCGAGGTCAGCGCCGAAGACGCGGTGAAGCTGTTCACCGCCAAGGGCGAGAGCTTCAAGGTGGAGATCGTCCACGACATCGTGGCGAAGGGCGCAAAGACCCTGACCCTCTATTCGCACGGAGACTGGATCGACTTCTGCCTCGGGCCCCACGGCCCGTCGACCGGCAAGGTCGGCATCATCAAGCTGCTCAGCTCGTCAGGCGCGTACTGGCGCGCGGACCATACGAAGGCGCAGCTCCAGCGCATCTACGGCATCAGCTTCTTCGACAAGAAGGCGCTCGAGGCGTGGGAGAAGCAGCGCGAAGAAGCGGCGAAGCGTGATCACCGCCGCCTCGGCAAAGACCTCGACCTGTTTCATTTCCACCCCGTGGCGCCGGGCGCCGCGTTCTGGACCCCGCGCGGCACCAGCATCTACACCACGCTCTCGAACTGGATGCGGAAGCTCACCCGCGAAGATGGCTACGTGGAGATCAAGACTCCGCTCATCTTCAACAAGGAGCTTTGGAAGAAGTCGGGCCACTGGGACAAGTACCAGGAGAACATGTTCCTGGTGAAAGACTCCGACTCGGGCGAGCTCGACTTCGGCGTCAAGCCGATGAACTGCCCGTCGCACCACATCTATTTCTCGTTCGGCAAGCACAGCTACCGGGAGCTGCCGCTGCGTCTGCACACGCAGGACGTGCTGCATCGCAATGAAGCGGCCGGCGCGCTCGGCGGGCTGACCCGCGTGCGTCAGTTCGCGCAGGACGACGCGCACATCTATTGCCGTGAAGATCAGATCGGCGAAGAGGTGTCGAAGTTCGTGAAGCTGCTCGACAAGGTCTACGCGGCGGTCGGGCTGAAATACGAAGCGAAGTTGTCGACCCGCCCCGAGAAGCGGCTCGGCACCGACGACCTGTGGGACCGCGCGGAAGCGGCGCTCAAGAAGAGCCTCGAAGACATGAAGGTCGAGTACGTGGTGAACGCCGGTGACGGCGCGTTCTACGGGCCGAAGATCGACTTCGTGGTGTCTGACTCCATCAACCGCAAGTGGCAGTTGGGCACCATGCAGCTCGACTACATCGCGGCGGAGCGCTTCGACCTCAGTTACGTCGGTGACGACAACAAGGAACACCGGCCCGTTGTCCTGCACCGCGCGATCTTCGGCAGCTTCGAGCGCTTCATCGCGATTCTCATCGAGCATTACGCGGGCGTTTTCCCCGCGTGGCTGGCGCCCGTGCAGGCGACGCTGGTGACCGTGGCCGACCGGCAAGAAGAGTACGCGCGCAAGGTCGCCGCGCAGTTGAACGCGCAGGGCTTCCGCGTGGAGTTCGATGATCGCGGGCTCTCGATGCAGAAGAAGATCCGCGAGGCGGAGATCGCCAAGGTGCCGTACGTGCTGGTCATCGGCGACAAGGAGGTCGAGGCGAACGCGGTCGCTCCGCGCAAGCACGGCGGGGAGGATTTGAAGACCATGCCGCTCGCGCAGTTCATCGAGGTCCTTGCGAAGGACACCGCGATTCCCTAAGCCTTCGCGGGCAAAACTGATTCTGAAGTCAACCCTCACCAAGGAACGCCACCATGGGCATCAAGGACACCATCACCGAGTCGATCACGAAGAAGCTCACCGAGAAGCCGGAGCTGCTCAAAGAGTTGAACTCGGTCATTCACTTCGACATCGGCGGTGACGGTGGCGGCGCGTTCACGCTCGACACCACCAAGCCCAGCGACTGGATCTCCGAGGGCAAGGTCGGCGAGTCGAAGATGACGATCTCGGTCGCGGCGGCCGACTTCGAGAAGATCATCAACAAGCAGATGAACGCGCAGACCGCGGCCATGACCGGCAAGCTGAAGTTCAAGCCGATGGACATGGGCCTCGCGATGAAGCTCGCGAAGCTGATCGGCTGATTCACTTTCTCTTTCTGAAAAAGGACCTCTCTCTGCACCCGCGGGGAGAGGTTTTTTCATGACCTTTCCGCTCTCAGGTTTGAAGGTCCTCGACCTTTCTCGTTTGCTCCCCGGCCCGTACGCCACGCTGGTCCTCGCGGACCTCGGCGCGCAGGTCGACAAGGTCGAAGAACCCGGCTCAGGCGATTACACGCGGCACGCTCCACCGATGAAGGGCGAGACGTCGGCGTTGTTCCTCGGGCTCAATCGCAACAAGCGTTCGATCGCGATCGATCTGAAGTCGCCTGAAGGGCTGGCGACGTTGAAGAAGCTGATTCCGCACTACGACGTGGTCATCGAGAGCTTCCGGCCCGGCGTGATGAAGCGGCTGGGGTGCGACTACGAGGCGCTCAAGGCGCTGAACCCGAGGCTCATCTACTGCGCGATTTCGGGTTACGGGCAGACGGGGCCTGATGCGCTGAAGGCCGGCCACGACATCAACTACCTCGCGCGCAACGGAGTGCTCGGGTACGGCGGCGAACGCGATGGAAAACCGGCGCTCCCCGGCGTGCAGGTGGCGGACATCGGCGGCGGTTCGCTGTTCGCGCTGGTCGGCATCCTGTCTGCGCTCCACGAACGTTCGCGCACCGGCGTCGGGCGATTCGTCGACGTGTCGATGACCGATGGTGCGACGGCGTTTCTGCACATGCACCTCGCGGCGCGCATGCTGATGGGCGGCGAGGGTGAACCGCTGCAGCGAGGTCGCGAAGGGTTGAACGGCGGGTACCCCTGCTACGGCCTCTACGAGACGAAGGACAAACGCTGGCTCGCGGTCGGTTCGCTGGAGCCCAAGTTCTTCGCCGGCGTGTGCAAGGCGATCGGGCGGCCGGAGTTGCTCGATGACGCGTATTCGCTCGGTGAGGCGGGTGACCGCGTGCGCACCGAGCTCGAGAAGATCTTCGCGACGAAGACGCGTGATGAGTGGGTTGCGATTTTTGCTCCGCTCGATCTCTGCGTGGAGCCGGTGCTCGAAGGTGACGAAGTTCAGACCGACCCGCAGCTCGTCGCGCGCGGCATTTTCGAGAAGCACGGCGACGTGGTGTGGCTGCGCACGCCGATGCGTTTCGGAGATGTTCCGCTGAGCGCGCCGCCGGAGATCGGTCAGCACACCGACGAGATTCTTCGCGAGTGCGGCATCACGTGAGGTTCGCGCTGCTGCTGGCGGTGCTCCCCGCATGTGCCGCGTCGATGAACAGTGTTCGCGCGGCGCAGACGAAGTCGGCGAAGGGTTGGTTCTGCAAAGACGAACCGATCGTCGATTGTCGTGGCGGCTGCACTGAGCAGAGCACTGCGTGGCGCGCGTACTGCGGCACCAAACGGTACGCGTGCAGGTTCGACGAGGAGCACGTCGGCGAGGCCGTATTTCGAAGCGCTTCCTGCCGCGCGGAACAATAGGGAACCATGTGCAGCGCGGATGCGTTGAAGTCGTCATGCGTACTTTCATCGCTCTCCTGGTGACGATTTCTTCGCTCGCGTTTGCTCAGACCGAGCAGCCGAAACAGCAGACTCCCAAACCTCAAGTCGTCACGTTCGGTGACCACGAGGTCGATGGCGTCCGCGAGCTCCCGACGAACACTTACGTGCTCGTTCACACGAAGACGAAGTTCGATTCGCTCATCAAGATGCGCGCGAGTTTCAACGACAAGCTCGCGGCGAGCGTCGATTCACTCTGACGCAACGCGCCGGTTGATTGCAGCGAGTCATCGAGCGCGGCGCGCGTACATTCGCGCGCGTGAATCACCTCCGGTTCGCCATCGCAGTGACGGTGCTCTTCGTGCTCGCGGGCCTCGTCGCCTGTGGAGCGGAGAACAAGGTCGCGCCGGCCGCCGAAGAGCAGAACCTCGCGCACTGCAAGAGCGTCGAAGAATTGATGCCGGCGTTTCAAACGGCGCTGCGCACGGGCGGCACTGAGAACCTGCGGCAGTTGATCGAAGAAGATCTGACCGTCTCTCCGCGCGAGGGCATTCCGCCGCCGATCAACGACGTGCTGCGCGCGATCTTCGAGAAGCTCACGCGCTACGCGCAGAAGCCGCCCGAAGCCGGAGCGCCGGAAGGTCAGCTCTGCGCGAGCGTCGCGAATCAGCCGCCGCTCGATGAAGCGAACGAGCTCTGCGAGATGCGCCGTTCGCTGCAGACGTTGGTGCACGACGGCAACGCGATCGACGCCGTGCAGTTGATTCAGCCGGTCGTCACCGACGTGCTCGACTACGTGACCGGCACGGGCAACGACTGCAAAGGCCGCCCGCGTGTCGCGCACTACGAGGTGGCGACGTTGCTTGCGGGCCTGTGCGCGCAAGACGGCAACTGCCAGACCTCCGACACGCTCGACCTCGTCATCGCGTTCACCGCCTACGCGAACACGGCGGAAGGGCGGAAGCTGCTCGCCGACCTGAACGTGCTCGTGCACAAACCCTCCGTTGAGGCGCTGCTCGACGGCGCGACCACCACGCTCACGGAAGATGGGTACGTCGGCATCTTCCGCGTGTTGCTCCCGGTGATCATCAGCGCCGACGGGCCGAAGCTGCGCGACACCGTGGCGCAGTTGCCGCTGTCTGATTCGGTGAAGGCCGATCTGCAGCCGGTGGTCGATGATCTCGTGGCCCTGCTCGCGCACGCCGAAATCACCGGGCCGATGAACAAGGTCCTCAATTGTTACATCGTCAAAGACACCAACTTCGACGCCATTCGCATGGGCTACCGGCTGGCGATCGAAGAGGGTTGTGAGCCGCTCGGGCTGCGCGCGTTGTTCTCCGCCGTCGACGAATTGCAGAGCGTCGATCAGCGCGGCTCCTTCCTCTGGGTCGTGGGAAAGCTCGCGGAAGCCGAACGCGACGACGAGTTCGCCATCGATTCGACCGCGAACGTCTGCCGCACGATCTTCTCGACGAGCCGTGACGCGTTCGCCGCGCGCTCGAACGCCGAGCTCGCGCTCCCCGACATCGATCGTCTCGTGCGTGCGGGAGTCATCGACGAAGCCATCTGCACCGTCGACACGCTGCTGTTCGGCTGCGCGGGTGATTCGCAACCTGCCTGCCGGTAGTTGGAACGCGCGCGCGGTTTGGAGTGTCATGCGCTCCATGCGCAAACTCCTCGCTCTCGCCCTCGTGGTGCCGATGGTGTCGTTCGCTCAGACCGAGCAGAAGTCAGAGAAGGCGAAGACGCAGACGCTGATTTTCGAGGGTGACGACGTGCTGGGAACGGGAGCCGTGCCGTCAGACGAGCTGGTCACCGTGAAGCCGCCGGCGCACTTTGATTCGCTCATCAAGGTGCGCACCGACTTCAACGACAAGCTCCTGAGCAGCGTGCACGAAATGTGAGGGCTGTCGCACATGTCGAGAACAGTCCCCATCACTTCCATTTGCCTTTTGCCCTCAGGTGCTAGTGTGCGCCCGTCACCGACGGTCCGGAGGAAGTCATGAAGAAAATTATCGGGTTGATGGCGCTGCTTGCCCTGTCGGCACCTGCGTTCGCCCAGGACAAGGGCGGCGGAAATGTTCAGTTCAAGAAGCAGACTGAGTACTCCTTCGAAGACGACACCATCGAAGGTGACTTGACCAAGCCCGACGGCGAGTACGTCGAGGCGAAGCAGAAGGTGAAGCACTCGAACCTGATCAAGATTCGCGAAGAGTTCAAAGCGAAGGTCATGCAGTCGGTCGGCGAGCTTTGACGGAACCCGGCGCTCCGCCGGCTGTCTGACTCACCACCCATTCTTTTTCTGGAGGCCGCACAGTGGCTGTCCCCCTCACACTCAAAGTTTTCAAAGGTGACGAGCTCGTCACTTCGAAAGACTACGACCGCGACATCATCAAGATCGGTCGGTTGTCTTCCGCCCATCTCGTGCTCGATGACGAGAAGGTTTCGCGCATCCACTCCGTGATCGAAGTCGCGCCTGATGGCTCGCTGTCGATCATCGACATGGGCAGCGTCGAAGGCACCTTCGTCAACGGCAAGCGCGTCAACAAGGGCACGCTCGCGTTCGGCGACGAAGTGAAGGTCGGCAACACGACGATCAAGGTCGAAGCGGCTGGAGCTGCTCCGGCGGTCGCCGCGGTCACCGCCGCCGTCGTTCCGCCTCCGGCCGTAGCGCAGGTGATCGCCACCGCACCGGTCGAGGTCGCGTCTCCCGCGCCGATCGCTGTCGCGGCGCCCGCGCCGGTTCCGGTTCAGGCTCCCGCGCCGCAGCCTCCGCCCGCGCCGGTTCAGGCCCGGGTGCAGAACGAGAGCACCGGCGAGCGCGTGCACGCGGCTCCGCGCCGTCGCAAGGGCTCGGGCCCGCTGGGTGTGGAGCTCCGCTTCCTCTGGGGCGATCAGATGGTCGGCGAGTTCTTCCTGCCGCCGCATCAGCAGAAGAGCTTCCGCGTCGGTTCTGCGGCGGGCGTCGACTTCGAAATGGGTGATGAGCGCTTCGGCGGCCCCAGCTTCGAGCTCGTGAAGTTCGGCCCCAACGGCGCGACGCTGCGCTTCACCTCGAAGATGAAGGGCGAGTTCACGCACGGAGATGCGGCGCCGGTCACGCTCGAGCAGGCGCGCAAGCAGGGTTCTGCGCAGACCGATGGCGACGCGACGGCGATCACGCTCTCGAATGACGACTTCGCGTGGGTCGATCTCGGCGGCGTGGTGGTCGAGGTCTTCTTCCAGCCGCAGCCCAAGCCGGTCTTCGTGGAGCTGGCGGACGCGGTCGACTTCACCGTCCTCAACATCTTCCTGTTCATGTTCTTCCTCGGCGCGGTGTTCGTGATCACCGCGGCGAACCTCACGGCCGAAGGCGAGGGTTTCGACGACGAGCTGAACTCGAACTCGTCGCGCATCGCCAAGCTGCTCATCAAGCCGGCGGAGAAGAACCCGATCCTCCAGAAGTTCGAGAAGCAGAAGAAGGACTCGGGCGAGGTCGCGCAGAAGCACAAGGGCGACGAAGGCAAGATGGGCAAGAAGAACGCGCCCGAACGTTCGGCGCACGTCGCGCCCAAGGGCGACCCGTCGAACAAAGATCAGGCGCGCTTGCTGGCCGCGAAGGTGTTCGGTGGTTCGAACGGCGGTATCTCGGCCATCTTCGGGCACCAGGGCATCGGCGGTGAGTTGAAGAGCGCCATGGGCAACATGTTCGGCGCCGCGGCGGGTGATTCCGGCGGCTTCGGCGGCATGGGCATTCGTGGTTCGGGTTCTGGTGGCGGCGGTGTCGGTGACTCCATCGGTATCGGCGGCATCGGCACCAAGGGCCGCGGCGGTGGCACCGGCGGTTACGGTTCTGGCGTCGGCGTGCTCGGCGGCAAGAAAGACGTCGACATCGGCATCACCTCGTCAGACCCGACGGTCATGGGCTCGCTCGACAAGGAGCTCATCCGCCAGGTGATCCGCCGCAACGTCGGCAAGATCCGCTACTGCTACGAGACGCAGCTGACCCGCAACCCGAAGCTGAACGGCAAGGTCGCCATCAAGTTCGTCATCTCGCCCGCGGGCACGGTGTCGACGGCGTCGGTCGCGCAGTCGACGGCGAACAACGCAGAGCTCGAGAGCTGCGTGGCCAGCCGCGTGCGCCTCCTCGAGTTCCCGAAGCCGAAGGGTGGCGGCATGGTGATCGTCACGTACCCGTTCGTGTTCTCTCAAGCCGGTCAGTGACCGGAGTTTGAGAATCTGACGCTCCCGCCCCGCTTCCTTCTTATGGAGGCGGGGCGTTTCGTTGTGTAGGGTTCGCCGGCAATGAAGCGACTGCTTTTCGTGGTGTTGGCTCTCGTGTCGTCACTCGCGCTCGCTCAGGAGACGCCTCCGGCGAAAGCGGAGAAGAAGGTGGCGCCGCTCGAAGACATCGAGCGCGGCTTCTTCTTCTCGGGTCGCGGCGGCTTCTTCGGCATCGTGAACCCTCCCGGTACGGGTTCGGCGTTCTCGGCGGGTCAGGCCGTCGGCGTCGAAGCGGGTTTCGACATCGGGGAGCGCCTCGAGCTCGCGATCTTCTTCCTCGGTTCGATCAACCGCATGAGCAGCTCGTACACGGGCCTCTCTTCTTCGGGCACGGTGGTGTCGGGTGACTTCGGCACGTTCACGCCGGGCCTCGATGTGAAGGTCCGCATCGTCGGCTTCAACGACTCGCAAGAAGTGAAGCGCACCTGGCTCTACGCGCGCGCCGGAGCGGGCGTGGCGTTCTATTCGCCGGCGGAGCTGATCCGTCAGTTCGACGTGTTCGTCACCGGCGGCGTCGGCATCGAGTACTACACGCAACTGCGTCACCTGATCATCGGCCTCGAGGCCGACTTCAACTTCTTCGCGCTGACGCAGGCCTTCGGCTTCGCCGTCTACCCGACCGTCAAGTACGCCTTCTGATCGCGCAGCTTGACGGGGGTAACTCCGTTTGAGATGGGCGATGCATGGACGACAACAAGGCGAAGGCTCCCGGGCAGAACGGCCGTCGCGGCGGCAATGGCTTTTCTTTCGATGAACCCAAGCGCGGCGAAGGTCGCGGCGGACGTGATGGTGGCCGTGGCGGCCGCGACGGAGGTCGTGGAGGCCCCAGGGGTCGCAGCGGCGGCGTTTCGTACCGCATCGACAACGAGCTGACGGCGGTCGAGAAGTCGCTCACCAAGAAAGACCTCGCGGCGATGCGTGAGCCGCTCAAGGCGGTGCTCAACGCGATCAAGCCGATGCGCTTGTCGTCGCTGGAGCAGCTCGATCTCGGTGCGCGCGGTCGCTTGTTGACCACGTTGATGCGCGTGCAGCGCTTCGACAAGCCGGCGGCGGTCGAAGCCGCGCCTGCCGCTGAAGCGGCGCCGGCTGCTGAAGCGCCTGCCGAAGGTGCACCGGCTGCTGAAGCTGCTCCCGCGCCCGCGGCGCCTGCCGCCCCGGCCGAGAACGCGTACTCCGACGTGCAGTTCACGATCGGCCTCGTGTGGAAGGCGATCAACGAAGGCGAGCGCGCGCAGAAGGCGTTCGACAACGCCGGCCGCCAGCCGACCGAAGCCGAGCTCGCGATGCCTCCCGCGCCGCCTCCGTCTGAGAAGCGCGCCGAGCGCCCCGAGCGTGGCGGCCCGCGTGGCGCTTCCCGCGGCGGCGATCGCAACGAGCGTGGCGGTGAACGCCGCGAGCGTCGTGACCGCCCGGCGAGCGTCGAGAAGAAGCCGCGCTTCGAGCGCCCGGAGCCGTTCGTTTCCTCCGGTGACTGGCAGGCCGACGTCAAGAAGCTCGAAGAGCTGGGCCGCACGCGTGACGCTGGCCGCATCCACGAGAAAAACAAGTCGTACGCCGACGCGCTGCGCCTCTATGAAAAGGGCGGCGATGTGAAGTCGGCGCTCCGCAATGCCGCGCTGGGCAAGCTCGACGAGGCGTTCACGCGCCTGTCTGCCGGCCTGAAAGACGCGGAGATCGTCGAAGCCCTCGAGCGCGCCAGCGCCTTCGAGAAGCTGATGGAGTTCCACGTCGGCAAGGGAAACTTCGAGGAGATCGCCAAGCTCTACGAGCGCGCCGGTCAGTTCGATCAGGCCGGGCTCGCCTTCGAGCGCGCCGGCAAGTTCTCGTTCGCCCGCAAGTCGTACGAGCGCGCGAAGGACTTTGCCGCCGCCAACCGCGTGCGCGATCTCGAAGTGAAGAAGCTGCTGGAGCGCGGCGACGTGCTCGGCGCGGCGACGATTCTCGTGGCGGCCAACAAGAAGGCCGAGGCGCTCGAGGCGATCAAGCCGCTCCCCGGCCCCAAGGCGTACCACTTCATGCAGAAGCTCAAGCTCAACGCCGAGGCCGACGAGTTCGCGAAGGCCGAGCTCGCGAAGGCCGAGGCCGAGAACAACGGGCTGCAGAAGGCGCGCTGGCTGGAGCTCCTGGGCAAGCAACAGGAAGCCGCCGACCTCTACCTCTCGCTGGAGCGGAAGGACAAAGCCGCCTACGTCTTCGAGGCGATGGGCCAGCTCGGCCGCGCCGCGGAGCTGCTGGAAGCCGCGGGTCAGCTCGACAAGGCGCAGGCGCTCTTCACCAGGGCTGGCGACACCGCCAATGCCGAGCGTGTGAAGGCGCTCCCCCGCCCGGAACCCAGGGCAAAGCCGGCGGGTGAAGCGCTGCCCCCGCCCGAAGCTGTAGCGGGTGCTGCAGGCAAGGCCGATACGGCCGCAAACGCCTGAGAAGAAAGTCGGTTTTCCGAGGAGTGGGCGGTAAAGTCACGCCCTCTCCATGTCTACCGAGAAGCCTTTTGGCGACGTCGAGGCCAGCCTCGAAAAGACCGGCCGGGTTGATGAGCTCATCAAGCTGTATGAGTCGCGATCTCGCGAGGTCCCGAAGGCCGATGAAGCCGCGCACCTGCTGTGTCGCGCGGCCGATCTTTCGCGCGAGAAGCTGAAGAACCCGGTTCGCGCCGAAGAGCTCTTCCGGCGTGCGCTGGTCTACCTGCCGAACGCGCGTGAGGCGCTCGAAGGCCTTCGCGGAATCTTCGAGGCGCGCAGCGACAACGCGGCGCTCGCCGAGGTGCTGGAGCGGCTCGGTCTGATTCAGGCCGGCCCCGCAGCGGCGGCGATCTACCTGCGCGCGGGTGAGCTCTACGAGACCCGGCTCCAGCGCAGGGATCGCGCGGTCATCTGCTACCAGCTCGCGTCACGCGCTTCGCCGCAAGAACGTCAGGCGTACCAGCGCGCGCGCAAGCTGCTGCTGCACGAAGGCCGGTACGCGTCGGCGTTCGATTCGCTCGAACGTGAACGCAACGCGCTGGGCGATCGGGAGCTCGTCGAAGAATACGTCGGCTTCGCCGAAGCGCTGATCAACTTCCCGCAGGAGCACACGCTCGCCACCAAGGCGCTGGTGCGCGCGCTCGCCGTCGACGGCAAGCACTCGAAGGCCACGCAGATTCAGAAAGACCTCGGGAAGCTCGAGTACATCTGGCGCGATCGCGTCAAGGTGCTCAAGGGGCAGTCGCTCGAAGAGCGCGATCGCCGGGTGGCGGCACGGCTCTCACTGCAGGTCGCGCGGCTCTACGCGTTCTACGAACCGGGCGCCGTCGACAAGGTGAAGGAGGCGATCGATCGCTGCTTCGCGCTCTGGCCGGCGATGCCTGACGCGCTCGATCTGCTCGAGCAGGTCGCGACGAAGGCCGGCGATGTCCGCGTCGCGCTCACGGTGTTCTCCAAGCTCGCGGGCGACACGCGCGACAAGCAGGCGAAGGTCGACCTCCACCTGCGCATCGGTCAGGTGCTGCTCGCGAAGTTGAATGATCAGGCCGGCGCGGCCGATGCGTTCTCACAGGCGGCGCAGGTCGACCCGTCGCGGCCTGACGCGGCGGAGCTCGCGAGCGAAGCGCTGATTTCGAGCGGCAAGATCACCGAAGGCATGACGGTGCTCGAACGGCACCTCGCCACGCTGCAAGACAGGCAGGCGCAGGTGGCGCTGCGGCTCAACCTCGCAGACCTCACGGCGAAGTTGCTGAAAGACCCCGCGGCCTCGCGCGCGCATGTCGAAGCGGCGCTGAAGATCGACCCGAACAACGCGCAGGTCGCGTTCCGTCTCGCGGGCATCTACGTCGAAGAGGGCAAGCTCGAGGCGCTGTGGCCGCTGCTCGATCTCGCGGTGTCGGCGCCGCGGCCCATCGCTGATCGCGTGTCGCTGTGTGAGCTCGCGGCGATGGCGGCTGAAGAAGCCGACGATTCGAAGCACGCGTTCCACGCGCTCTCGCTGGCGCTCCCGTTGTCGCCGGCGCGGCCGATGCTGGTCTCGTCGCTCACTGCGGCGGCTGAGAAGGCGGGCACGCAGACTGAACTCGCGTTGGCGTTGCGTCGCGCGGCACAGGTCGCTGCCGGTGACATTCAGGGGGCCCTGTGGCGCTCGCTCGGCAAGCTGTTGCAGGAAATGGGGCGCCCGGCGGAGGCGCAGGAGGCGTGGCTCGAAGTTCAGAAGCGTCACCCCGACGATGCGGAAGCGGCGGCAGCGTTGGCGGCGATGCGCAAGGCGCTCGCTGAAGAACCGCAAGACCCGCGTTCGAAGCTCGAGGCGCAGGCGCGCAAACTCGAAGCGACCGCGGCCGACCCGGCCGAAGCCGCGTCGGTGTACCGGAAGATCCTCGAGCTCGACCCCGACTCGGTGCCGACGCTCAAGAAGCTCGGAGCCGCCGCCGCGAATCTCGGCGTGTGGCACGAGGTCGCGACGGTCGCCGAACGACTGCTCGCGCTCGCCGATTCACCAGCTGAACGTCAGGAATGGCGTTCGCGCCTCGCGCAGCTCTACGCCGAGCGGCTCAACCGCAAGGAAGACGCGGCGAAGCTGTATTTGAACCTGCTCGACGAGGGGAACCACGACGGAGCCGTCGTCGGCGGTCTCGAACGTCTCGCGTCGCAGGGCGTGCGCCAGGGCGACATCTCGCGCGCGCTCGCTCCGGTGTACGCGCAGGCCGGCGATTACCAGCGTCAGGTCGCGTCGTTGCTCGTGCAGCTCTCGTCGGTCACCGACAAAGACGAACAGAAGAACCTGCTCGGCCTGCTCGCCGACACGACGGAGAAGCGGCTCATCGACGAGCGCGCGGCGTTCGATCTGCGTCTGCGCGGTCTGCAGCTGGATCCCGCTGACTCCGCGTTCCGCGCGGAAGCGGTGCGCCTCGGCCGGCTCGTGAAGGCGGAGCAGGAGCTCTCGCGCACCTTCACCGAGCTCACGGCGAAGACCGATTCGGCGCCGCTCGCGGTGTCGTTGTCGCTCGAAGCCGCTGACCTCGCGGAGTCTGCGGGCGCGGTCGATGAAGCGGCCGGTGCGTTGAAGAAGGGTCTCGAGAAGGCTCCCGACAATGCAGATCTCCTCGAACGGCTCGTCGAAGTGTACCTCGCGGCGAAGCGTTGGTCTGACGCCGATGCGGTGTTGCGCAAGCAGCTCTCGCTCGCGCCCGCGGAAGACAAGGTCGCGCTGGGGCTGCGTCTGACGCAGGTGAACTCTGAGCTGAATCGCCCGCGTGAAGCGGCGAGCGCGTTGTCTGATGCGTTGAAGGCCGGCGCCGATGAAGGCGTGCATCTGCCGCGGCTCGCGGAGTTGTACGAGAAGGGCGGTCAGCTCCGGGAGTTGACCGAGGTGCAGACGCGGCTCATCGCGCGGCATGAAGCGGCGGGTGAAAAAGACAAGGCCGCGGCGCTCGGAGTCGCGCGCGCGAAGCTGCTCGAGACGGCGCTCGGCGACAAGGCGGAGGCGATTCGCCGTTACGCCGAGATTCTCGCGGGCAACCCGCTCGACCCCGACGCGCTGAACGCGCTCGAGAGTCTGCTCAACGACGCCGATCATCGTGAAGCCGCCGCGCGTGCGTTGTTGCCCGCGTATGTCGGTCAGCACGATCAGCGCAAACAGGTCGCGGCGCTCGCGGTCATCGCTGAGTCTGCGAAGGACGCGCTCGAGAAGATCACCGCGCTGCGCAAGGCGGCCGAACTGCACTCCGCGCATCTGCGTCAGCCCGAACAGGCGTTCGCTTCTCTGGCGACCGCGATGCGTCTGGCTCCGGAAGACGCGGAGATTCGCGCCGGTGCGCGCGCGGCCGCCGAAGAAGCCGACGCGCTCGATTCGTACGCGGAGGTGCTCGAGGAGCTGATCGAGACGTCACAGGAATCGGTGGTCATCGCGCTCCACTGCGAGCTCGCCGATGTCTACGAGCGCAAACTGAACAAGCAGGATTCCGCGGTCGATCACCTCCGCGCGGTGCTGCTCGTCGATCAGAAGCACCTCGAAGCGCTGCGTTCGTTGCAGCGGCTCTATCGCACGAAGGAACAGTTCGCGGAGCTCGTGCCAGTCACCGAGCGGCTGTCGTTGCTCGAGGCGGACCCCGCGGCGAAGTCGAAGCTCGATCGTGAAGCGGCGGTTCTCTCAGAGCAGAAACTCGACGACCTCGAACGCGCCGCGGCCAACTGGCGTCTCATCGCCGCGCGCGACGTGCTGGCGCGTGAGGCCGCGAGCAACCTCGATCGCCTCTACGCCGAGCTCGACAAGCCACAGGAACTCGCGTTCGCGCTCGAACTGCGTCGCAATCAAGAAGGTCAGAGCCCGCAGGGGCGTGAGCTCGCGTTCCGCCTCGCGGCGTTGCGTCAGAATCGGTTGAACGACGCGCGTGGCGCCCTCGAGGTCTATCGCCAGATTCTCAGCGAAGACCCGACGCACGAAGGCACGCGTGAAGCGCTCGATCAATGGGCGCGCAGCACCGACAACGATGCGTCGTTCGCGGCGGAGATTCTCGACGCGGTGTTGGCGCGCACGGGTGATCACCAGCGCCGAATCGCGCTCCGCGAAGCGCGGTTGCAGCAGGGCGGAGCGCCGGCCGAACGCGCGCGTCTCGCCTCTGAAATCCGCGCGATTCTCGAGCGTGACCTCGGCCAGCCCGAGGCTGCGTTCATGAACGCGTTGAAGGCGTTCACCGATGGCCTCGATCGCGCGGCGATTCAGCCGGAACTCGAACGTCTCGCGCGTCAGACGAACTCGTTCGAAGAACTCGCGGAGATCTACGAGTCGGCCGTCGATGAGTTGAGTGCAGACGACGCGATGCGCGTGCCGCTGCTGCGTCGCGGCGCCGAACTTCGCGAGCAACTCAACGAGCCTGATGAAGCGACGAAGTTGTGGCGCTTGTTGCTCGAGGCGCAGCCGCAAGATCGCCAGGCGCTCGATTCGCTCTCGCGTCTCTACGAAAAATCGAACAACGCGAAGTCGCTCTCGGTCGTCTACGCGAAGAAGGCGATGCTCGCGGAAGACCCGAAGGAACGCGTCGAGCTCCTGGTGCGCGCTGCGGAGGCCTTCGAAGCCGCGGGCGATGATTCGCAAGCCATCGATTCGTACAAGATGGCGTTCGCGGTCGGGCACTCGCGCGACGTGCTCGAACATCTCGAGCGTCTCTTCGGCCGCAACAAGCGCGCGATCGAACAGGCCGACGTGCTCTCGCAGTTGGCTGATGGCGCGAACGATGATCGCGAGCGTCTTGGCTACCTCATCAAGCGCGGCCTGATTCTCGAGAAGGAACATCAGAACGCCGAGTCGCTGCGTGTGTTCGGCGACGCGCTCCGTATTTCACCGACCGAGCCGTACGCGATCGCGGCGCTCGAGCGTCTGCTGCTGCTCGAAGACGCGAAGCTCGAAGCCGCCCGGCTGCTCGAAGGCGCGTACCGCACGGCGAACGATCAGAAGCACCTCGTCGAAGTGCTCGATGTCCGCCTCATCGCTGCCGAGCCGTCGCAGCGCGTGCCGATGCTCAAGGAGATCGCCGATCTCCGCGAGCTCGTCGGCCAGAAGAACCACGCGCTCATCGCGCGCATCAAGGCGTTCAACGAAGAGCCCGGTGACGCCGACGTTCGCGAGCAGTTGGAACGTCTCGCGGCCGATCTCGGTGCGTTCGAAGAGCTCGCAGGCGCGTACGAAGACGCGTTGGAACGTGGCGTCGCCGAACCGCTGACCTCCGAACTCTGGCGCCGCCTCGCCGTCGTCTACGGCGAACGCCTGAGCCGTTTCGACCTCGCGGCGAAGGCGTGGAACGAGGTGCTCGCGCGCAGCCCGAAGGACATGTTCGTCCTCGAGCAGCTCGGGCGAATCTTCCGCCGTACGTCGCAGTTCAAGGAACTCTCGGTCGTCATGCGCCGCCAGCTCGCGCTCGAGACCAACACCGCGGTGCAGGTCGGCCTGCTCTTCGAGCTCGCGACGCTCGCCGAAGACACGCTCTCAGACAAATCGCTCGCGGCGACCTGCTACCAGGCGGTGCTCGAGCGAAACCCCGAAGACGCGAACGCGATGCGCATGTTGTCGCGCATTCTCGCGGAGACGGAGAAGTGGCCGGAGCTGGCCGCGTTGCTCGGCAAGGGCATCGCGCAGGCGGAAGCCCGGCGAGAAGAAGAACAGGCGCTCGAGTTGATGGTGCGCCTCGGACGTTTGAAGTTCACCCGTCTGAACGACCCGAAGGGGGCGCTCACGACGTTTCAGGAGGTTCTGCGCCGCAAATCGGCTCATGCCGGTGCTGTGGGCGCGCTCGAAGAAATGGCCCGATCTGACAATCCACTGAAGGGCGAAGCCGCCAGCACGCTGGAGGTCGTCCATCAGGTATTGCCCGGCGGGGCTTGATTTCTTGATGTCGCCCGCGGGGGAGATGTGATCGGTGGTGATGCTGTCG
>JBEHYH010000063.1:0-18418 GCA_048498275.1 Myxococcota bacterium | reverse complement strand
CCGGAGGCGTCGAGGGAACCCGTTCGCGGCGGCTTGCGAACGGGCGAGCGGAAATCAAAGCGCAGCGACGATTTCCGCCGCCGAGACGCCGACCAGGAGCCCCGGAGGCGTCGAGGGAACCCGTTTCGCGGCGGCTTGCGAACGGGCGAGCGGAAATCAAAGCGCAGCGACGATTTCCGCCGCCGAGACGCCGACCAGGAACCCTGGAGGCGTCGAGGGAACCCGTTTCGCGGCGGCTTGCGAACGGGCGAGCGGAAATCAAAGCGCAGCGACGATTTCTGCCGCCGAGACGCCGACCAGGAGCTCAGTAGTTCCGGAGGTCGTCGTGGTCGTCTTCCAGCCTCTTTTCCTTCTTCTTGTCTTCTTCCTTCTTCTTCGCCGCGGCTTCTTCGGCGGCCTTCGCGTCTTCTTCAGCCTTCTTCTTCGCGGCGGCTTCGTCGGCCTTCTTCTGCTCGGCGGCCCTGGCCTCGTCTTCTTTTGCTCGCTTCTCGTCTTCCTTCTTCTGACGAGCCGCTTCTTTCTCTTCTTCCTTCTTCTTCTTCGCGGCCTCGCGCTCCTCTTCCTGGCGGCGCTTCTCTTCTTCCTTCGCGCGCTTCTCGTCTTCTCTCTTCTGACGAGCCGCCTCTTCGCGCTCCTTCCTCTCGAGCGCGGCCTGTTCCTTCTTCGACAGCTTCTTCGGCGGAGGCTCTTCGGCCGGCTTCTCCTCCTTCACCGGCTCCTTCGGTTTCTCTTCGACGGCCGGCGCGGGCTCGGTCTTCGTCTCCTTGACCTCCTGTTGCTCGACCGGCGTCGTCTCTTCAGTCTTCGCGGGCGCGGCGCTCTTCTGCGTGTCGTTCGTCGACGACGAGATGGGCTTCGCGGGCGCCTTGTTGCCGAAGAAGTCGAGCGCGAAGAGCACGCCGCCTCCGATGATGGCCGCGCCGCCGACGCCGTAGAGAATGTCGGCCGCGAGCGCCGTGGTGCGGCCCTGCGTGCGGAGGCTGTTCGAACGGAAGACCTGCGGCTGCGACACCTTCAAGAAGCTGTCGTGAAAGCCGAGCGCGACCGAGCCGAGCACGATGGCGGTGATGACCAGCAACGCGCCGCCCCCGAGCAGGCCGTAGGTCGCGATCTTCTTCCCATCGGGGCCACCGGCGCCCGGGTAGTGATGCACCGGGTTCCTGCCGTCACGCTTCGCGTCGGTCGCCGCGAGCCCGTCGAAGAACGTGCCGAGCGCGTCGGGGTCTCCCGCGTTGAGAACGCCGGTGCCGTACGCGTAGTTGTGGCCGTCGGTCGCGTCGATGCGCGCGGTGATGAACTCGAGCTGCTCACCCGCGGTGCTCTTCTTCGCGATGACCAGCAATACCTGGTCGACCTTCGCGGCCATCGCGACGGTCTGCGCCGCGGTGTCACGCGAGTCGGCCTCCGGCGCGCGCTTGATGTCGAGGATCGCCTTCTTCCAATCGGCGGCGAGCTCCGAGGGCGTCAGCTCCAGCTCGGTCTCGCCCGGGCCGACCTGCGACTGCATCAGCGCGTACCCGCCCGCGACCGCGGTGACGAAGTGTTTACCGGCCGACAGCCCATCGAGCGTGATGGGGCTGACGCCGCGGAACTGCCCGTCGACCCACACGCGCGCTCCCGCGGGCTCCGTCTTCACCAGCAACTGGCCCTTCGCGTTCGCGGCCTGCTTCTTCTGCGCGTCGGCGAACTTGAGGAAGTCGGGCGAGAAATACGTCGGGCTGAACTCCGCGCGCGGCGTCAGCGACACCACCGCCTCGATGTCTTTCTTCGCGGGCGCGGTCTCGCCACCGGTCGCGTGACCCGCGGCCTTCATGGTCCAGGCGTCGATCATCGCGGGGAACTCGCGCGACAGGTCGGCCTGCTGGAGGAACTCCAGCGCTTCCTTGAAGTCGGCGGTGGCCTTCACGTTGTCGAGGTCGTCGAGCGCCTTCTTGCCCGACGCCAGCTTCTCGCGAGCCAGCGCCACCATGTCTCCGCGCTTCTTCGCCTCGACGGGGCTGAACGCGTCCTGCACGGGCACGACGTTGAAGCGGCCGGCCTTCTCGAGCGCGGCTTCTGCGGCGGCCTCGATGGAGCCCTGCTGCTGCGAGCTCCGCAAATCCATCGGCACCACCAACACCGCCACGCGCGGGCCGGCGGCCGCCAGAGTCATCTGAGTCAACGCGAAGCTCGGCGCGCCAAAACCCGGCCGCGCCAACAGCGAGACGAGCAACGCGACGAGGCCTTGAGTCGCCATCGAACGCATAAGGCGCCCATGGTCGCTCAAAAGAGCGCTCAGCCCAAGGAGTTACGAAGCCACTGTCACCCGTTCGCGCTCGCACCGCGCCGTGTGCAAACCGAAACGCCGGAGGCATCGCGGGAACCCGCTCGCGCAGTTGCGAGCGGGCGAGCACAAAGTGCAGCACCGCGAAGATTGGTGCCGAGATGCCGACCAGAAACGCGAGGCATCGCGGGAACCCGCTCGCGCAGTTGCGAGCGGGCGAGCACAAAGCGCAGCACCGCGAAGATTTGTGCCGCCGAGATGCCGACCCGAAAATCAGCTCACGCTTCGTGGTCGGGCTCGACGAAGCACCAGCGAATCTCGGGCGCGTGGTCGTGCACCGCCTGCTCGAACGCGTTGATGGAGTCGACGAGCTCCCTCGTGTCGAGCCCCGCCTTCATGCGCACCTTCATCGCGACCAGCACCTCACCGGGCCCCTGCTGCACGGTGATGAGGCGCAGCACCGCTTCGACGTTCGGGTGCTGCGGGCCCAGCGTCGCGGTCACCGCAGCGCTCACCGTGGGGTCGGCGCTCTCACCGATGAGCAGCGACTTCACTTCACGCGCGAGGAAGACGGCGACGCCCACCAGCACCACCCCGATGATGATGGAACCGATGGAGTCCCACCGGGAATCACCGGTCTGCCACGAGAGAATCAACGCTGCGATGGCGACGAACAGGCCGAGCACCGCCGCCGAGTTCTCCCCGAACAACAGAATGAGGTCGGAGTCCTTCGTGCGCTCCAGGTACTTGAAGAGCGGCATCTCGCCGCGACGCACCTTCATCTCCTTGAGATTGCCCCACGTCGCCCAGCCCTCCATGCAGATGGAGAAGATGAGAATGCCCAGGCCCCAGCCGACGTTCTCGACGGGCTCCGGGTGACTGAGTTTGTGCACGCCTTCGTAGATGGAGAAGACGCCGCCGCCGGAGAACAGCAACAGCGCGACGACGAAGCTCCAGAAATAGAGGTCGCGGCCGTAGCCCAGCGGGTGTGATTCATCGGGCGGCTTGGCCGACTGCCTGACGCCGAGCAGCAACAGCAACTGGTTCGAACAGTCGGCGCTGGAATGCAGCGTCTCCGCGAGCATCGCGCCCGAGCCCGTGAAGACGGCGGCGATGCCCTTCGAGATGGCGATGACGACGTTGACGGCGAGCGACGCAAAAATCTGTTTGGTATTTCCGGCCACGGTCCGGACACCATACGCGAAGCCGTTCCGTTTTCAGGGAGAAGGAGCGCGCGCCTGATTGCGGCCCTCGAGCCCGGGGAGCCCGTTCAAATACGCGAGCGCGATCTTCAACTGGTAGTCGGCGACCGCGTCACTCACCGGCCACGGCTTCAGGTTCGGCGGCAGCGACGGCTTGAGCGTCGCGAGCTCTGGCAGCGTGGCTTCGCCCTTGAAGTGACGCTTGAGGTCCTTCTCGCGGAGCTGCTGCGCGTTGCCCGCCGAACCGCCTTCGGTTTCGGGCACCACGAAGTCGGGCACGATGCCGGTTTCCTGAATGCTGCGGCCTGACGGCGTGAAGTACCGCGCGATGGTGAGCTTGAGCCCCGAACCGTCTTCCATCTCGATGACGGTCTGCACGCTGCCTTTGCCGAACGTGGGGATGCCCATGAGCGTCGCGCGGTGATGGTCCTGCAGCGCTCCGGCGACGATTTCAGAAGCCGACGCGCTGCCGGCGTTCACCAGAATCACGACGGGGTAGTTCTTCTCGGTGTCGCGGTCCTTCGACTTCTCCTCGGTGTACTGCGACGCCGAGCGGCCGCGCGTGCTCACGATGGGCAGCCCGCCGGGTAGAAACCGGTCGCTGATGGCGATGGCCTGGTCGAGCAGCCCGCCGGGGTTGTTGCGGAGGTCCAACACCAGCCCGCGCAGCTCACGCCCGCCGTTCTGCGCGCGGAGCTTCTCGAGCTCCTTGAAGAGCGACGCGTCGGTGCGTTCCTGAAAGTTCTTCACCTTCACGTGACCGATGCCGTCGAAGAGCGCGCTCTCGACCGACGCGATGCGGATGTGGTCGCGGATGATGGCGAACTCGCGCGGCGCGGTGAACCCTTCGCGCATGATGGTGAGCAGCACCTTCTTCCCCGCCGGCCCGCGCATCTTCTGGGTCGCGCGCGCAACCTCCATGTTGCGGGTCGATTCGTCGTCGATCTTGAGCACGATGTCGCCGCTCTTGATGCCCGCGCGCTGCGCCGGGGTGTCGTCGATGGGCGTCACCACCACCAGGTTGTCGTCGCGCCGGGAGATCTCGATGCCCAGCCCGCCGAACTCGCCCGAGGTGTCGATCTTCATTTCCTTGAAGACGTCGGGCGGCATGAACTGCGTGTGCGGGTCGAGCGTGTCGAGCATGCCCTTGATGGCGCCGTGCATGAGCTGCCGTTCATCGACCGGCTCGACGTAGTTGTTCTGCACGTACGACAGCACGCGCGCGAAGAGCTCGAGCTGCTTGTACGTGGCCTCGGAGCGGCTGGGAGTGACGGCGACGGGCCCTTCAGCGAAGGCCACGAAACTGAGGAGCGGGACACACAGCGCGACGACACGCATGCAGAAAGTCTCGCGCGAACGTCACGGCGAAAACAACCCACCGGAGCGGATGGGCACTCCTGAACGCCCCAGCGCGGAGGCCTACGTCTCCCACACGATGCGCGAACGCTCGAGGCCCCGGCCCTTGTCGCTCGCCTTCCTCAGCCCGGGCTGCGAGCACGCGCCGTGGAGAGCCCCGACAACCCGCCCATCCCGGTCCTGGCGACCGCGCTCGAACACCTCCGTGAGTACGCCGCTGACCTCGACGTACGCGGGCCGCTTCATGACTTCGGCGGCAGCGCGGGCGGCAGACACCGCGGAGGCACGACCTGCGGCGGTGGCACCGGGCAATTCGTGCACGGCCCACGCAACGGAATGTTGAGCGTACGGCCCACGCGCAGGCTCGTGTTCGTCATGCCGTTGGCCTTCTGAATCAGCTTCACACCCGAATTGTATTTCGCCGCGAGCCCGCCCAGCGTGTCGCCGCTCTTCACGCGATGAATCACGATGTTCTGATCAGGCTGCTTCGCGAGCAACGGAGCGATGCGGCGGCCGATCTCCTGACTGCGGCCCGCGAAGTACCGCACGTGGAAATGATCACGATGCCCGCGCGCGTGACGAATCATCGACGCCGCGCCCGCGTGGAACAGCCGGTCGAGCCACGTCTTGTCTTCGCCGTTCTTCAGCGCGTAGTCGTAGAGCCGCGCCTGCACGCGCTTGTCGACGAGAATGAACTGAACGTCGCCGTGCACCAGCAGCGCCTTCACCAGCGCCCAGTTCACCGCGAGATCCATCACGTCCATCCGGCGGGCGGGCAGATTCCCAGGGTCGACGCCCGCGGGGAAATAGAAGCCGAGGTCTGCGTCGCGGCCGGCCTGATGACTCTGATGCGGGCGCAGGTACCCGCCGGTCTTCGCGCCGATGTGATTGATGCGCAGCGGAGGCGCGTTCGCGAACTGCGCGTGCACGTCAGCGGCGGCCGCGTTCAAGAAGTCGATGGTCTCCTGCGTGCCCCACGCGCGATTCGCGTCGACGATGTGACACGACTCGCTTTCCATCAGCTGCACGCCATTGATGAGGCGCCCCGCTTCGGTGAGCCCGACGCTGATGGTGCCGAGCGACGCGGGGTCTTTGAGCCAGCGGTCGAGCAGCAACTCGTCTGACAAATCTGCCGAATAGAGCAGCCCGCCGTCGCTGGTGTTCGTCTCTTCGAAGTCAGCGAACTCGGCTTCGTCTGCGGCCGCGTCATCGTCGTCGGCTTCCGCGTCGGCGAGCGCACCAGCGTCGAGCGCGAACGCCTCGCCGGCGTCGTCTCCGGCATCAGCAATGAACTCGACGCCAGCGTCCTCACCGAACGCGGCAAACGAGATCATCAGAGCTGCGAGCAGGCCGGCGCGGATCAACGGGCCAGCATTCCCCCAGAAAAGGCGAGAGCGTCAAGTCTGGAGCAGCTTTTTTTCCGCGGCGAATTTCACCACGCGCGCCATCAGGTCGCGCGGGAACTCGAGCTGAGGGAGATGGCCCCAGCCCTCCACCACCTCCACGCGGCCGAACTCAGGAGGGAAATTCCGGCGGAAGAACTCGGGGGCACTCTTCGGTAACAGCTTTTCCTTGCCGCCCCACAGCAGCAGCGTCGGCACGCGCAACCGCGAGAGCTCGCCTTCCTTCAACATGTCGGACAGCTTGATGGTCTTCGACAGGTGCTGCACCGCGGGCGTGGTCAGCATCGCCTTCGTCACGCTGGGGAAGCGCAGCATGATGGGTTTGGGCTGCGCGAAGACCTTGTGCAGAAACGCGCGCACCTCGTCGTCAGTCTTCACCGCGAACGCGTCGAGGATGACGTGCATCTCGCCTGACGAAGCGGGCGCTCCGGCGGGCGCGACGAGAATCGCGGCGTGCAGCGATTCAGGGCCGGCCATCATCTGAAACAGCGTGAGCGCGCCGCCGAGCGAATTGCCGAGCAGCACCACCTTCTCGCCGACCACCTCGAGAATGAAGCGACGGAGCACTTCGAAGTGCCCATACACGTCGAGCGGCCCCGACATCGGCACCGGCGAGAAACCGCAGCCGGGCAGGCTCAGCGCGTACACGCGGCTGAAGTGCTTCGCGAACGGGGCGATGGTGAAGGTGAAGTTGTGCGCGTCGGCGCCGAGGCCGTGGAGCAGCACGAGTGGCGGGCCCTTCGCGCCGAAGTCAGCGCAGTAATAATGAACCTAGGTGCCGCGCACCTGCGCCGTGAGGCTCTTCACGCCGCGCGAAATCAGCCCGCGTTTCTGAACCTGATTGAGGACGTTCCAGAGCACGCTCATGCCAGCGGTTCTCGCATGACTTCAGGGCGCTGGCTTCAACCACGGCAACGGGTCGACGGCCTGCCCCGCCTTGCGGATCTCGAAATACAGATACGAGCCTTTGAGTGAACCGGTGTCGCCGACCTGGCCGATGAGTTCGCCTTCGTGCACTTGCGCTCCCGGCTGCACTTGAGCGTTCGCGAGGTGCGCGTAGAGCGAATGGTAGTTGGTGCCGTGGTCGATGATGACGAGGTTGCCGTAGCCCTTGAGCCACGCGGAATAGACGACGACTCCATCGCCGACGCTGTGCACTTCGGCGCCTTCGCTGGCGCGCAGGTCGATGCCCTTCTGCACCGTCACGGTGTTGAAGCGCGGGTTCACCACGCGGCCGAAGCCGACCTCCACCATGCCGGCCGTGGGGAATGGGAGTTGCCCACGCTTCGCGCGGAAGCCTGAGGCGTTCGCGGCGCTCTGCATGTCGCCGACCATCGCGGCGAGATCTGCTTCGGTCTGCTCGAGCTCCGCGATGACGCGGCTCATGCGGTTCTGTTCGGCGGTGACCGACGAGAGCAGATCTCGAAACCGTGAGAGTCGCGCGGCGCTGACCGCCTGCTCGGTTCGGAGTGCGCGCAGGTAACGACGACCTGCCGCTTCGAGATGTTCGAGCCGGCGCGTGCGGCGCTTCTGCCATTCAGAGAGCTGTGCGAGCTCTTCGAGCTCACGCGCGTCGGCCGCGACCAGTGACTGCAGCCCGCGTTGGCGTTTGAGAATCGACGCGAAGTCACCGACCGCGAGCATGTTGCCGAGCGAGTCCTGCTTCTGGAGCCGGTAGAGCATCAGCAACCGCGGCTTGAGTTTCTGCTGCTGAATTCGCACGGCGTCTTGCGCGGCTTCGGCTTCGTCTTCTGCGGCGGAGACCTGCCTGGCGACCTGCGTGATGGTGCGTTCGAGCGTCTTCGTACGGTCTGCTGATTCACGGGCGAGGCGCTCCAGGGTGTCGAGGAGCGCGAGGAGATCTTTCTTCTCATCGCCGATGGCATCGAACGCGGACTTCTCGGCGGCGAGGCGCCTGTCGAGCTCCGCGCGTTCATCGTCGACGTCAGACGCGCACAACAGCAGCGCGAGCAGCGCGGCGGTCATACGCTCAAGAATCTCCGCACCGCGATGAAGCTGCCGGCGAGGCCGAGCGCGACGCCGAGCGCGAATTGTTCGAGCCCGAGGCGCACCCAGTCCACGGAGAAGTGGCCTCCGACGAGCACGAACGAGAGCAGATCTCCGCCTCGACTTTCGACGTAGCGCAGCCCCGCGAAGACGATGCCGAACGCGAGCGCGCCGGCGAGCACGCCCTGCAACCCGCCTTCGATGAGGAACGGCATGCGCACGAAGCGGTCGGTGCCACCGACGAGCTTCTGAATTTCGATCTCTTCACGGCGCGCGAAGATCGCGAGCTGCAGCGTGGCGCTGACGACGACGACGGCCGTGAGGAACACGAGCGCGAACGCGACGAGGCCCGCGAACCGCAACGCACGCGCGATGACCGAGAGACGTTTGAGCGCCGCTTCGCCGTAATCGACGCCGGTCACGAACGGCAGCGCGCGCGCACGTTGAGCGAGATCTTCGAGCGCTTCCGGTTCACGCGCTGCGGGCGGGAGTTTGAGCTCGAGACTCCACGGCAACGGATTGTCTTCGAGATCGATGAGCGCGCGGCCCTGTTCCCCGAGCGACTCCGCGAGCCGGCCCAACGCCGCCGCCGGAGAGACACGCGTACACGTTCCTCCCGTGCGTGCGATGAGCGCCTGTTCGAGCTGCGCGACCTGCTCTTCGGGCGCGTCGGGCGCGAGGTACACCGTGAACTCCACGTCACCGCCGATGGAGCTGAGCAGCGCGTCCAACTGGCCCGAAGCGATGCGCGCCAACCCGAAGCCGATGAGTGAGAGCGCCAGCGCAGCGATCGCGATGACGTGGACGAACGGCGAACGCACCATGCTGCCGATGGCGGTTCGCGCGAAGTAGGTGAAGCGGGCTCCGGTGCTCAACGGGCGCGAAGTTTCGCCCGGTTTTGCTCACTGCGCGAACTTCCAAAACGACAACGGCACACCGGGAAACCCGATGTGCCGCGTTCATCACATACCGCGGGGAATTACGGTGCGGGAGGCGGGGGCGCGCCGCAACCGGCGACCGGCGGCTCTTCGGCCTTGAGCTGGCAGACCGCGGTGTCGGGGCACGGCTCGCAACCACCGTCACCGTCATCGCGGCACAGCGTGTCACACGCGAGCGAGCCGATTTCACAACGTGAGTCGGTGGTGCACGTCGCGAGGTCGAGACCGGCGCACGGGTCGGGCTGCGGCTGCGTCACCGACACACAGCGAACCTGCAACGCGCAATCGCACGCCGCGCCCTCGGGGCAGCCACAATCAGACTCGAGCAGACCGCAGCCGGGCACGGTGGTGCACACCTCAGGCGAGAGCGATTCACACGTGGCGCGCGGCTGGCACGAAGGCTCGAACACCGGGCACGTGCAGTCGGGGCCCGCGCAGTCACAGACCACGTCCGGGTCGCGGAACTCGCACTCGGCGTGCTGGTCGCACTCGTCAGGTGACAGGCCGTAGCAGCTCACCGGCGTCGAACGAGGCTGGCACGAGGGCTCAATCTCCGGGCAGTTGCAGACGGCGCCGGGCGCGCAATCGCAGACCGGGTCACGCGAGATGAACTCGCATTCGGCGTGCTGGTCGCACTCGTTCGGCGACAAGCCGTAGCAGTTCACCGGGTTCACCTGGCGCGGCTGGCACGAGGGCTCGATGGCCGGGCAATCACACAGCGCTCCCGGCGCGCAGGCGCACGCATCACGCGCCACGAATTCACATTCAGCGTGCTGGTCACACTCGTTCGGCGACAGGCCGTAGCAGCTCACTTCACGCGTGCGGCACGACGCAGGAGGCGCGTTGCACGGCAGGCAGCCACCGGCTCCGTCATCGATGCAGACCTGCGCGCACGCGTACTGCACCACTTCGCACCGCGCGTCGGTCACACACGCGTTCACGTCGAGCGCTTCACACGATGCGGGCGTCTTCGCGCGGCAGTGCGACGGAGGCACGACACACGGCAGGCAACCACCGTTGCCATCATCGCGGCACTCCATGGTGCACGCGTAGGCTTCGAACTCGCAGCGCGAATCGGCTTCACACGCCTGCTGATCGAGCGCTTCACAGTTCGCGGGTTGGGGCAGACAGCGGAAGTCGCTCGCGCACGGCGAGGTACAGTTGCCGGCGCCGTCATCGACGCACAACGTGATGCACGCGAGCGGTTCGACGTAGCATTCGGGCGCCGCATCGCACTGCGTGCGCGTCAGCTCGCCGCAATACGTGACCGGGTCACGATTCGTTCCCGGAGGCTGTTGCAGACCTGCGCCACAGCCGACGACGAACACTCCCAACGCGAGCACCGCAATTCTCGATTTCATGGAGCGCGGGCCAGAGCAGCTTTCAGGCCAGCACAGATGCCCTCACTGTTCGCGGAGTTAGCGGCGAGGGCCCCAACAGAAAACCGTGGCTCGTTTGATCACACGGGGAACCTCCGACATCGAAGGACGCATGAAGCGCATCCTCCCCGCTCTGCTCTTGCTGTCTGGTTGCTGGCACAACGTCGATGGCGGCCCGGAAGTCTCGGACACGCGTTCGTTGAACAGCTTCTCGAAAATCCGTGTGGAGAACGGCATCACGATTCACTTCACGCCGGGCGAGACGAATGAAGTCGAGATCTCCACGCAGCAGAAGGTGCTCGAGAACCTGCAGACCGACGTGAAGGGCGACACGCTGACGGTGCGCCTCAAGCCGGGCGTGAAGGTGTCGTCGTTGGAATGGACCGACGTGAACGTCACCGGCCCGAGCGTGTTCGAGCTCAACGCGTCGGAGGGCAGCTCGATCGTCGCGGCGAATCTGAAAGACGACGTAACGCTCGCGGCGGGCGGCGGTTCGCACATCGAGAGCACCGGCTCCGTCGCGTCGCTGCACATCCAGGCGAGCGGTGGTTCGACGGTGAAGGCGACCGCGCAGAACGTCTACCTCGACGCGAGCGGCGGTTCTGAAGTCGAGCTCACGGCGAGCTCGGTCACCGGCGAAGCGAGCGGCGGTTCGTCAATCACCGTGAGTGCGGGAGCCGACCTCACCGGCCTGATCCTCAGCGGCGGTTCTGAAGTTCATTGAGCTCAGCAGCTCGACGATTCGCACACCCACGCGCCGTCGACGCATGACGGGTTGACGCAGCAATCGCCGGGCTCGCCCCAACATGTGTTCGCGGGGCACTGCGACGACGGCTGCAACCCAGCCGCGCATTCCCAATGGCCTGCATTGCACACCGGCCCGGTGAACGCGTCGGTCCCGCAGAAGTCGACGCAGTTGAAGCGCTGCGGCGCGCCTGCGCACGCGCAGACTTCTCCGGAGTCACAGACCTGCGCTCCGTTCTCGCAGCGCGCGGACGTGACGCGCTGATCGTTCACGCAGCAATCGACGCCGAACGGCGCGTCGTCACAGCGCGCGATTCCCGCGTCGGGAACTCCTGAATCGAACAACTGAAACCCGGCGTCACCGTGCACCACGATGGGCGCGCGACCGCAGCCCGCGAGCAGCAACACCGCCATCAACCGCACTGGCGCGAGCCCGGGCACATCTTCACGTGCAGCGGCCCATGCACTTCGCCGCCCTGCTGGAACGTCAGGTCGACGCGGCCTTCGGCGGTGCCTCCGTCGGCGGAGTCGAACTGCAGCGTGCCCGACTGAACGTTGTTCGCGACCACGCCGCATTCGCACGCCGTGCCGTCGTCTTGATAACCGGGCGTCGACAGCGTGTACGTGCCGGTCTGCAATTCGTCGGCCCACACGTCGACGATCAGCCCTTCGCTCGACGGCACGGGGCAATCGAGCTCACTGAACGAAAGATACATGTGCACCGCCGCGCCATCGTTGGGAGCGCAGTCAGGCACGCCGACCGCGTAGAGCTGATGTTCGACCGTGCCTGCGTCGCCGGTCGGCGAACCACCACCGGTCGCAACGCCGCCGCCCGTTGCAGCGCCTCCGCCTGTCACTGCTGCGCCACCACCCGTCGCGGAACCGCCGCCGGTCGCAGCGCCTCCGCCTGCGCCGCCGTCGAAATCGAACTCATCGGCTGGAACGAAACACACGCAGCCCGAAACCGAGAGCAACAGCACCAACATGAATCGCATGAACCGCCGCAAAGCACATCGTGTGCCCACCAACGCGCGCGCGGTTTCGAGCGCTTACGCCGACAACCGCAATCAGAAATCCACGGTCGCGCGCTCCACGCGTCATTCCCTGGTGACGATGACCGTCTTCCGCCGGCGCCAACGCCGCGCCGTGTGCCCTTCACCGCCGGTGCCGGCGAACGCGAAGAACCACGCGACGACGCACAGCAACGGGTCGGTGTCCCAGTAGCGGGTGGTGGCCAGAATCGCGACCAGCAGATGTGGAGTGATGAGCCAGCCCAACCAGTGCAGCCAACTGAAGGGCCCGCCAATGAAGAGCAGCGTGATGCGTGGGAACACCGCGAGCCCGAAGAGCAGCAGGAGCGGGTGCGCGTGCGAAGACCAGAAATCGACGTGGTTCATGGTGCTCTTCTCATGATGCATCGCGCGCGCCGCTCGACCTTCTCGGGAGCGTTACCCAGACGAAGCGCAGCGCCTGCGCGGCTACGCGTCGTTCTTCATGAGCAACGCAGCTTTTTCGCCTCGCGTGTCGGCGACGAGCGAACCGCGCTCGAGACGCAGCGTGCGCTTCTCGTAACGTTCGATGAGCGACGCGTCGTGCGTGGCGACGACAATCGTGGTGCCGCGCGCGTTCACGTCACGGAGCAGATCCATGATCTCCACCGTCAACGCCGGGTCGAGATTGCCCGTCGGTTCGTCGGCGAGCAGCATCGCGGGGTCGTTCACCAACGCGCGCGCGAGCGACACGCGCTGCTGTTCTCCACCCGAGAGTTTCAACGGCGAGACGTCGGCTTTGTGCTCGAGCCCCACGCGCCGCAGCATCTTCACCGAACGCTCACGCACTTCATCGCGCGCGACGCCGAGCACATCGAGCGTGAACCCGACGTTCTCGGCGACCGTGCGCGTGGGCAGCAGTTTGAAATCTTGAAACACCACGCCGATGTTCCGGCGGAGGTACGGAATCGACGATTCACGCACGCGCGCGATGTTGCGCCCGCCGATGAGGATCTGGCCACGCGTCGGCCGCTCCGCGAGGAACATGAGCTTGAGCAGCGTCGATTTGCCCGCGCCCGACGGCCCGGTGAGAAAGACGAACTCCGCTTTGTCGATGTCGAGATTGATGTCGTTCAGCACCGGCGGGTCGCCGGGGTACGCCTTGCTGACGTGGAACATCTGAATCATCGCTCCACGACATTCTCACGGCTGAGATCGTCATGAAAATCTTCAGCCGGGCGGCGCGAAGCGACCGACAACTCAGATGGGCATGAAAATCTTCAGCCCGTAGCGGCCGCCTGACGAGGCGAGCGTGTTGTTCTCGATGTAGTCCGACGCGGAGCTGTGACCGTCGCCCAGCGTGATGGCGGTGTGGCCATAGATGCTGCCGGCCGCCGTCGACGTGCGCTCCCAGGTCAGCACCAGCCCGGGGATCTTCAGCGCTTCGGAGAGCGGAATGTCGATCTGCTTGAACTTGTCGCGCGGCAGGTTGTCGTCGATTTGATTGCCGTTGCCCCACACCGTGAAGCCGTACACCGCACGAATCGCGCGGCTCACTCCGGTCGCGCACAGGCCCTGCGAGCTGTAGCCGCCCATGCCCATCGCGGCGTTGACCGCGGCGTTCGCGAGCGCCTGATTGCCATTCACGCCCGAGACCGGCGTGCTCTGAATCGACGGGCCGCCAATCGCCGCCCACGTCTTCGGGCCGACGATGCCGTCAGCCTCGAGCCCCTTCGCACGCTGAAACGCGACGACCGCGTTCTTCGTCTGCGGGCCGAACTGACCATCGACGTCGACCGAGTAACCGGCGTTGCGCAGCCGCGTCTGCAGCTCGCTCACCGCCGCGCCGCTCGAGCCCTGAATCAACGTCGGGCCCGTGGTCGGCCCGGCCTGCACCTGATTGAGCGCCGCCCACGTCTGCGGGCCCACGATGCCGTCGACGGTCAACCCACGCGCGCGCTGGAACGCGATGACCGCGTTGCGCGTCTGCGGGCCGAACACACCGTCAGCGGCGATGCCGAGACCAGCGGCGCGGAGCTTGTTCTGCAGGTCAGTCACCTGCGCGCCCGTCGCGCCCTGCTGCAGCGTCGCACCGGCGGCGCCTTGTGAATTCAGCGCGCCCCACGTCTGCGGGCCGACGACGCCGTCGACCTCGAGACCGCGCGCCCGTTGAAACGCGAGCACTGCATTCTTCGTCTGCGGGCCGAACTGCCCGTCGACGTCGATGGCGTAGCCGGCGTTGCGGAGCTTGTTCTGGAGGTCACGAACCGCGCTCCCCGACGCACCCTGGCTCAGCGAGGGGAACGAAGTGGCGGCGGCAGCGAAGGACGAAATTCCACGGGCACTCGAGATGGCGGTCATTGTGTTTCTCCCTTTCCTCTCGATTCTCGTGAGGTGGCTCGCCCCGCATTTCGTGTGCGTTCGTCAATTCGTGAAACACGTGGAGCATCGGCGCTCCATGCCGTCTCAAACGCGGTCGAAAAACATTCGCGCTCAAACGCGAACGCACTCGCTCAGCATGCGGCGAAACCAGACGTGCGCGGGGTCATGCCGTGACGTCTCGGGGAAATACGTGGCCATGCTGAACCCCGGCAACGGCACCGGCGCTTCGACGACTGTGAGATCGCGCGCGCTCCAGGCATGCGCGAGCCGCTCGGGCACCACCGCGATGCCATCAGCGGCGTGAACGAGCTGCGGCGCGGTCGTGAAATGGGGAACACGCGCGACGATGGTTCGCGTGAGCCCATGCTTCTTCAGCGCGGCGTCGACGAAGTCCTCATTCAGCCCACGCGGTGAGAGCTGAATGTGCGGGAGTTTCGCGAAGCGTTCGATGGTGAGCCGCTTCGCGAACCGATTCCGCGCGCGGAGAACGCAGACGTTGCGATCATCGAACACCTTCTGCCGCACCACTCCCGCCGGCGCGTCGACCATCGGAGCGACGGTCAGGTCCCACGCTCCGGCGGCGAGCTCGGCGAGCGAGTTCGTCAGAGCATCGCTGCGGAAGTGCACGTCGAGCCGGACGCCGCTCGGCAATCGCTTCAGCAATGCCGGCATCATCACCACCTGCACGTAGTCAGAGAGCAGCAACTTGAACGTGCGTTTGAGCGCCTGCGGGTCGAACACCTGTGGAGTCAACGCGCGTTCGGCTTGCGCCATGAGCTCTCGAACGAGCGGCTCGAGCTCCTTCGCGCGCGCCGTCGGCTCGAGCCGGCTGCTCACGCGAACGAAGAGCGCATCGCCCAGATGACGTCGCAGCGCTGCGAGCGAATGACTCACCGCCGATTGCGTGCGACGGAGCCGCCGCGCCGTCTCCGTCACACTCCGCGTCTCGAGCAGATGTGAAAGCACTGGTCAGAGATTCCAATCGACATCATCGATGGCATTCATGCCGACCATGAAAGACATGAACTGGTTTCACACTCAACCAGTGACGATGTTGCCCTCCGTCGCAAACACCCCAACGGAGAAACCATGAAGACCCTGCTCGCCGCCGTACTGTTCACCTCCCTCACCGCATTCGCCGCGCCCGACGTCAAAGGCCACTGGAAGAGTGCCGGCGCCGAAGACCTGGGCAACGGCTCCTTCGCCACGCGCGAGTTCGTGCTCACCAACACCACGTGGGACCTCGTGTTCACCATCTATGCAGACAAGGAGCTCAAGACGCCGCTCGTCGCGATGAACTTCTCGGGCGGGTGGAAGGCGCCGAGCGCGTCGAAGACCGTGCCGGGCGCGAGCAATGCGGAGTTCGACTTCAAGAAGAAGACGGTGACGCTCTTCGTGAAAGACGCGGCGAAAGGCTTCGGCATGGACGGCTGCGGTCTCGTCGTCGGTACCCCGCTCGATGTCTCGAAGAACGGCTGCAGCTTCGTGGGCTCGGTCGCCGCGTACGGCAAGGAGTTCGATCTGCTCAAGCGCGACGGCGAGCAGCTCTTCTTCGGAGCGCGCCCGGCCGACGGCAACATGGGCAGCGAAGACAAGCGGCCCACCGCGCTCGGAACGCCGTTGATTCGCGTGAAGTGATCATTCGTTCATCACTGCCGAGAGGCCCGCGAGGTCGTCGACGCTGATGAAGTCGACGCCCGCGGCTTTCGCCTGTCGCCAGTATTCGGGCTTTTCCGGGCTCGAATAGATGCGAATCGTGCGGCCGGTGGCGTGCGCGCCGTTCACGAGGTTGTGCAGTTGCCGAAGCTGATCTTTCGGGATCTCTCCGGTGCCGTCCCACGTGAGCCACGCGAAGTAGTTCACGGCGTACGTGCGCCAGCGGCCATCCATCTGGGGGTCTTTCGGCGAGTAGTCGTTGCTGTCGCGCGCGTACGGGCGCGGCGCTGCACGACTCGCGAGCGCGGTCTTGGCGTTCGCATCTCCGGTGAGCAACACCGTCACCGCGCCTTGCGTCGCCACACCTGAATCATCGAAGCGCGTGAGCCACGAACGCGCGGCGAGCTGCGAGGCGATCGCGTCCTGCAACTGCGCGCTGCCCTGCTTCAAATCGAGCCAGAGGTAGAACGGCTTTCCATCTCCGTACACGCTGCCGTTGTTCGCGTTGATGCGATCTTCGAGCGGCTGCAGATAGAGCCCTTCGAGCGAGCCCTTGAACGGCGCGCCGGTGTGCGAGACGCCGATGTCGCTCCCGTCGAGCCACACGTCGGCCTCCACACTTTGAAACCCTTCATCGAGCGCATCGAGCAGCGGCCGCGAGTGTTCGTAGTCGTTGTGCGCGTGTTTCAAGCTGACCGCGGTGACGCCACCGTCGACATCGGCGAGCACCGGAGGACATGCGCAGAGACTGAAAGTGAGCGCGGCGAGGAACGCGTTCTTCATGTCACGCGAGTGTAACGGGTCACTCCGTCGCCGGAAGTGAGCCGCTTCACCTGGTGTCGCTCTTCCATGACTTCGAGGTTCGCGAGCACCTCCGAGATCATCAGCATCAAGCGCGCGTGATCTCGCCGCGGAAAAATCGCCGGCAGCAATTCGAACACGCTCTTCGGTTCGGTCAGCGCGTCGAGCAGCTTCGTCTGGCGCCGCACGTAGAACGCGAAGAGCCCGTCGAGCAGTTCACGATGACCGATGAACGCCGGGCCGTGGCCGGGCAGCACCGCGTCGAGGTCGAGATTCCGCACCCACGTGGCGCCGCGCAGGTAACTCACGAGCGCGCGGAACTTCGTCTCGCCTTCGCCCTGCGAGAGGTCCAACACCGGGTTCGGCGAGACGCGCGCGAGCACGTGATCATCGGCGAAGAAGACGCGCTTCGCTTCAGCGTGCAGACAGATGAGCCCCGGCGTGTGACCCGGCAGATGTTTCACCGTCGCGTCGAAGTGTTTGAAGTGCAGCACGTCGCCGTCGTTCACGAAGCCGATGCGTTCGCGCTCGACGTAGCGCGTGTTCTCACGAGACTGCGCGCGACGCGTGGAGATTTCTTCGAGCACCTCGCCGGGAACTCCAGTCTGTTTTTCGTAATACGCGCGGTGCTTCACGAGCTCGGTGGAGTAGCGCTGCTCACCGCGAATCTTCGCCGCGTCGGCTTCATGCACGAACACGCGCGCGCCTGATTCTTCAGAGAGCTGCTGCGCGTTGCCGAAATGGTCCAGGTGCCCGTGGCTCACGACGATGCGCGAGAGGCGCTTCAAGTCGATGCCGCGTTCAGACGCCTGCGCGCGCAGCGCGGCGACTCCCTCGGGCGTGCCGATGCCCGAGTCGAACAGCGACCACCGGCCGTCGGCGTCTTCGATGGCGTAGACGTTCGCCGGCCCGCCCGCTTCGACGAAGGGCACGGGGATCTCCAGCCGGTGAATGCCCAGCGGGAGCAGCGTCGCGTCGCTGACTGGAGTGGTCTCGCCGTACATGTTCGAAAAAGAAAACGGGGTGAGAACCTTCTCGGCCCTCACCCCGGCATTCTCCTCGCGGAGAAAATTACTTCGCGGCCTTCACGGCGGCC
Organism: Myxococcota bacterium; assembly: GCA_048498275.1. Lineage (GTDB taxonomy): Bacteria > Myxococcota > Myxococcia > Myxococcales > Myxococcaceae > Archangium_A. The sequence continues at coordinate 202 of JBEHYH010000063.1, read as the reverse complement.
TGCAGCTCCGGCAGCGCCTTGAAGAGGTCGGCGACGAGCCCGTAGTCGGCCACCTGGAAGATGGGCGCCTCAGGGTCCTTGTTCACCGCCACGATGGTCTTGCTGCCCTTCATGCCGGCCACGTGCTGAATCGCGCCGCTGATGCCGGCCGCGATGTACAGCTGCGGAGCCACGACCTTGCCGGTCTGACCGACCTGCAAGT
>JBEHYH010000062.1:0-18460 GCA_048498275.1 Myxococcota bacterium | reverse complement strand
GAAAAGCCGCACTCACTAAGGAAACGGGCTGTTTCTCCATGAACGATCAGCCCGTTGCATCCCCGAATCGAAAAAAGATCAAGATCGGTCACCTCGCGATCGCCGGCGATTCAGACAAGTACGTGATGGTGCACGAGTTCGGGCACATCCTCGGGCTCACCGACCTCTACGACGAGTCAGACAAGTACGACGGGCTGTTCCTCTCGCAGATGGGCGCCTGGTACTACGACCCCGCGATCCCGCTGCCTGACGCGGAGACGCGTTTCCGTCTGCGCTGGGGCAACTGGTACCAGATTCAGGGCAAGCAACAGCTCCACATCTCGCCGGTCGAATCGAGCGGCCAGATCTTCCGCCTCGGCGTCGGCGACGAGTACTTCCTCATCGAGAATCGCGGGCCCGGCGGTTCGTTCGATCGCGCGCTGCCTGAACGCGGGCTCGCCATCTTCCACGTCGATCGCAGCGTGAAGCTGTCGAGCGAGGAGGGCACGTTCGTGAACCGTCTTCTCGACTGCGTGAACTGCAACCCGTGGCACCCGTATATCGGGCTCCAGCAGGCCGACGGCAAACATGAGATCGAAGCGGGCAAGAAGTTCGGCGCGGGCGATCTCTTTGTCACCGGCTCGACGTTCGAAGGCACGCTCTACGATGGCGGCACTCCGGGCTTCAAAGTGAGCGACATCAAGGTGAACGACGATGGCTCGATCGACGCGACGCTCGAAGCGCCCGAGACAGATCAGTGCAACGAAACGATCTGCGCATCAGGCGACGGCTGTGCACCGGTCGCGTGTGGAGTCGGGCCGCCGCAAAAGAAGGGCTGCTCCGCCGCGCCCGCGTTGTTCCCCGCGCTCGCGTTGCTACTTCTTGAAGAGCGCTTCCGCCGCCGACAGCAGCGCATCGCGGCTCGGGCCTGAAGCGCGCTTGCCGCCTTCACCGATCTGAAAGAGGTCGCAGAAGTTTGCGTCCAACTTATCCAACGGGACCTCCGCAAAAGGTTCCTTACATTCCTTGGCGACGGTCTCGTCGTAGTGGCGGCATTGAATACAGGCGTGCAGATCGGCTCCACAGCCCGGGCACACGTCGTTCCGGCCCGGCTGGTTGAACATGGAATCCAATTTCGTTCCGCACCTTCCGCATCCGGGCATGGCTCGATTATAACGCGACCGATTTTTCCGGAGGTCTCACACTGATGCACCGCTTGTTCGCCGCCGCCGTCCTCGCCGTTTCGTTCTCCGCCTTCGCCGCCGAGCCGCTCGGTCTGAGTGAAGACGAGTTCCGCATGTACCAGCAGTACAAGTCTGCGATGAGCGACGCGCGCGTGCAGGCGATGAAGGCCGACAAGCAACTGCCGGCCATCGCGAAGGACGCGGGCTACAAGCTGAAAGATCTGCAGAGCGCCGTCGCGAAGGGCGACGCCGCGGGCGACGTGAAGGCCAAGTGCGAGGCGAACCTGAAGGAGGTGTTCGGCTCCGGTGAGCTCGCCGGGAAGATCGGCCGCCTCGAGTTCGACGCTACCGCCGCGCAGGGCGTCGCCTATGTGCAGTGGTTCAACGACGATCAGGAGAAGCTGCCCGTCGAAGCCAGCTTCGCCGCCGCGCGCGCCGCTGAAGCGTGCCCGATCGCCTCGACGCTGACGGTGTGGGCGCAAGACAAGTCGGCGCCGAAGACGCGCGTGTTCCAGGCGCTCATCACGCAGGGCTCCGCGAAGCGCATCAACGTCGAGAAGGTGAAGGAGTACGCCGGTACGCGGTACATCAAGCTCTTCGAGAAGGTGAAGAGCGCGGCCAACGGCGACGACATGTCGGCCGAGAACGGCACGCCCGCCGCGGCGCCCTGAAACTCTGCTGCTCCGAAGCGGAGCGGTTGGAGTAGGGGAAGCTGGCGAATGGCGAAACGTCCGTATCAACCGAAGGACTACTTCTTCCGCAAAGCGAAAGAGGAAGGTCTTCGCGCGCGCAGCGCGTTCAAGATCGAGGAGATCGCCAAGCGCTTTTCGATCTTCAAGAAGGGCCAGACGGTCGTCGACCTCGGCGCGGCGCCCGGCGGCTTTCTGCAGATCATGCTCAACGAGGTCGGCCCCACCGGGCACGTGACCGGAGTCGATCTCGCCGCCATCAAACCGCTCGGCCGGCCGAACTGCGTCACCGCGGTGCTCGACGTGCTGGGCGATGACTTTCAGAAGCAACTCGAAGCGCTGCACCCGGGGCCTGTCGATGTCGTGGTCTCCGACCTCGCGCCGAAGACCACCGGCATCAAGGACGTCGACGAAGCGCGCTCGCTGCGGCTGGTTGGCATCGCGCTCGACGTGTCGCGCAACCGCGGCCGCGTCGGCAGTCACTTCATCGCCAAGTTGTTCATGGGCGGCGGCTTCGAGGAGCTGCGCGAAGAGCTGCGGCAACTCTTCTCAGACGTGAAAGTCGTGCGCCCCGAAGCAACGCGCGGCGCGAGCATGGAGATTTACCTGGTCGGTCTTCGCAAACGTTGAATCAAGGAGGCTTCGATATGCGGTCTGCGTTGGTGGTGATTCTCGTGGTGCTGCCGTCGTGCGGTGAACCTTCGGGTCAGTCGAAGCTCGATTGCGAGAAGAGCGTGACGACGGGTACGACGCGTTTCGCGTCGGAGTTCCCTGTCTCCGCATCGTTGCTGGAAGTTCCGAGTGGCATTTCAGCGCGCGTCGTCAGCGGCGACCTCGACGGCTTCTCGTTCGACGGAGGCACGATCACCGGTACCGCGACCGCGACCGGTTCGTTCACCGTGCGCGTGGAGTTCAGCTCCGCGAACTCGACGTGCAACACCACGCAGGTCGATTATGGCTTCGAGGTCGTCGCTCCCGAGTGTGACAACGACAAGGCGTGCGGTCTGCGCGGCTTCGGGTACCCGGCGTGCCAGAGCGACGCGAGCTGCAGCCAGGCGTTCTGCGTTCCGCGCGTGGGCACGCAGGGGCTGTGTGTTCCCGACACGTCGGCCTGCGGCTCCGGCACCGCGGTCGACACCTTCACGACCTACAATTCGTTCACGTTCGGCTCGTGCGCGAACGCCGCCGCGCAGGCGGAATGCATCGCGTATCTTTGCGCGCAGTGAGATTTTCGCTCTTCGCGCTGGTCGCGTTCGCAGGGTGTCCGGCTCCGCAACAGCAACCGGAGCCGCTCAAGTGCAACGGTCATGAAGAGTTGTGTGCCCGCCGGCTCGATGAAGTCGCGTTCGCGGGTACTCACAATTCGTATTCGAACACCGACGAAGGCTTCGGAGCGCCGGGGCAGACGCACTCGGTTTCGCGGCAACTGCACGACGGCATTCGCGTGCTGCACTTCGAAGTCATGTCGTGGGACGACGTGAGCACCGACGCGGGCGCGATCATCTCGGTGTGTCATGGCTTGTGTGAGATCGGTCAGCGCGAGTTCGCGGGCGAGCTGCGTGATGTGGCGCGGTTCATCGATGCGAATCAGAGCGAAGTGGTCGTGTTGCTGCTGGAGCGCGCTGACCACACGGTGACCGCGGATGATCTCGGAAACGCGATCGTCGATGCCGGGCTCTCGGCTCGCGTGCGGGTTCAGGCCGCAGGCGAACCGTGGCCGACGTTGGGTGTGTTGCTCGATGGAGGAACTCCGCTCGTTGCGCTGCTCGATGACACGTCGGGCAGCTCGTACCCGTGGCTGCTCCCGCGGTGGGAATGGACCTACGAGACGCCGTGGAACAATCAGACGCCCGCCGATTTCGCGCGCTGCGGCGCCGACCGCGGGCAGGAGGGCAACAGCCTCTACGTCGTCGACACGTACCTCGAAGACGAAATCATCCCCACGGCGAAGCACGCGCAGCTCATCAACTTCGACCCGTTCTTCATCGATCGCGTCTGGACGTGCCGACAGTCACAGCAGCGCATCCCCAACTTCGTGATGATCAACTTCTACGAAGTGGGCGACGTGTTTCACGCGGTCGATGTGTTGAATGGTTTCGCGGCGCCACCGGCGAGCCTCGAAGGTTTTCCTCCGTCACAATTTCACGACGGCGGAGCGCTCGACCCGTAGTTCACGGCGTGCATTTGAGCTCTTCGCCGCACACCGTGAAGGTCTCGCCGGGACAGAGAGACACCTTCGTCGGCTGAAAGGTCTGCTCGGAGATCGTGGCGTTGACGGGGACGGAGAAGCCGCCGTCGCTGGTGTGAGTGACCACGCGCTCCGGCTTTGACTTTCGCGGCGGTTCAATGTCGAAACGCACGAGGCAGCAGGCGTCGCCTGTGCGCACTTCGTAGCGGCAGTCGCCGACCTGTTTGTAGTTCGACATTCCGAGCGTCGGTTCGACGACGTCTTCACAGCTCGTGCAGCGCGCGACGAGCACCAGCGGGGCGTTCGTACGAACGCAGCCGGAAAGAACCAGAACGGCGACTACGGCGCGCATTCGATCTCTTCGCCGCAAACCGTGAACTTCTCGCCCACGCACAGCGAGACACTCGTGGGGTCAAACGTCGAACCGGAATCACCGTCCTTCGGAGCGACGTCCCAGCGAACGAGGCAACACCCGTCGCCCTTGCGAACTTCGACACGGCACGGCCCGAAGCGTCGAGCGTTCGACATCGCGGCCTGCGGCTCGATGAGGTTCTCGCACGAGGCGCAGCGGGCGACGGAGCCCGGAGCGTCACGAACACAACCGGCCAACACCAACACCAGCACGACGAAGCGCATGCCGCGAACGTACCGCCCCGAAGAGTCAATGTGACAACCCGCTCCGCTGCGTTAGAGCTTCACGCATGACGACGATTCTCTGCGTGCGCCGCGACAACAAGGTCGTTCTCGGCGGCGATGGTCAGGTCACGTTGGACAAAGTGGTGATGAAGGGCAACGCGCGCAAGGTGCGCAGGCTCGCAGACGGTTCGGTCATCGCCGGCTTCGCGGGAGGCACGGCCGACGCGTTCACGCTCTTCGAGCGTTTCGACGCGAAGCTCAAAGAACATCAGAAGAACCTGGCGCGCGCGGCGGTGGAGCTCGGGAAGGACTGGCGCACCGATCGCTTCCTCCGACGCCTCGAGGCGCTGCTCGTCGTCGCCGACAAAGAGAAGACGTTCATCCTCTCCGGCGCGGGCGACGTCATCGAGCCTGAAGACGGCATCGCGGCGGTCGGCTCCGGCGGCAGCTACGCATTGGCCGCGGCGCGCGCGTTGAAGACGCACTCGACGCTCGACGCGAAGCAGATCGTCGAACAGTCGCTGAAAATCGCGGCCGACATCTGCATCTACACGAACACCAACCTCGCCTTCGAGGAGCTGTGAATGAAGTCGTCGCTCACGCCGAAGGAAATCGTCGCTGAACTCGATCGCTACATCGTCGGTCAGAACGACGCGAAGCGCGCGGTGGCCATCGCGTTGCGCAATCGCTGGCGCCGTCAGCACGCGTCGCCCGAGATGCGCGACGACATCACGCCGAAGAACATCATCCTCATCGGGCCGACCGGTGTGGGGAAGACCGAGATCGCGCGGCGACTGGCGAAGCTCGCCGGCGCGCCGTTCGTGAAGGTCGAGGCCTCGAAGTTCACCGAGGTGGGCTACGTCGGCCGCGACGTCGAATCGATGGTGCGTGATCTCATCGAGAACTCCATCGCGCTGGTGCGCGATGAAGAGCTCAAGCGCGTCGACGAGCGCGCGATCGAACACGCCGAAGATCGTCTGTGGGAGCTGCTCAAGGGCGGCAACGGCGTGAGCTCGCCGCGGCTCAACGAAGGTGATCGCGAGAAGCTGCGCGCGCAGCTCCGCGCTGGCACGCTCGACGACACCTTCGTCGAGATGGAGCTTCAGGACACCAACATGATGTTCATGAAGAACTTCGGCGGGCAGGGCGCTGAAGAAGTCGGCGTGAATATCGGCGATCTCTTCAAGAACATGCCGGGCTTCGGGCGTCGCACGAAGAAGCACCGGGTGAACGCGAGTCACGCGCTCGAGCTCCTCAAGGGCGAAGAGGCGGGCAAGCTCGTCGACGAAGATCGCGTGAACCGTGAAGCGCTCAAGCGCGCGCAGGAAGACGGCATCATCTTCCTCGACGAGATCGACAAGATCGCCAGCCGCGAAGGCAAGGGCGGAGGCGGCCCCGACGTTTCGCGCGAAGGCGTGCAACGCGATCTGCTGCCGATCGTCGAAGGCAGCAGCGTGAACACCAAGTACGGCCAGGTGAAGACGGATCACGTGCTCTTCATCGCGGCCGGCGCGTTCCATGTGAGCAAGCCGTCTGATCTCATTCCCGAGCTGCAGGGCCGGTTTCCGATTCGCGTCGAGCTCGAAGCGCTCAGCAACGCCGATCTCGTCAAAATCCTGCGTGAGCCGAAGAACTCGCTGCTCAAGCAGTACGCGGCGCTGCTCTCGGCGGAGAACGTGACGCTGGTCTTCAAAGACGACGCCATCGACGAGATCGCGCGGCTCGCGGCGCAGGTGAACGCGCGCACGCAAGACATCGGGGCGCGGCGGCTCCACACGATGCTGGAGCGGCTGCTCGACGAGGTCGCGTTCTCAGCGAGTGAGACGCCCGGCGAATACGTGGTCGATGCGGCGCTGGTGAAAAAGAAGCTCGGCCAGCTCGCGCAAGACGAAGACCTCTCCCGCTACATCCTCTAAAAGGCGCTCCATGAGCAGAACCGACGAACTGGTCCACGAGGCGAAGGAAGTCCTCCTCCAGAATTACAAGCAGCCGCCGATGGTGCTGGTGCGCGGCCAGGGCAGCGAGCTGTGGGACGCGGAGGGCAAGCGCTACCTCGACCTGATCGCCGGCATCGCCACGTGCTGTCTCGGTCACTGCCACCCGGGCGTCACGGCCGCCGCGAAGAAGCAGCTCGATTCGCTCTGGCACGCGTCGAACGTCTTCTACACGGAGCCGTCGATTCACCTCGCGCAGCGCCTCACGAAGGCCAGCGGGCTGCCGGGGGCGCGCGCGTTCTTCTGCAATTCAGGCGCTGAAGCGAACGAGGCGCTCATCAAGCTCGCGCGCCGCTACGCGCACGAGATCAAGGGTGAGAAAGAACGCTCGGAGATCATCACCTTCGAGGGCGGCTTCCACGGGCGCACGTTGGCCACCGTCACCGCGACCGCGCAGCCGAAATATCAGGCGGGGTTCGAGCCGCTGCCGCAGGGGTTCGTCTACGCGAAGCTCGGTGACCTCGAGGGTCTCAAGAAGCTCGTGTCGAACAAGACCGCGGCGATCCTCGTGGAGCCGATTCAGGGCGAAGGCGGCGTGAAGCCCGCGCCCGCCGGTTTCCTGAAAGCGCTTCGTGAGCTCTGCACGGCGAATGGCGCGCTGTTGATGATCGACGAAGTGCAGACGGGCACCGGCCGCACCGGCAAGCTCTTCGGCCACCAGCACGACGGCATCGTCCCCGACGCGTTCTCGCTCGCGAAGTCGCTCGGCAATGGGCTGCCCATCGGCGCGATGGTGTGCAGCGGCGAGACCGCGAAGGCGCTCCCGTCAGGCACGCACGGTTCGACGTTCGGCGGCAACCCGGTCGCGTGCGCCGCGGCCATCGCGACGTGGGACATCGCGACCTCGCCCGCGCAGCTCCAGGAGACCACGGAGAAGGGCGAGTACTTCCATTCACTCGCGCTGGAGATTCAGAAGCGCCACCCGCAACGCATCAAAGACGTGCGCGGCCGCGGCATGCTCTGGGGCATCGAAGTCGAAGGCCTGGCGGCTGACGTACAGGCTCGCTGTAGAGACAACGGCCTGCTCGTGAACACCGCGGGTGAAAAGACGGTGCGGTTCGCGCCGTCGTATCTCGTGACGCGTGAGCAGCTCGCAGAAGGTCTTGCCATCTTCGAGCGTTCTCTGTGATTTTGTAGCTTGGGCGGAAACACCTGTGGCTGACGAGAAAGTCGATCTCGACGACGCGCGACAGCGCGAAATCAACGCATTGGAGGCGAAAGTCTCGAACCCCAACCACTTCGAGGTGCTGGGCGTCGAGAACGGCGCCACTCCAGATCAGGTGCGCGCAGCGTTCCGCGAGCTGTCGCTCAAGTTCCACCCCGACCGCTACTTCGGCAAGAAGCTCGGGCCCTTCAAGCAGAAGCTCGACCGCGTGTTTCACCGGTTGGTCGAAGCGAGCCAGACGCTGTCTGACGGAGATCGCCGCGCCGCGTGGATCGCCGCGAACCCCGGCCTCGGGTTGTCGGCGCCGGCCGCCGCGAAGAGCTCGCCGTCGTCGATCGCCCGCGAGCAGACCGCGCAGTCTCGCGACGAGGAGCGGCGCAAACGCCTCGCGCATCACCCCTACCTGTCTCGCGCGACCCGGCAGATCGACACCGTGCGCCGCGTGCGTGAGGCGCTCGCGAAGGGCGAATTCAGTCAGGCGTTCTCCATCGCCAATCAGGCTTCGCAGGCGGAGCCGAACAACACGGAGCTCAAGGCGCTGCTGGTCGAAGCCCGCAAGAACATGGACCACGCGCGCGCCGAAGAGAATTTCAAGCGCGGCATGGTCGCGCTGGAGGCGGGAGACGACGACGCGGCGTTGAGCGCGCTCCGTTCGGCGGTGTCGGCGGAGTCGTCGCATCACAAGGCGGCCTCCAAAGTGGCGCAGTTGCTCGAGCGCCGTGGCGCAGACCCGCGTGAGGCGACCGGGTTCGCGCAGAAGGCGGTCGATGCCGCGCCGACGAACGCCGACTATCGCCTGCTGCTCTCGCGGCTGCTCGCGGCGGCGGGCATGAAGGCGCTCTCGAAGAAGCACGCTGAAGAGGCCGAGCGGCTCGGCGGCGGCAAGAAGAAGTCTTAAGCGCGCCGCGCGACGCAGCTCAGGCTCCAGCCACGCATCACGACGCGGTTCGGCCCGAGCGTCGAGGCGAGGCCGGCGCGCAGCGACGCACGCTGGTCGGCGCTTGCCGAGGCGAAGAGATTCCCGAACGAGCTCGCTTCCGCGAACGCGACGAAGGCCTCACCACTGTCGTATTCATTCGTGGTCTGCGTCACGTGGAGCTCGAGCGGCTCGAAGCCGTTCTCGAGGAGCAACGTCAGCAGCTCGGTCGTCGTACACGCCCGGCGCGTCGAGGTGCCTGTTCGCGGCAGCAGCCGGCCGATGGTGCTCGCGGCCGAGAGCTCGTGCGCGAGCGTGGTCATGGCGAGGCGGCCGCCCGGCCGGAGAACGCGGTGGAGCTCCGTGAAGGCGCCGCGCTTGTCTGAAACCCAATGCAACACCGAAGACAGGCACGCCACGTCGAAGGTCTGGTCATCGAACGCGCGCAGGTCTTCGGCGCGACCGAGATCGAACCGCGCCGCGGTTTGATGTGAGCGGGCGAGGGCGATGCGGGGCTCGAGCGGGTCGACAGCGTGTGCCTTCGCGCCGAGCTCGTCGGCGAGCCACCGCGTGAGCCGGCCGGTACCGCAGCCGACGTCGAGAACCCGCGCAGATGCCTCGAGCGCGAGCCCTTCGAGGAGCCGCTTGCCGCTCTCGAACTGCAGCTCGCTCTCACGTTCGTACGCCGCGGCGAGCTGCGCGTCGTCGTGCGCGAACGAGGTCATCTGCGCGCCGCTTCACGCTGCAGCCTGCTGATGGACCGCGCGATGAACAGCGCGCCGAGGCTGAAGCCCACGGCGGCGACCGCGACGTGCCCGACGTCATGCAGCTCGAGCGCTCCGACCACGATCAGCAGCACATAGGCGAGCATCAGGTTGAACAGCCCCCAGAGAATGTTCACCGACGGCGGCGACACGCCGCGAAACGGAGGCGTCGCGAACGGCGTGTGAAACGCGCGCCCCGACACGCCCGCGATGAAGTGCGGGGTGAAGTTGGCGAGGAAGAGGCCTCCGAAGAAGTACGCCACGCCGAGCTGCCAGGTCATGAATGGTCCTTTCTTTGATGGCAACTCCATGTTGCCAAGTGTGGACGCTAGGCGTTGCTTCGTCATGATGGCAACTGTGAGTTGCCGTCTGCTATGACCACCACATGGCGCGCCGTACGCAGGGAGTGCTCGGAGGACGAAGTGACGAGGTCGTGCGCAAGGTGTTCGACGCGGCGACGGTCGAGCTGGCGGCGTCCGGGTACTCCGGCTTTCGCATGGAGCAGGTCACCGTGCGGGCCGGCGTGAACAAGACGACCGTGTACCGGCGCTGGCCGACGCGCGCGGCGCTGATCACCGCGCTGGTCGAGCGAATGCGGCGACCGCTCAAAGCGCAGCCGTTGCCCGACACCGGTTCGCTGGAGCGCGATCTCGTCGAGGCGTTCTCGCGGCGATTCAAGGTCGCGCGGAAGCCCGAGGGGCGCGCCTGGGCGCGGCTGGTCGAAGAGCGTTCTCGCCCGGAGGTCGCGGCGATCCTCGGTACGGCCGTCACCGAGCGCAGCGACGCGTGGCGCGCGATGGTGACTCGCGCGGTCGAACGCGGGGAGATCCCGCGGGGCACGGAGCCGCAGTTGGTGCTCCATCTGGTGCGGGCGATCGTCGACGCGAAGCGCTCGGCGCATCTCGACGAGCGATGGCTCACGCTCGCGGTGCGCACCGTTCTGGCGGGTGCGCGGGCGGGTACGCTCCAGTCGAAGAAGTCGGCGCCGGGCGTAACCGGGTCTTAAAAATGCGAGAAGTGCCGAGGGCGTTCTAGGCTCACCGCACACATGGCAGGCGACCGTGAACCCGTCATCGGGATCGATCTAGGAACCACCAACAGCGTCGTCGCGACGGTGCAGTCAGGTACTGCCGTCGTGATCCGGTTGAGGTCAGGCTCCAACCTGCTGCCCTCGGTGGTCGCGCAAGCGAAGACCGGCAAGACGCTGGTCGGCTCGATCGCGAAGCGGCAGGCGATCACCAACCCGCAGGGCACGGTGTACGCGAGCAAGCGGCTCATCGGCCGCAAGTTCAGCAGCCCGCAGGTTCAACAGGCGCTCAAGTCGGTGCCGTACCCCGTCGAGGCCGGCGACCACGACGACGTGCGCGTGAAGCTGGGCGACAAGGCGTTCTCGCTGCCCGAGCTCTCCGCGATGGTGCTCAAGGAGCTCAAGGCCGACGCGGAGGCCTTCTTCGGCAAGCCGGTGAAGAAGGCGGTCATCACCGTGCCCGCGTATTTCAACGACGGTCAGCGTCAGGCGACCAAAGACGCCGGCAAGATCGCGGGCCTCGAGGTGCTGCGCATCATCAACGAGCCCACGGCCGCGGCGCTCGCGTACGGCTTCGGCAAGGGCATCAACGGGAAGATCGCGGTCTTCGACCTCGGCGGCGGCACGTTCGACATCTCGGTGCTGGAGATCGGCAACGGGGTGTTCGACGTCATCGCGACGGGCGGCGACACGTTCCTCGGCGGCGAAGACTTCGACAATCGCATCATCAACTGGCTCTCTGACGAGTTCGAACGCGAGTACCGCGTCGACCTCCGCAAAGACCCGATGGCGTTGCAGCGGCTCAAGGACGCGGGCGAGAAGGCGAAGATCGAGCTGTCGACCGCGCGTGAAACGCAGGTGAACCTCCCGTTCATCTTCACGCCGGCCGGCGGCGGTTCGGCGCTGCATCTGCAGAAGGTGCTCTCGCGCGAAAAGCTCGAGTCGCTCTGCACCGACTTGATCGAGCGCACCATCACGCACTGCGAACAGGTGCTGAACGAAGCGAAGGTCAAACCCATCGATCTCCGCGAGATGATTCTGGTGGGCGGCATGACGCGCATGCCCGCCGTGCAGGACGCGGTGAAGGGCTACTTCCGCCGTGACCCGTCGAAGGGCGTGCACCCCGATGAGGTCGTCGCGCTCGGCGCGGCGGTGCAGGCCGAAGCGCTCACCAACGACGCGACCGAGGTCGTGCTGCTCGACGTGACGCCGCAGTCGCTCGGCGTGGCCATCGCCGGCGGGTACGTGCGCCGGCTGATCCCCAAGAACACCACGGTGCCGACCTCGGTCACCGAGGTCTTCAACACCTCGCGCGATCAGCAGGAGACCGTGAAGATCATGGTGCTCCAGGGCGAGAGCGACGTCGCGCACCACAACGAGCTGCTCGGCGAGTTCGTGCTCACCGGGCTGCGCAAGGCACCGCGCGGCGAGGTGGAGATCGACGTGAAGTTCGAGATCAACTCCGAAGGCATCGTGTCGGTCTCGGCGAGCGACAAGGAAACCGGCGCGCAGCAGTCGATTCAGGTCACCGCGAGCGGCGGCCTGACGCAAGACGAGCTCAAGCAGATCCTCGACGAGCAGGCCGACCTGATGCTCGAGGCCCGCGCCGAAGAAGAGGTGAAGCTCAAGCATCAGGAGCTCGATGGGCTGGTGAAGGAGCTCACCGATCTGCTGCCCAGGGTGAAGAAGGCGGCCGGCGCCGACTTCGGCCGCGACGCCGACAAGCGCGCCGCTGAAGCGTTCGAGCGCGCGAGGTTCGCGATGAAGTCGCCGAACCTGAAGACGGTGCTCGACGCGATCGACGTGCTCAATCGCAACGTCACGGTGGCGAAGGGCGTTCTCACGAAGGCGGGCATGTGAGCAGTGAACGCGCGGCTCAGTTGGTGGAGGCCGGCATCTGGCTCAAGCTCTCGGGCGACATCGAGGGCGCCAACAAGCTGTTCGAGCGCGCACTGAAGCTCGACCCCGACAACATTCAGGCCCTGGAGCACCTCGCGGGTTCGGCGGAGCTGCCGGCGATCCCCCAGGTGCCCGAACCGCCGCCTCCACCGCCGCCGCGGGCGGAGCCTGATCTCGACGGTGACTGGGGCCGGCTCACCGGCGCGCCCAGCCCGATTCCGACGATCGCTCCCGTCACCATGGAGTCTTCGAAGTCGGGGACCATGCGGCTCTACCCGGAAGACGCCAGGCCGGGGACGATGCAGATGTTCCCCGAGAAGAAGGCGAAGACGACGCAGCTCTTTCTCGAGAAGCCCGACCTCTCGAAGGTGCCCGCGCCGCGCACCACGATGCCGCAGTTCAGCCGCGACGTCGTGCTGGAGGCGGCTCCTGAACCTGAACAACGGCCGTCGCGCGCCACGCTGCCGCAGTTCAGCCGCGACATCGTCATCGAATCGGAGCCCGCGGAGTCATCGCCGTCGCAGACCGGCCACGACATCGTGATCGAGGCCGAGAAGCCGGCGTCGAAACAGACCATTCCCCAGTTCGGGAAGGCGGTCGTGCTGGGTGAAGACGCCGAGAAGGAAGAGCCCGTCGAAGAGCTGGTGGACGAAGCGAGCGACGACACCAGCACCGCGTGGGGCTGGTCTCCGTCGGCGTCAGACTACGCGGAGCCGATGGTGCCGCGGCCCTCGCCGGCCCTCGCGCCCAGCGCCGAATCAGCGTGGGACCAGCGCACCAACCCCGGCATCAAGATCGAGATGCCGCCCGATGAGGGCGCGCTCGATCTGATCGTCTCTGATTCGAAGATCACCCGCGCGCCGCCGACCGCGAAAGACGAGCTGAAGATCATCCTCCGCGGCGCGAAGGATCTGCTCGATCTCGACGACCACACCGGCGCGATGGAGCTGATCATCAAGGCCAGCACGCTGGCGCCGACCGACCCTGAAGTGGTCGCGCTCAAGGAGCGCAGCGAAGCGACGCTGTTGCGCATGTTCGAGTCGAAGCTCGGCAAGCTCGAGGCGATCCCCCGGGTGTTGCTGAAGGACGACGAGATCATCTGGCTCAACCTCGATCACCGCGCGGGCTTCGTGCTCGCGCAGATCGACGGCTCGGTGACCTTCGACGACCTCTTCTCGGTCTCGGGCATGTCGCGCATGGACACCGCCCGCATTCTCGCGCAGTTGATCGACGAGGGCGTGATCAGCCGCGGATGATCGCGGTCCACTTCGCGCGCACCACCAGCTTGCCGTGCTGGTTGTGCGTTTCGGTGGTCACCTCGAGGAAGTCGAGCGAACGCTTGGCCACGATGTCGGTGATCTTGCCGCGCGTGGTGAGCGTGTCTCCCGGCTTCACCACTTCGTGAAACTCGAACTGCTGCTCGCCGTGCACCAGGCGCAGCAGATTCACCTTCAACTCAGGGTCGATGCACGCGTCGGCGAACGGGCGAATCGCGAAGGTCACCGCGAACGTGGGGAAGCCGATGAGCGAGCCGTACGGGCCGGCCTTCGCGGCTGCCGCATCGTGCAGCAGCGGGCTCAGCCCTTCGGGCGGCCTGGTGGCGGAGAACCCCGTCGACGGAATGCCTCCGCCGATGGCGAACGCGAACTCGCGCATCTTCTCGGCGCCGGCTTCGTAGGTGAACGGGCCGTATTCGCGGCCGATGAACTTCGGGTCGATGGCCATGACTACACCCGGCCCTTCACGGTGACGTTCTTGAGAATGGTCTCGCCGCGCTGGTTGGTCGCTTCGATCTCCGCGGTCAGCACGCCGTCGTCGATGGCGGTGACTTTGCCCGCGTAGGTGACGACGTCATTCGGGGCGACCGGCCGCGAGAAGCGCACCTCGATGCCCGCGACGCGGCCCGGGTCGCCCAGGTAGCGCGCGAACGAATCGACCGCCCACGCCAGCGTGCACAGGCCTTGAAGAATGACGCCGCCGAGCCCTGCTTCAGCACCGACCTTGGGGTCGATGTGAATCGGGTTGAAGTCGCCGGAAGCCGCCGCGTAGTACAGCGGCCGGTACGGGTCGCAGGTGCGCGTCAACGTGAACGTGTCTCCCACCGAGTAACTCATGGGAGCCGCTCTTACTTTCAGCGCGCCGGACGATCGAGGGGATCGTCGACGTCGGCTTCGCCCGCCGCCTGCCGCGACTTCCACGTGGCGAGCGCGAAATCGATGAGCTTGTCGAGGTACGTGGTCAACGGAGGGCACTTCACGCCCGTGCCGTCGAGCAGCTCGAGCGCGGTGTGGCAGTTGTAGAGCGCGAGGTGATTCACGTACGCGACGGCCGCGCGTTGAGGCCTCGCCAGCTTCTCGACGCCGGGCATTCGCAAGAACCAGTCAGCCGCGCGCGCGGGGAGACTGAAGCGAGGCAGCTTCTTGTTCGCGCGTTCGGCGATCAACTCGTACACGCGCCGCGCGCTCATCGGGTTCGGGTCGACGAGGTGCACCGTCTTGCCGGCGGCCGCGGGGTTCTTCGCGAACGACCACGTGGCCTTCACCACGAAATCGACGGGCACCACGTTGAGCGGCGCGACGCCGTTGCCCGGGAGAGGCAGCGGCAACACCAGCGGCGAGAGCACCAGCAACATGCCGAGGTAGTAGGGCCCTTCGAAGCGATCGATCTCTCCGGTCGCCGAATCTCCGACCACGGTCGACGGGCGGATGACGGTGATCGGAAGCTTGTCTTTCGCGCGCTGCACCAGCCGCTCGGCTTCGTATTTCGTCTCTTCGTAGGGAGTACGGAACGACTGACCCCGCTCGAGCTCGTCTTCGGCGATCACCCCCACGCGATCGCCCGAGACGTAGCAGGTGCTGAAGTACACGAGCCGCTCGAGCTTCTTGCACTCGAGCGCCAGCTCCAGGACGTTGCGCGTGCCGCCGACGTTCACCCGCTCCGCGGTCTCCTTCGGCATGCCGAGGTAGCTGATCGCCGCGAGGTGGAAGAGGTGCGTCGTGTCGTCGACCAGCCGTTGGTATTCCGGGCCGGCGAGGCCCAGATGCATGTCGACGATGTCGCCGGAGAGGATGTCGATGCGCGCGCCGGAGATCTTCGCGGCGTACGCCTCGGCCTCCTTCACGAACTTCGGCTGCACCAGCAACGTGATGCGGCCCTTCGGGTTCTGCTCGGCGAGGTACTTCACGAGGCGCTTGCCGATGAAGCCGGGGTAGCCGGTGACGAACGCGTTGAAGCTCATGAGGGCATGCTCCTTAGCGCGCTCGCGACCGCCTCGACCTGTTTGCGCGTCTCTTCGCGGGTGCCGCCGTTGTCGATGACCCACGTCGCGTGTCTGCGCTTCTCGTCGGTCGGCATCTGCGACGCGATGCGCGCGCGCGCGGCGTCTTCGGTGAGGCCATCACGCGCCATCAAGCGCGCGAGCTGAACCCCGGGTGAACAGGTGACCAGAATCACGCCGTTCATGCCCTCGTGGAGCCGGTTCTCGATGAGCAGCGGCGCGTCGTAGAGGGCGTGCGTCGCGCCGGAGTTCGCCAGCGCGGTCGTCTTCTCCAGCGCCAGCTCACGGATGCGCGGGTGGGTGATGGCGTTCAACGCCGCGCGCGCGCCGGCGTCTTTGAAGATGAGCGCGCCGAGCTTCGCGCGATTCAAAACCCCGTCCTCCACCACGCCGGGGAAACGCCTTTCGATCTCGGCGAGCGCCGGCTGGCCGGGCTCGACCACTTCACGCGCCAGCGCATCGGCGTCGATCACGGGGAAGCCGAGCTCCCGCAGCATCTGCGTCACCGTCGATTTTCCGGTGGCGATCCCTCCCGTCAGGCCGAAGAGCAGCATCACGAAGCCGGAGGCAGGAACGTGAACGACTGCACCGTGCGCTTGTCTTCCTTGAAGAAGATCGCGAGGCCCACCTTTGCGTAGAGGAAGTACACCCGGTGCTGCGGCGTCTCCTTCTTCGTGTAGCAGGGCTCGTGGTGCTCGTCGGGGTCGCACTCGATGCCGTAGGTCTGCTCGATGCTTTCCACCTCGAGCGCCATCGCCGGGTACACGTCGATGCGTTGCACCTCCTTCGTCGCCGGGTCGCACTTGAACTGCGCCTGCGCGGTGCCGCTGATCGCCTGGAGGCCGCTGTAGATGAGCACCTCCTGGCCGCGCGCCGAGGTCTTCTTCGTCGGCTCGCCGAATTTGCCGACCACGTCGATGCAGCTCGAACCGCCGGGCGTGATGCCCTGCCATGGCCGGGCGATGGCCACACCCGAGACCATCATCAAGAGGAGCGCGAAACGCACGAACCGCACTCTACACGAGGTTTTGGTGCTAACTGCCGCCGCCCGATGCAACGGCTCGTTCTCGTCATCTTCGTCTTCGCCGCGCTCGCCGCGCCGGCGCACGACTACCTGGGCCCCGAGAGCTGTCAGGCGTGCCACCCCGACGCGTACGCGGCCTGGCAGAACTCGGCTCACGCGCGCGCCAAGCAGGTGCTCTCACCGCAGCAGCAGAAAGACGTTCGCTGCCAGTCGTGCCACTCGCCCAACGAAGGCGATCAGAAGGTCGAGAACATCACCTGTGAGACGTGTCACGGCGGCGGCCAGTACTACTCGTCGACCTACGTGATGAAAGACCCCGAGCTCGCGCGGCTGGTCGGTCTGCTCGACCCCACCGAAAAGTCGTGCCGCAGTTGCCACGACAACGCGAGCCCTTCGCTCAAGACCTTCGACTTCGCCGCCAAGCTCAAAGCGATCGATCACTGGTCGGCGGAGCGCGAGAAGCGCAAGGCACAGACGAAATGATCAAGGTCCTCTCCGCGGAGTTCATCACCACCGCGACCAAGCCCGACGAATACCCGCGCCAGCCGACCCCCGAGGTCGCGTTCGTCGGCCGTTCGAACGTCGGCAAGTCGTCGATGATCAACACGCTCGCCAACCGCAAGAAGCTGGTGCGCGTGTCGAACACGCCGGGCCGCACCAGGACGCTCAACTTCTTCGACGTGGTGCTCGAGCACCGCGCGAAGAAGACCACGCTGCGCCTGTGCGACCTCCCCGGCTACGGCTTCGCGAAGGTGTCGAAAGACGAACGCATCGCGTGGGACAAGATGATCAACAGCTACCTCCGCGATCGGCACACGCTGAAGGTGGTGGTGGTGATCATCGACGCCGAGGTCGGCCCGACGTCCGACGACATGGAGATGTTCGACTTTCTCCAGGACAAGCCGCCGCGCATCCTCGTGGTCGCCACCAAGCTCGATCGCCTCAACAAGGCCGCGCGCAAGCCGCGCCTCAAGAAGCTCCAGGAACAGTTGGAGCTCCCCGAGAACGCGCTCGTCGGCTTTTCGTCACACGAGGGCATCGGCCACGAAGAGTTGTGGCGAACGCTGCTCGGCATCACCGCTCAGTGACGCGCTTCGGAGGCGGTCGCCTTCGAGGTGCGCGTGCCCGGCTTCACCGTCACCTGGGGGATGAGCGCGACGGACTGCGCGCCTTCCGCCAGTACCTCGTGCGTCACCGAGGTGAGCCTGCTCAACAGCCCGTGTTCATGCGTGCCCATCACCAGCACGTCGCGCTGGTCGCGGTTCGCGAGGTCGATCAGCAGCCGCCCGATGTGACCGCGGCCGATCTCGAGCTGCACCTTGAGCGTCACGTTGCCCGGCAGCCCGCGGAGCCCCGCTTCGGTCGCGCGCTGCAGCTTCTCGGCCCACACGGCGATCATCTCGTCGGTGGGCTTGTCGGTGTGCAGGCGTTTCCCCTCCTCGGCGGGCGACCAGATGTGCGTCGCCAGCACGTCGAGCGGCCCGAACGCCGACAGTTGTTGCAACCAGACGCGGGTGATCGACGCGTTCCACGAATGGTCGATGGCCAGCAGCACCCTGAGCGGGCCATCACCGTGCGCCCACGGGAGGAACGGCAAGCGGCTCTTCACGACGAGCATCGGCACCGAGACGTCTGCCGAGAGCAGATCGACCGGCGTCGCGAAGAGCGGAGACATCGCGCGGCTGGTGTCACCCAGCACGAGCAACTGCGCGGAGACC
>JBEHYH010000061.1:0-18525 GCA_048498275.1 Myxococcota bacterium | reverse complement strand
GGTGCATGAAGAGGTAGATGACCGGCGTCGTGTAGAGCGTGAGCACCTGCGAAATCAGCAGTCCGCCGACGATGCTGATGCCGAGCGGCGTGCGGAGCTCAGAACCGGTCCCCGTACCCAGCGCGAGCGGCAGACCGCCGAGCAGCGCCGCCATGGTGGTCATCATGATGGGGCGGAAGCGCAGCAGACACGCATCGAAGATCGCGTCGCGCGGCTTCATTCCGCGGTCGCGTTCCGCCTCGATCGCGAAGTCGATCATCATGATCGCGTTCTTCTTCACGATGCCGATGAGCAGGATGATGCCAATGAGCGCGATGATGGAGAACTCGCTGCCGCAGACCTGCAACGCCAGCAGCGCACCGACGCCGGCTGACGGCAACGTCGAGAGAATCGTCAGCGGGTGGATGAAGCTCTCGTAGAGAACGCCGAGCACGATGTAGACGACGACCAGCGCCGCCAGAATCAGCAGCGGTTCACTCGCGAGCGCGTCGCTGAACGCCTTCGCCGCGCCCTGGAACGACGCGTGAACGCCGGGAGGCACGTTGAGATCGATGCGCGCTTGATCAATCGCATCGACGGCTTGACCGAGTGAAACGCCGGGCGCGGTGTTGAACGACAGCGTCACCGCGCGGAACTGGCCCTGATGCGCGATGGCGAGCGGCGCTTCCGCCGACGCGATGTGCGCGACCTGCGAGAGCGCCACCGGCCCGTCGTTGCCATTCACGTACAGCGCCTCGAGCGACTTCGCGTCTGACGCGTAGCCGGGCTTCACCTCGAGGATCACCCGGTAGAGATTGAGCTGCGTGAAGATGGTGCTGATCTGCCGCTGGCCGAACGCGTCGTAGAGCGTGTCGTCGATGGCCTGCGTCGAGACGCCGAGGCGCGAGGCGGTGTCTCGGTCGATGGTGACGTGCGTGACGGGCCCGAGGTCCTGCTGGTCAGACGCGACGTCGCGCAGCTCCGGCAACGTCTGCAACTTCGCGAGCATCTTCGGCGCCCACTCCTGCAGCTCCGAGCTCTCCGCGTCTTCGAGCGTGTATTGAAACTGCGTGCGGCTCAGCCGGTTGTCGATCTGCAGGTCCTGACTCGATTGCAGAAACACCGTGAGGCCTTCGACTTCGTTCAGCTTCGGCTGCAGGCGCGCGATGAGCGCCGCCGCGTTCTCTTTGCGCTCGCTGCGCGGCTTGAGCGTGATGTTGAGCCGGCCGGTGTTCGTCGTCGGGTTCGTGCCGTCGGCGCCGATGAACGCGGCGACCGATTCGACGTCGGGGTCGGCGAGCGCGATCTGAATCGCGCGCTCCTGCAGCTCGGTCATCTTCTTGAACGACGAATCAGGGTCGGCCTGCGTGACACCGAGCACGAGCCCGGTGTCTTGAATCGGGAAGAAACCCTTGGGAATCACCAGCGTGAGCCAGCCGGTGAGCAGCACCGTGCCGACCGTCGCCGCGAGCGTGATGCGCTGGTGATTGAGCACCCAGATGAGGCCGGTCTTGTAGACGGCGACCATTCCGTCGAAGGCGCGCTCCGACCATGTGTAGAACCAGCCGCGCTGTTCTGGAGGCGGCTCGGGTTTCAAGATGTACGCGGCCATCATCGGCGTCAGCGTGAGTGACAGCACCGCCGACACGCCGATCGCCGCGCTCAAGGTGATGGCGAACTCGCGGAAGAGACGCCCGATGAGCCCGCCCATGAACAGCAGCGGGATCAACACGGCGACCAGCGAGACGGTCAGCGAGACGATGGTGAAGCCGATCTGCTTCGCGCCCTTGAGCGCGGCTTCGAACGGCGTCTCTCCTTCTTCGACGTAGCGCGAGATGTTCTCGAGCATCACGATGGCGTCGTCGACGACGAAGCCGGTCGAGATGGTCAGCGCCATCAGCGAGAGGTTGTTGAGGCTGAACCCGAACACGTACATCAGGCCGAACGTGCCCACGAGCGAGAGCGGCACCGCGATGGAAGGAATGAGCGTCGCGCGCAGGTTCCGCAGGAACGCGAAGATCACCATCACCACCAGGCCGATGGTGAGCACCAGCGTGAACTCCACGTCTTCGACCGACGCGCGCACGGTTTCGGTGCGGTCTGACAACACCTTCACCTCGAGGCCCTGCGGCAGTGATGCTTGCAGAAGCGGCAGCAGCTTCTTCACGCTCTCCGCGACCTGAATGACGTTCGCGCCGGGCTGACGCTGCACGTTCAAGATGATGGCGCGCTGCTTGTTCGCCCAACCCGCGAGCTCGTCATTCTCGACGCCGTCGACGACCTCGGCGACCTCACGGAGGCGGATCGGCGAGCCGTTTCGATACGCGAGCACGATGGGCTTGAACCCGTCGGCGCTCGTAATCTGATCATCGGCAGCAATCGTGTACGCCTGCCGCGCGCCATCGAGCGTGCCCTTCGGCTGATTCACGTTCGCCGCGACGACCGCCGCGCGAACGTCTTCGATGGTGAGGTTCGTCCCCGCGAGCGCCATCGGGTCGACCTGCACGCGCACGGCCGGCTTCTGACCGCCGTTCAGCGTGACGAGGCCGACTCCGGAGACCTGCGAGATCTTCTGCGCGAGCACGGAGTCGGCGAGGTCGTCGACCTGCGCCAGCGAGAGGCTCTCGGAGCTCAACGCGAGCGTGAGAATCGGCGTGTCGGCGGGGTTCGACTTGCTGAACGTCGGCGGCGCCGGGAGCGCGCGTGGCAACACGCTCGTCGCGGCGTTGATGGCCGCCTGCACGTCCTGCTGCGCGGCGTCGATGTTGCGATCGAGATCGAACTGCAGCGTCACCTGCGAGCTGCCCTGACTGCTGATCGACGTCATCTGCGCCAGCGCGGGGATCTGACCGAACTGCCGCTCGAGCGGCGTGGTGACCGCGGTCGTCATCGTCTCCGCGCTCGCGCCCGGCAACGACGTGGAGATGACGATGGTCGGGTAGTCGACCTGCGGCAGCGCGGCGACCGGCAGCGAACGGAACGCGACGGTGCCCGCGATGGCGAGACCGATGGTGAGCAGCGTCGTCGCCACAGGCCGCCGAATGAACGGCTCGGAGATGCTGCTCGTGCTGGCGTCGGGCTCGCTCACTCTTTCGCCTCGGCGACGGGGCCCGCGGTGCGCGGCTCGATGGGCGAGCCCGGCTTCAACTGGCTCTGGCCATCGGTGATGACTTTGTCGCCGGCCTTGAGCCCGCTGCTGATGACCGCGAACGAACCTTCGATGAGCTCGACTTCGACCTGCTGCAGCTTCGCGGTGCCGTTGTCGGCGAGGTACACGAACGTGCCCTGCGGCCCGCGCTGAACGGCGGCGGCGGCGATGACGAGCGCGTTCTTCTTCTGATCGACCGTGAGCCGCGCCTTCACGAACTGGTTCGGCCACAGCGCGCGCGTTGGGTTCGCGAACTGCGCGCGGAGCTTCACCGTGCCCGTCGTCGCGTTCACCTGATTGTCGATGACGGTGAGCTGACCCGTGCCGAGCAACGAACGCCCATCGCGCGCCCACGCTTCGACCTGCAGGTTTCCCCCGGCCATCGCGCGCTGAAGACGATCCAGCTCATCCTGCGGCAGCGTGAAGACCACGGAGATCGGATCCAACTGCGCGAGCACCACGAGGCCGGTCGCATCAGATGCATGAACGAGGTTGCCCTGATCGACCAGACGCAGGCCCGCGACGCCGTCGATGGGCGAGACGATGCGCGAATACTCGAGCTGCAGCTTCGCGTTGTCGGCGGCGGCTTGATCCATTCCGCGCGTGCCCTTGAGACCGTCGACCGCGGTGCGCGCGTCGTCGACCGCCTGCTGCGCGATGAGGTTCTGTTCCTTGAGCTTTTCGTTGCGCTCGAGCAGCAGCTCGGCGTTGCGCAGTTGCGCTTCATCGCGCGCCAGGGTCGCCGCCGCCTGCGCTGCCTGAATCTGGAACGGCCGCGGATCGATCTGCGCGAGCAGCTCGCCCTTCTTCACGATCGCGCCTTCCTTGAACAACACGCTCTGCAGGCGGCCGTCGACCTGACTCTTCACCTGCACCGTCGCGAGCGGAGTCACCGTGCCCAGGCCCTCGAGCACGATGGGCTGATCTTTCTGCACGACGGTGTCGACGAGCACCGGCACCTTGCGATCTCCGGGGCCGCCCTTGCCTCCGGGGCCCGCTGCAGGTTTCGCGCGCGTGAACCACAAACCCGTCGCGGCGAGCGCGACGACCACGAACACGATGACGACGTTGCGCACCGTATGGCTTTTCTGCGGCGGGGCCGGAGGCGGCGTGACTTCTTCACTCATTGGTAACTCCAAGCGCGGCGAGCAACTGCGCACGCGCGGTCGCGAGATTGAGACGCGCCTGCACCCGCTGCGCGTTGGCGGTGGTCGACTGCAACTGCGCGTCGCCGACCTCGAGGAGAGAACCGACCCCATTCTTGAAGCGCGCTTCAGCGAGGCCGAGCTGCTCCTGCGTCGTGGTGACGGCGACCTCCGCCGAGTCGACGGCCGCGAGCTGCGCCATCACCGTGGCGCGCGCCTCTTCGACGTCGACGCGCACCTGCAGCAACTGCGCGTCGAGCTGGCCCTTGATGACGCGCGCCTGCGCCTCGGCTTCATGCAGTTGACCCGTCGTCTGCAGGCCGTTGAACAGGTTCCAGTTCATCGTCACGCCGACCGCCCAGTTCGGCCCGAGCTTCGCGGGGTCGGCGCCCGCTTCAGACACGCTGCCGTTCGCGCTGAGCGTGGGGATGTAGCCGCCCACTGCCGCCAGCCGCTGCGCGACCACCGCCTCCTGCTGTTTGCGGAGCGCGACGACCTCAGGCCGCGCGTCGAGCGCCTGCTGCACGAGCGCCGTCACATCGTCGTCTTCATGCGGCGCGGGCGGCGGCAGCGCGTCGTTCACCTGCCACTGTTGCGGAGCCAGCACGCCGACCGCCTGCGAGAGCGAGACGAGCGAGAGCGTGAGCGCATTGCGCGCGTTGATGAGCGCCAGCTCCGCGTTGGCGACCTGCGTCTTCGCCTGCGCGACGTCGATGCCCGTGCCCTGACCGACGCCGACCAGCGCGTTCGCCTGCGTGAGATGCAACTTCGTGTTGGTGAGCGTCTCTTCGGCGACCGAGACCAGCGCCGCCTGCGCCGCCGCCACGTAGTACGCGCGTCGAACGTTGAGCGCGACGGTGAGCTGCATGGCGCGGTCGGTCGCCTGCTGCGCTTCCTTGTTGAAGCCCGCCTGACGCAGGCGCTCGATGGCGCCGAAGTCCCACAGCGTCTGGGTTCCAGACACGCCGAAGCTGAAGAGGTTGTTGGGGGTCGCCGCGGTCGGCGCCGCGGTGCCGCTGCCGACGCGCGCGTACGAACCCTGGCTGCGCGAGAAGATGGCCGTCGCGTTCACCTGCGGCAGCAGCACGCCGCGCGCCTGCTCGAGCCGCGCCTGCATCACCTCGACGTTGGCGTCGGCCTGCTCGATGGAAGGGTGGTTCTTCTTCGCGAGCTCCAGCGCTTGTTCGAGGGTGAGCACCTCGGCGAAGGCCGGCAGCGCGGCGAGAAGAACGAAGCTGGAGAAGTACCGTCTCACACCTCTTTCATGACGTAACCCCGCGAGGCTTCTCGGCGTTTCCGACCAGCACGGAGGCGGCGGCGACGAACGGGCGCTTTTCTCGGACGAACCGGAGCCCTTCTTCAATGACGGCGAAGAGCCAGCATTTCAGGGCTGTGCTCGTGCACGCGTGCCTCTCGGCTTCGGGCAAACACCTCAAGCACCGGCCGAACTGTTTTTACGTACGCGGAGCTCCCGCCAGTCGCCGGCCCTGCGGCGCGACTTAAGCGCCTTCGAGGAGACAACGCGTTCATCGGCTTCGCTCACGAGCGACGAATGCCGGTCGCGCGTTCCAGTAACAGGTCCTTCACCACCTGCGATCGATCTCGCGACACCGGTACATGCAGCCCGGGCGCGTTTTCCCCCAGGCCTTCACCGACGAAGAGCGTGGTGTCCAC
This sequence comes from Myxococcota bacterium, assembly GCA_048498275.1. GTDB lineage: Bacteria > Myxococcota > Myxococcia > Myxococcales > Myxococcaceae > Archangium_A. The sequence continues at coordinate 12,579 of JBEHYH010000061.1, read as the reverse complement.
GTTCTCGCGCTCGAGCTCCTTGATGTGTTCGGCGGTGACCAGCCAGTTGCGATGCACCCGCACCACGCGTTCACCCAGCGAGTTCTCGATGGCGGTGAGTGAGAGGTCCAAATCGAACTTGCCGTGCTTCGTATGCACGAAGGTCAAACGGTCCGCCGCTTCGAATGCCCAGATCTCATTCGGGCTCAGGAAGACGAGGTTCTTCTTTCTTCGCGCGACGATGCGCGGCGGCAACGACGGGCCCGGCGCCCGCTTCTTTCGCAACCGCGTCAGACACTGCACGACGCGGTCTTCGCTGAACGGCTTGAGCAGATAGTCGGAGACGCCGAGTTGATACGCCTCGAGCGCGTGCGCCTCGAACGCGGTCGCGAGCACCAGCAACGCATCGCGGTGCTCCGCGGCGAGTGAACGCACCAGCTCGAGCCCCGCGCGATTGCCCTCGTTGCGCGCGAGCTGAATGTCGATGAACGCCACGTCGAGCTGCAGCGCGGCAGATGGAGCCAGCGCCTCACGCGCCTCTTCGACCGTCGCCGCCGTCGCCACGACCTCGGCGAGCTTCGAGCCCTGAATCAGCTCGACGAGGTAGTTGCGCGCGGGCCACTCGTCTTCGAGCACCAGACAGCGCAGGAGGCCTTCACTCATCGTGTCGTCTCCAGCGGGAACTCGACCACCGCGCGCGTGCCGGGGTTCGCCGGTTCGAGCGCGAGCGACGCCTGCGTGCCGTAGCGCAGCTCGAGTCGACGCCGCACCGACTGAACACCGAACGCGCCGCTGCGCACAGGCTCTTCACCGATGCCCGGGCCGTCATCTTCCACGATGCAGCGCACGCGATGTTCGTTCGCGCGTTCGACCGTGACCTTGATGTGGCCGGCGGCCTCGCGCTTGAGCGCTCCGTGCTTCACCGCGTTCTCGACGAGCGGCTGCACCAGCAGGCGCGGCAGAATCACGTCGTCGAGCCCCGGAGCGATGTGCCATTCGAAGCTCAAATCACCGCGATGACGCGCTTCGAGAATCTCCGCGTAGCGCTTGAGCCAGTTGAGCTGCGCCCGCAGTGTCTGCAGCTCGCCTTCGTCGCTCAACGCATCACGCAGCAGGTCACCCAGCGCGGCGAGCAGACGTCGCGACTCGCGGGGGTCCTCCGTGACGAGGCCGGCGATGGCGTTCAACGTGTTGAGCAGAAAGTGCGGCTCGAGATTCGCGCGCAGCCGTGAGAGCTCCGCGGCGCTGCGGAGTTGTTCAGATTCCAGCGAACGCACACGCGCATCTTCGAGCGCCATCGGCAGCAGAAACGCGAGCGCCCACAAACCGAATTGGCTCTGCGCCTGCGTCATGCCGAAGAAGAGCGCGCGCAGCAGCGTGATGGGCCGCACCGACATCATGTGGAGCCCCCATTCGGGGAACCGCTCGCTCAGCTCGAAGAACAGGCCGCCGAACGTCGCGCCGATGACGCTGGCGACGAGCAAGCCGGAGACCACCAGCCACGCCGACGAGAAGCCGCGACGGCGCGCGAGCTGAAACAGCGATTCCAGCGCGAACATCAGCACCGGCAGTTCGATGGCGAAGAGCAACAGCACCGAACCGAGCCGGCCCGCGTCGCGGTTGGTCGAATAGCTCGCGAGCAACTGCAGCAGCACGACGCCCACCACGACCGCGATGCCCGCGAGGCGTCGGCGTGGGGAGGGGCGGTCGGCGAGCGTCATCGCCTCACAAAGTACACGTGCCGCGAGGGCGCCGCAGCAGCCTCCGGTTCGTCGGCAAAACACGCCGGTTCGTCACGCGGAGGCGACCGTTCGTGCCCACTCACCAGATGGTGCGCACGGCCGGCGACTTCCTCAGGCGCTCATCGGCGGTGACGACGGGCACGTTCAATTCGATGGCCGTCGCGGCGATCAACTGGTCCGCGGGGTCGCCGTGAAAGTTCTGCGCGATGGACGTCGACCTCTCGGCGATGCGCGAATCAATCGCAACGACGCTGACGTTCTGTTCGCTCAGCAGATCGTCCATCCAGTCCGAGACGCTTCCGTCGACGTCGAGGTCGCCATCTGCCGCGAGCATCGCGATTTCGCGGAGCGAGATGTCCGCCACGAGCCGCTTGTCTGCGCCTTCGATGGCTCGAGTCGCTGCCTTCGTGAGCTTCTTCGGTGCGAGCGCACGCCAGAGCAGCACGTGCGTATCAAGAATGACCGTGCCCATTCACTTCACCCACTCCGCGTCGACCGACCGGGTGACGTCACCGACGATGCGCGCGCGGCTCTTCACTGAACGCTTCGCCTCGAGCGGCACAATTTGCGCGACGGGCTTCCCACGTTTGGTGATGACGAGTTCCTGTCGCGTGCTCGCGACTTCATCGAGCAACGCGAGGCACTTCGCCTTGAACTCCGCCGCGGGGATGGTCTTCGGCTTCATGACCACTTCAGATGACCACATTCACGCCACCGCCAACAATCCCTCGAACTGTTCGGTCTGGAGCGCTCCCCTTTCAGCCGCCAACAGCAGCAGCCCCTGAACGAAGCGCACCGCATCGGCGTCGCCCTCACGCAGCACGAGGCTGACCGCGGCGTTCTTGAGCAGCTCCTGCCACGCGGTGTCTTCAACGCTCATCGCCAACCGGTAGAGCCGCGCCGCCACATCGTCGAAGTCGTCGATTCGATTCATGCCCGCGCTTGTCTCAAATGGGTCCGACAAGTTCGGAGTTCCGCAGACTTGCGCGGGCATGAGCGGGTTAGCGGAAGTTGAGTGGATCTTCAGAACCCCACGCGACGCCGTTGCCGCGATCGGTCGCGTCGATCTTCGCCATCTCGTCGGCGCTCAGCTCGAACGAGAAGAGATCGGCGTTCTGACGAATGCGCTCCGGCTTGGTGCTCTTCGGCAGCACCGGGTAGCCCTTCTGCAAGCCCCAACGCAGCAGCACCTGCGCCTCGGTCACCTTGTGCGCGGCGGCGATGGTCTTGAAGAGCGAAGCGCTGCTCTCACTGTCAGCCTGCATCTGCGCGGTCTTGCCGCTCGAATGCCCCGGAGCCGTACGCCACGTCGAGAGCGGCACCAGGCTGCTGTAGGCGACGGGCGTGATGTGTTGCGCGTCGAGGTACTTCACGAGTTCGCGCTTCTGCGACCACGGGTGAAGCTCGATTTGATTCGCGTCAGGCGCCGGGAGCCCTGCGGCCTTCAGCTCTTCGATGTGGAGTTGACTGAAGTTGCTCACGCCGATCGCGCGCGCCTTGCCCTGTTTCTTGAGCTCGACGAGGCCGCGCCACTGCGCGATGCGCTGCGCTTTGTCGAACGACGCGTGAATCAAATAGAGGTCGACGTAGTTGAGGCCCAACTTCTCGAGGCTCTCGTTGAGCGATGCGATGGTGGTCTCGTAGGTCTTCGGCGTCTGACCCCACGCGGAGTTCCCCGGCCACAGCTTGGTGGTGACGAAGAGCTGTTCGCGGGTGACGAGCTTCTCCGCGATGGCTTGCCTGATTGCCTCACCGACGCCGTGTTCGTTCGCGTAGAATTCGGCGGTGTCGATGTGGCGGTACCCGGCGCGAATCGCTTCGAGGGTGGCAGCCTTCACCTCGTTCTCGGGAATCAGGTAGGTGCCGAAGCCGAGCAGCGGCATTTCGACGGCGGAAGTGAGCTTTCTGGTAGCGGTGCGGTCCATGTGCGGCTCCTTTGTTTGAGCTGAGCCAAGAGTAGGAATCGGGAACTCCCGGTGCCTGCCTGGTTGTCTTCAAGACATGCCTGATTCTCTACACGTGAAGAGAATTGGCGAACTGGTTAGATTCTCGATGTGAACATCGAACAACTCGCAGCGCAGGCGCTCAAGTTCATCCCCTCGCAGGTGGGGAATGCGTCGCAGCTCGTGAACGTGCTCCCGGGCTTGAACCTGCTGCGGCATCACAAGCCGACGCAGTTCGACGCTTCCATCTATCAACCGGTGTTCTGTCTCATCGTGCAGGGCACGAAGCTGACGACGCTCGGCGAGCGCACGTTCACCTCGCGCGCGGGGCAGTGTTTGCTGGTGAGCCATGATCTGCCGGTGGTCGCGAAGGTGACGCAGGCTCCGTATCTGTCGCTGTTGTTGGACCTCGACATCAACGTGCTGCGCGGCATGTACGACGAGCTTGACGTGCCGGTGCGCGAGACGATGCAGGCGCGCGCGATGGAGGTGCAGAAGGCGTCACCCGAGTTGATCGATGCGTTGAGCCGATATCTCGCGCTCGCGAAATCGCCGGCCGACGCGAAGGTGTTGGGCCCGCTGGTGTTGAAAGAAGTGCACTACCGGCTCTTCACCGCTGCCTTCGGAGGCGTGCTCCGCAAGCTCGTGCAGCACGACAGCCGTGAGAGCGCCGTCGCGCGGGCGATCGCGCAGATTCGAAGAGACTTCCGCACGGCCATCGCGATCCCCGAGCTCGCCCGCGAGGTCGGCATGAGCACGTCGGCGTTTCACAAACACTTCAAGGAAGTGACGGAGTCATCGCCGCTGCAGTTTCAGAAAGATCTCCGGCTCATCGAAGCGCGGCGGGTGCTGACGCGCGGTGGAGCGAACGTTTCGACCGTCGCGTTCGAGGTTGGTTACGAGAGCCCGAATCAGTTCAGTCGCGAGTACGCGCGGAAGTTCGGCGTGCCTCCGAGTCGCGATGCAGTTGCGTGAAGGCCCGCCTCACGCCGCGTTCAGCTTTTCGCCGTTGATGATTCGCTCGAGGAGGTCGGTGAGCGTGCTGCCTTCGAACAGCAATCGCTCGTACGCATCAGGTGAGAAGCACGCGTCTTCTTGAAGTATCGCGAACACGCGTTGCGCACGGCCGGGCCGCAAGTCGAACGCGAACAGCACTCCGCCGCCGTCACCACCGAAGATGAGCGACTGCGGTACGAGCGTGTAGAGGTCGTGTTCTCGATGCAGCGCAAGCACCTCGCGCACGGAAAATACGTTGAGCGGAGTCTTGAAGCCGGAGAGCCCGCAGCCATCAGTCGCGGCGAGGAGCGCGCGGTAGTCGGCTGGCAACGTGCCGAACGTGTTCTCCATGTGCGCGAGTGATTCGTCGGCCGCCGGGCGATTCGTCGACGTCAAGTGTTCGAGCACGCGCCTTTTTACAGCGCCGCGACGAGCCGCTCGACGGCCTCGGCGATCTGATTCTCATCGAGCTGCGTGAACCCGAACCGCGCGAACGGCCGCGACGTGTCGTCGTTCGCGAAGTGCCGCGCGGTGCGGAACTGCACCTTCTTCGCGAGCGCGCGCATCGCCCACTGTTCGACATCGACGCGTGGAGAGACCTTCGCCCACAGCGCCGTGCCCGATTCGGGAACGTTGAACGTCAACACGTCACCGAGGCGCGAACGCAACGTCGCCGCGAGTACATCTCTGCGCTGCCGATACACCGTCAACGCGCGCCGCAGGCTGCGCCGGTAGTCGCCGTCTTCCAGAAGCTCCGCGACGGCGACCTGGTACGCGAACGCGTCATCACGTTCACCCCAGCGCTGACGCCGCCGCGCGAGCGACTCGAGAAAAGCCGGCGGCGCGACCACGTACCCGAGCTGCACATCGGGCGCGAGCACGCGCGAGAGCGAGCCCAGGTACACCACGTGCCCGTGCGAATCGGCGCTCGCCAGCGGCGGTGGATTCGCGCTCCCGTAGTGGAAGTCGTGCAGGTAGTCGCTCTCGATGACCGCGAAGCGTTTGCGTTGCGCGAGCGAGAGCAGCGCTTTTCGCCGCGCGGCGCTCAACACCACGTTCGTCGGGTACTGACACTGCGGCGTCACCCACGCGCCGCGGATCGCGTGCTGCTCCGTCGCGGCTTCGAGCGCCTCGACCCTCACGCCTTCGGCATCAACCGGCAGTGACACCAACCGCGCTTCGTGCCGCTCGAGAATTTCACGCACCGGGCGGTGGCTGAGCTCTTCGACCGCCACCGCGTCACCGGCGCGCGCGAGTGAACGCATCACCAGCTCCACCGCGAGCGTGCTCCGCGGCACGATCATCACCTCCGCGGGAGTCACCGACAGCCCGCGCTCGACGCTCAACATGTTCGCCACCGCCGCGCGCAGCCGCTCGTGGCCCATCGGGTCGCTCTGACCGGCGTCACGCGAACGCCGGCTCTGCGCGCGGCGGTAGGCACGCGCCACCAGGTCGATGGGCATCACGCGAACATCGGGCGCTCCGCTGAAGCGCAGCACGCCGCGTTCGTGCTTCGCCGCGTCGTCCGTCGGAGGCGCGGGCGCGAACTCGAACCCCGGCTCCGAGGGCCGCGCCGCGGGGAACTCGGCGCTCTTCGTCTTGATGGGCGCGCGCTGCGAGACGTACGTGCCGCTGCCGGCGCGCGTCTCCAGCCAGCCCTGTTGCCGCAGCTCTTCGAAGGCCGCTTCGACGGTGCTTCGATGCACTGACAGTTGTTCAGACAGCGTTCGGGTGCCGGGCAGGCGCGCGCCGACGGGCAGCCGGCCGGCCTGAATCTCTGCGCTCACCGCATGCGCAATGCGTAGGAAAAGCGCGAGGTTACCGGGTTCGATGACCAACTTCAGTTCACGGCGGGCGGCACTCATTCGACTGGTGACACCCCGCGGCAACGATTGATGAGCAGCTCAATCGAACTGGACCGGTCTCGATCTTTGAACCGGCCCGAAGACGCCCGCCAACACATGTCGATAATTGACCACGAAACCGCAGCTCACCCGAAAGAAGAAACATGACCGTCAATCGCGCCCAGTTCTCTCCGTCGTCCTCCCTCTCCTCGTCGTCGCGCGTCGGCGCGAAGACCACGGCTCCGGCGGCTCAGCCCGCGGCTCCCGCGTCGAAAGGCTGGGCGCCGAAAGCGGCTTCGATGCCGGCGGGCCGCGACTCGACGGGCGAGCTGCGCCGCATGGGCTCGACCATCGATGGGTGGAAGTCGAACGGCAACGTGCCGCAGTCGAAGGCCGCTTGGGCGATGCACGCGCTCACGGTGCTCTCGCCGGAACAGAACGTGAACGGTGACGGGGTTTCGGAGCGCTATTCGGGCGCGACCCTGAATCAGCTCCCGAAGGGCCTGCAGATGGCGCTCGGCAAGGACTTCAGCGACATCAATGCAGTCGCGATGATGCCGGTCGATGGCAAGAACACCTTCCTCGTGGTGCACAACGCGAAGGATTGGGACGCGAAGAACCACACCGGTTCGCAGCGCATCGATCTCTTCTCCGCCGAAGGCACGCGGCTCGGCACGCGCACGTTGCAGGCGAGCGCGTACAAGTCTGGCCCGACGGAGATCGACCCCGGCCGCAACAACACGATTCGCTGGCCGAACAACGGCTGAAGACCTTCGATGGTGCCGTTCGCTCGTGGGGGGCGGCACTGTCAGATGCTGAGCAGCTTCACCAGCCGCGGGCCCCAGTGATGCACGGAGTAGCGTTGCTCCACGGTCTCGCGGCCGGCTTTTCCCAGTCGTGCACGCAGCGCCGCGTCGTCGATGAGCGCGCTCAAGCACTCGAACCACTCGTCGTCGTTGCGCGCGAGCAGCCCGTTCTCGCCGTGCTTCACGATCTCGGTGTTCACGCCGACCGGTGACATCACCGTCGCCGCGCCCATCGACATCGACACGAGCCCTTTGAGCCCGCACTTGCCGCGAGTCCACTCGTCGTCGGGCAGCGGCATCACGCCGATGCTCATCGTGCGGAGCAATTGCAGTTCAGCCTCGGGTGTCCACGCTTCGCCGCGCAGCTCGAGCGGTGCGTGTTCGAACTTCGGGTCGCCCATCACGCGGAGGTTGATGCGCTCTCCGTATTTCTGTTTCACGCGCTCCAGCACCGGGAGCAGCGGTTTCAGATGCGCGAGCGTCGACGCGCTGCCGCTCCAGCCGATGGTGATGGCGCTCGCGTCATGCGGAGCGGGCCGAAACACGTTGGTGTCGACGCACGTCGGCACGAGGTGAACGTTGTTCGAGTGTTTGCGCGCCCAGCTCGCGAGATATTCGTTGCCGGCGAGCACGGTGTGCGAGAGCCGAACCGCGCGGGGAATCTTCTCGACGTTCTTGAGCCAGGCGAAGCGCGCGTTCGCCGCCGACACCGCGTGCAGCCAGATGGCGTCGTCGAAATCGAAGACGACCGGCGCTTTCAGATGCGCGACGTATTCGGCCCACTCGTTGCCGAGAAAGAAGGCTTCACGCTGCACGAAGATGATGTCGGCTGAATGCGTGAGGCTGCGCGCGCGGCGGGCGAGGGCGCGGAGCGCGACGGTCGCTTTCTTGATGGCGGAGGTCGCTCCGTAGAAATCGCGCGCGTCGGCGTCATCGAGCGCGCCCGCGTAGTCGACCTCGATGCCCGCCTCGCGGAAGTGCGGCTCGAAGGCTTCGAAGCGGTACCGCTGGCTGGGTGAACGGCCGCGGCTGTGAACTCCGAGGAAAAGCAGCCGCATCAACGCGCCCGGAAGACGTCGATGACGCGCGACTGCTGGTCTGGCGTGAGGCTCGAGCCCGATGGGAGACACAGCCCGAACTCGAACGCGCGCTCGCCGACCGTGCCGCCCACCGCGCGGAATTCGCGGAACACCGGCTGCAGATGCATCGGCTTCCACACCGGGCGCGCTTCGATGTTCGCCGCTTCGAGCGCGAGGCGGAGGTCTTCACGTGAACGCCCGAACTTCTTCGGGTCGACCTGAATCACCGTGAGCCAGCCGTTCCAGTCTCCGTGCTTCGAGAGCGGCATGAAGGTGATGCCCTCGAGGTGGCCGAGTTCTCTTTCGTAGCGCGCGCGCACCGCTTTGCGCGCGGCGATGCGGTCGTTCAGCACACGCAGTTGGCCGCGGCCGACGGCGGCGAGCAGGTTCGAGAGCCGGTAGTTGTTGCCGATGTGCGAGTGCTCGTAGTGCGCGGCCTTGTCGCGGGCCTGCGTGGCGAGGAAGCGCGCCTTCTCGATGAGCGCTCCGTCGCGGCTGACCAGCATGCCGCCGCCGGAGGTGGTGATGATCTTGTTGCCGTTGAATGAGAACGCCGCGAGCGCGCCGGAGGTGCCGGCCTGGCGGCCTTTCCACGTCGCGCCGAGGGCCTCCGCGGCGTCTTCGATGAGCGGCACTTCGTGCTGCGCGCAGATGCGCTCGAGCGCGTCGAGCTGCGCGCATTGCCCGTACAGGTCGACCGCGATGACAGCCTTCACGCGGCGATTCTTCGCGCGCGCGTCTCGGAGTTCGCTCTCGACGAGCGCGGGGTCGAGGTTCCACGTCTCGTTCTCGGCGTCGATGAAGACCGGCTTCGCGCCCTGGTAGACGATGGGGTTCGCCGACGCGGCGAAGGTGAGTGACGAGACCAGCACTTCGTCATCGCGGCCGACGCCGAGCAACTGCAACGCGAGGTGGAGCGCGGCCGTGCCCGACGAGAGCGCGGCGGCGTGCGGCATGGTGACGCGCGTGGCGAACTCCTTCTCGAAGGCGTCGACGTTGGGGCCGAGCGGGGCGATCCAATTCGAATCGAAGGCTTCGATGAGCAGCCCTCGTTCATCGGGGCCCATGTGCGGAGGCGAGAGGTAGATGCGCTCAGGCATGCCGCTGCTCTAGCGCAGTTTCACGGGCACGCCGTACCGCTGCCGACGAAGTGTTGAAGGACGTTGGGCGGGAAGCAGGGCTTCAGCGCCGGGAACCATCAGGGCGTTGCAACCCGTGCTGCGATACGTCGCCCGGCCTCGGTCGGCGTCCACAACCGACGAACAACGCGACGACGCTCAGAAGCACTCGAGACCTACAACCTCCAGGCATGCGGCGGCCGCGTCTGTCAGCGCCGGTCGCGGCACGCGAGAGGAAGTCACGGCCGGGTCTTCAAAACTGGCGCTGCCGCCCGGCTCTGCGGTCGACGCAGCCCGCGCGCGGCACCACGTCGCGCGCCGATTCATCGCCTTTGATCGCGGCGGCGACGAAGCGATTGGTGCTGCTCGGGAGCCCTTGATGACGTTGTTGTACGCGTTGGCCGCGAGCTGGAGCACGTTCATCGTCGACACCACGAAACCGCTGGAGCGGAAGACCACGCGAACTTCCTCCTGTGTGCTGAGCGTCATGCGCGAAGCGGCGGACATGACTCGAGGCGTGATGTGAAGAACGCGTCTGGCAAGTCAGCGCTTCAACTCACGCGCGGGCACGCCGACGACGGTGAGGCCGTTCGCGACCTCCTTGAGCACCACCGCTCCCGCGCCAACCACGCAGTCGTCACCGACACGCGCGAGTTGAAGCAGCGTCGCGCCGATGCCGACGTGTGAACGCGCCCCGACCTTCGCGCGGCCGCCGAGCGCGCTCTGCGGAGAGAGATGCGCGAAGTCACCGATGATGCACTCGTGCTCGACCACGCACGCGGTGTTGAGGATCACCCCGTTGCCGATGCCCGCTTCGGCGTTCACCACCACGCGCGGCATGACGACGGTGCCATCGCCGAGACGCGCTGACGGCGAAATCACCGCGGAAGGGTGAATGAACACCGGCAATGAATGTCCGCGCCGCAGCAGCTCCGCCGCGACCTTGCCGCGCGTGACGTTGTCGCCGAGGCCCAGCGCGATGAGCCGCGGAGGCTGTGACGCGAGCCACGCAGCACCGCCGAGCACTTGCCAGTTCAAGACCCGCGTGCCCGGAGCGACGCCGTCATCGAGAAAGCCCTCGACGGTGTGCCCGCCGGCCTGCACGACTTCGGCGACGACGCGGCCATGGCCACCGGCTCCGAAGACGAGAACTGAAGTCGCGTGCACACACGCGGTATACCCAAGACGTGCAACGCGAGCAGCAGCTGCGCCTCAAGCGCGTGTTCGATGTGCTGGCGAGCGCCGCGGGGTTGACCGCGGTGGCGCCGGTGCTGGCGGTCGCGGCGGCGGCGGTGCGCGCGACGATGGGCGCGCCGGTGTTCTTTCGTCAGCAGCGCCCCGGGCTGCACGGCGAGCCGTTCTCCATCTGGAAGTTCCGCACCATGACCGACGAGCGCGGAGCCGATGGGCAACTGCTCCCCGATGATGAGCGCCTCACGCGCATCGGCAGGTTCATCCGCCAGACGAGCATCGATGAGCTGCCGCAATTGTTGAACGTGCTCAAGGGCGAGATGAGCCTCGTGGGCCCGCGGCCGTTGTTGATGCGGTACCTGAAGCGGTACTCCGAACGGCAAGCGCATCGGCACGACATGAAGCCGGGCATCACCGGCCTGGCGCAGGTTCGCGGGCGCAATTCGCTGTCGTGGCCCGAGAAGTTCGAATGGGACGTGAGCTACGTCGAGAATTTCTCGCTGCTGCTCGACGCGCAGATTCTGCTCGAGACCGCGATGAAGGTCGTGAAGCGCGAAGGCATCTCCGCGGGCGCGCACGCCACGATGCCGGAGTTCATGGGCAACGAAGAATGAAGCGCCTGGTGCACGTGCTGACCGTCGCCGACTCGCTCGTCTTCATCGACGCGGTGGTGGCGCGCGCGCGTGATGAAGGGTGGGACGTGACGGTCATCACCTCGCCCGATGAGCGGCTCGACGCGTTCGGCAAACGGCTCGGCGTGCGCACGCTGGGCATCGAGATGCCGCGCAGAGTGACTCCGCTCGGAGATGCGCGCGCGTTGAGCGAGCTCTACGAGACGTTTCGCTGGCTGAAGCCCGATGTCGTGCATTCGGGCACTCCGAAGGGCGGTCTGCTCGGCACGCTGGCGGCGCAAGCGGCGCGGGTGCCGGTGCGGCTGTACCAGATGCGCGGGCTCGCATTCTCGACGGCGCACGGCGTGCTCCGCGGCGTGTTGAAGACGACGGAGTTGCTCAGTTGTTCCGCCGCGACGCGCGTCATCTGTCAGAGCCATTCGCTGCGCACGCAGGCGCTCGAAGAGGGGCTGGTGAGCTCGGAGAAGTCGCAGGTCGTGCTCAGCGGCAGCAACGGGGTCGACGCGAAGAAGTTCGCTCCGAGGAGCGGCGCGGAATTGCGGTCGAAGCTCGGCATTCCCTCCGGCGCGCGCGTGGTGACGTTCGTGGGCCGGCTGGTGCGTGACAAGGGCGTGCCGGAGCTCGTGCGCGCGTTTCGTTCGCTGCCCGGGGAGCCGCATCTGATTCTCGCGGGCCCGTTCGAGCCGAGAGATCCCGTCGATGTCGAGACGCGCACCGCCATCGGTACGAACCCGCGCATTCATGCGCTCGGCTTCATGGCCGACCCGCGTGACGCGTACGCGGCGGGTGATGTGGTGGTGCTGCCGTCGCATCGCGAGGGTTTTCCGAACGCGCCGCTCGAGGCCGCGGCGATGGAAAAGCCGGTCGTCGCCACGCGCATCGCCGGGTGTGTCGACGCGGTGGCTGACGGGGTGACGGGTACGCTCGTGCCGGTCGATGACGCCGTGATGCTCGAACGCGCGTTGCGCCGGTACCTCGATGATGAAGCGCTCACGCGTGCGCATGGTGTGGCCGGGCGTGCGCGGGTGCTCCGTGAGTTTTCGCGAGACGAGATGGCGCGCGCGATGGTGCAGCTCTACGGGCGCTGACGCGGGTGCTCGGGGCTTTTCGCGCGTTGTCGAAAAACCGTGCGGGCTGCGGTTTTTCGACAACGCGTCGAGACCGGCCGCGGTGAAGTCGTGCGAGGCGCGCTCGCACCAGGTGCGGAGTCAGGTGCACGGGTTCGCGAGCACGCTGATTTGTGGGTATG
>JBEHYH010000060.1:0-18642 GCA_048498275.1 Myxococcota bacterium | reverse complement strand
CGTCGGTGCCCATCAACAGCCCGTACGCGCTGCGCCCGCTCGACGTCGCCTCGCGCGGTGACGACATCTACCTGACGTTCTCCGAGCGCGACGCGGTCACCATGACCAACGGCACCGTGGTCGAGACCGGCAACCTGCGCATGGCGTACTCACCCGACCGCGGTCAGACGTGGCAGCTCTCGACCCTCGACTCCACGTTCGGGTGGAACCGCAAGGTCGGCCGCATTCAGGTGAACGAGAACGGCGTGGTGGTGAGCACCGTCGGCTCTTCGCAGAGCCTGAGCACCGGCGTGCCCGACCGCGGCGAGGTGAAGCTCTACAACTCGCTCGACGGCGTGACGTGGAACAAGACCGTCGCCACCGAGCCGCCGACGCTGCCGTTCTGGGGCGAGGTCGGAGGCGGTGACGTCGTCTTCGACAACAGCAGCTCGTACTACGCGGGCTACTACGTGGCCGACGCCGGCGTGCAGAACCAGCTGCGCATGTTCTACGGCTACCCGGGCGACACCGCAGGCGGCACCATTCCGTACTTCGACGCGCCCGATAACGTGAACATGAGCGACCTCCGCGTCTGCTACGGCAACTACGCGAAGGTGATGGCGTGGAAGGAAGCCGGCCGCATCGCGTCGCTCTCGCACAACTACGTCAACGACTACACGTTCGACGCCACCGAGGGCAGCACCGGCTTCACGGTGCAGAGCATCCCCGGGGTCGGGCTCACCACCGTCGACGCCTTCGACCTGGCGTGCTCCGCGAACGCGACCTCCAACGTCGCGTACCTGGTGATGCTGGCCGACGCCGCGAGCGCGCCGCGCGTCACCTTCCGCGGGAAGATCGGCACCGACCCCACGTGGCGCGGCAACATTCCCGGTTCGTCTGACGGCACCGCCGCCGACAAGCGCTACCCGCCGCGCGTGCACGCCGTCGGCAATCGCGCCTTCGTGGTCTACCGCTCGACGACCGCCGGCGTGCGGCTGGGCGAAATCGTCGTGCAGAGCATGCTCTCGTTCGACCCCACCGCCTGGAAGAACATCAGCACCAACCCGCTCGAGGGCCACTGGCCGGTGGTCGGCGGCGACGGTGTCGACAACGTGGTGCTGGCGTGGACCGACGCCGACGGCGCGAGCCTGACGGTGCTGGTGCCGCCGCTGCCCAGCGTTCAGGGGCGCGGCCTCCCCGGCATCAACACCGCGAGCCTCGACTGGTCGTCGCCGGGTGCCTCCGAGTTCATCGTCGAGACCTCCGAGAGCGCCCCCACCGGCACCGGCTTCACGCCGCAGAACTCCTTCGTGGTGAACGGCACCTCGTTCTCCGTGCCGTTGTCGGCCACCACGCCGCTGTACCATCAGCTCTCCGCGCACGATGAGTTCGGTCAGGGCACGGGCGAGGGGGAGATCTGGCAGATCGCGCCGTTCACGCAGGGCACGGTCATCGCCTCGCCGACGTCGGTTGGCACGCTCGGCAGCAACACCGCGGGCGTGGTGGCGCACGACCTCGGCGTGCTGGTGCTGCCCCCGTACGGCCTCTGGGGCTCGGGCGACACGAGCCTCACCGTGTACCGGAGCCTCGATGGTGCGCAGAGCTTCACGAGGTTCTCACCGTCGCCCGCCATCACTACCTCGGTGCGCGGGCTCGATGGCGCCAACGGCCGCGCGGTGCTGGCCTACCGCGGCGCGACCGGTGGTCTCTACCTGCGCAACTTCGCCAACCTCAACGACGCGGCGATGACCTACCCGGCGGAGACCACGCTCAACGCCACCTGGCCCAGCAACCACGTGTCCATCGCGGTCGACCGCGCCAACAACCGCTACGCCATCGCGGCGTCCGACTCGGCGAATGATCAGATCCGCATCTGGTGGTCGAGCGACGGGCTCAGCTTCGCGCAGAAAGGCACCATCACCATCACCAACGGCGCCACCGACACCATCCGCGACGTGAACGTCTGGCGCATCGACAACGCGCGGCTGGTGGTGACGTGGCGGCAGCAGAACACCACGCCGACCGACTCCCTCTACTTCGCGGAATCGCTCGACCAGGGCGCGACCTTCGGCGCCAACGTGCTCATCGCCAGCGGCTCGTCGGTGGGCTCGACGACGCTCGCGCGCGGCAACGGCAACGGCGCGTACAGCGTGCTGGCGTACACCGACTCCACGAAGAACCTGCGCGCGACCATCACCGGCACCGACCACCCGACCAACAGCGGCAACCTCGTGTCGTTCGTGCTCGACGCCGACCCGGTCACCGCCACCAGCTTCGACGTGCTCTCCACCACCGAAGGGCACGCCATCGTCTACCACTCGAGCAACCTGCTCCCGCCGGTCACCGACGGCACCTTGAAGATGGCGGTGTGCACCAGCAATTGCCATCGCAGCAGCAGTTGGTACCGGCGCACGCTCGCCACCTGGGGCACCGAGACCGCGATGGCGCCGGTGATGACGCAGTCGACGATCTCGTTCGGCAACACGCCGCGCTGGTACGTGACCTTCCGCCAGGGTTCGAAGCTGAACATCTTGTCGGGCGGCATCGTGCGGCGCCTGAGGTAGCGGCTTCTGATACAGCCACCGCCCATGAAGCGGCGGCTGATTCTCTTCGTCGGAGGCGCACTGCTGGCGGCGGGTGCGCTGTGGCTCTTCCTCTCGCGCGACACGTGCGGGAGCTGGCCGAAGCAACAGCCCGCACTGTCTCTGGCCGCGCGCGCCCGGGGCACGCCGGTCGTCGGCGCGGCGAAGGTCGACTTCACGCTGCCGTGGCCCGTGCCCGTCGGTGGGTATGGGCCTCCGCATCACGCGGTGAATGACGCGGCGACGCCGCTCTCCGCGCGCGCGCTGGTGCTGGAGATCGGCGGGCAGAAGAAGGCGTTGGTCGCGCTCGACGTGATGCTGGTGACGCCGCAACTGCGCGACGCCATCGCGAAGGACCTCCCGGTGCCGGTCATCGTCATCGCCACCCACACGCACTCGGGGCCCGGCGGCTACGCGCGCAACTCGGCGACCGAATGGGCGGCGCTGGGCTCGTTCTCGCCCGCCATCGAAGAAGCGCTGACCAGGGCCGCGCGCGACGCGGTGATGCAGGCGTTCGGCGACATGAAACCCACGCGCCTCGAGAGCGCGCACGCGCAGAGCGAGGGGCTCGCCATCGCGCGCACCGGCACCGCCGCCGACCCGCGCTTCACGCGGCTGCTCTTCGTGGGTGAAACCGGGCCCGTCGCGCAGGTGCTGATCGCCGCCGCGCACCCCACGCTGGTGGAGAAGAACCCGGCGAAGCTGCACGGCGACTGGCCCGCGCTGCTCGCCGCGGAGCTGGAGAAGGACGGCGGCGTGACGCTGGTGCTGCAGGGCGCCGCGGGCAACGCGTCGGTGAACCGGGCGCAGTTGCCGACGCCCGAAGCGGTGGTGACCAAGCTCGCGGCGCTGACGCGCGGGCTCCCGATGCGGCCGCAGGGGCCCGTCATCGACGCGGCGTGGAGCGAGATTCACGTGTGGCTCCCGCGCCCCGACGCGAGCCGCATCGCACCGGAGTTCGCGCGCGCGATGGTGGAGAACGCGCTGTGCGACGACGCCGAAGACCTCGCGGTCTTGCAGGTGCTGCGCCTGGGCGACGAGAAGCTGCTGTTCGTGCCGGGCGAGCCGTCATTCGAAGCCGGGCAGGTGCTCGAGGAGCAGGCGCACGCGACGCGGCTGGTGTCATTGGCCGATGGCTACGTCGGCTACATCGACACGCTGCAGGCGGTGAACACCAACACCGGCGAAGCGCCGCGCCAGTACTTCCCCGCGTCGCTCATCACCACGTTGATCGAAGGCGCCGAGCTCGCGGGCCAGACCGCTCAGTAGCGTTCGGCGCGCTTCACAAGGTTCCGAACTTCGTCTTCTTCTTCCGCTTCTTGAACAGCAGCACGGTGCGGCCGAGCGTCTGCGCGACCTCCGCGTTGGTGCCGTTGACGAGCTTCTCAATCGACGCCGCGCGCCCATCGCGATCTTCTTCGGCGATCTTCACCTTGATGAGCTCGTGGTCTTCGAGCGCCTGGGCGGTCGCCGCGATGACGCCCTCGGTGACGCCCTCACCGCCGACCATCACCACCGCGTTCAGGTGGTGACCCAACGCGCGGAGCTGCGCCTTCTGCTTTCCCGTCAATGCCATGCGCGACCCTCTACTTCATTGTGCGCATTTCGCGCGCTGCATCGATGTGCCGCGGGTTGAGCTGCAGGCACTTCTCGAAATGCGTCTTCGCCGCGCGCTTGTCGCCGGCGTCGCGCGCGATCAACCCCAGCGTGTAGTGACCTTGGTCGACGTTGGGGCTCATCTTGAGGCCGGTGTCGAGGTCGCGCTGGGCCTCTTTCCGCGCCGCCGCCTTGTCGGCGATCGCCATGTACTTCGCGTACGCGCGCCACGAGAAATACGCGCCCTCTTCGCCGAAGAGCTCGACGGCTTCGTCGAACAGCTTCACCGCGTCGGCGTACTTGCGGTTGTTGGAATTCGCCAGCACCTGCCCGCGCGAGAAGCGCTCCTCGGCGCGCAGCAGCTTCTCCATGTCGATCTTCGACCCCGGCCCACCCGCCGCGAGCTCGGCCACGTACTCTTCACGCAGCTTCGCGTCGCCCAGCGTGCGGTTGGCTTCGCTGATGAGCGCGAAGATGTCGGCCTTCGCCTTCGCGTGCTCCGGCGGCGCATCGGGAGGCACGGTGTCGGGGTGGAAGCTGCGCGCGGCCTTCAGGTAGGCGACCTTCACCGCGTTGGCATCGGCCTCCTTCGCGATGCCCAGCACCTCGAAGAAGGTCTGCTCCTTCATCTTCGCGAGCAGCGCCTGGAGCTGCGGCACCGTCATCTCCACCGCCGGCAGCGTGCCGGTCGCGGGCCGCGCCAACGCGGGCTGAGAACCGGTGCCGGGCCGTGACGACTGCGAGCTGACCACCGGCGGGGCGATGCCGCTGGGCGAGCTCCCGGGCCGCGATGGAGCGCTGACCACCGGCGGCGCGCCCCCCGGGTACGACGGCGCCGAGGTGACGGCGCTGGGCGCGATGACGGGCCGAGAAGACTGCGAGCTGACGACCGGCGGAGGAGGCGGCGCGGTGACTCGCGGCGGCGCTGCACCCGGAGGCGGTGCAACGGCGCGAGGAGGCGCTGCGACGGGCGCACCGGCGGGCGGCGGCGCGGTGATTCGCGGCGGCGCGGCGGCCGGCGGAGGCGGCGGCGCGCGAGGAGGCGCGGCTCCCGGCGGCACGGCGGCCACGCCAGTGAGCGAAGGAGGCCGCGGCACCGAAGGCACCGCGGGTTGCGAAGGCGGGCGCGGCGCCACCGGCATTCCCGGCTGCGACGGCGGGCGAGCCGCGGCGGGCACCGCGGGAACTCCCGGCTGTGACGGCGGCCGCGCGGCAGGCGCGACGGGGACACCGGGCTGCGAAGGCGATGAGCGCGGCGACGACGGCGCCGCGGCCACACCCGACTGCGAAGGCGACGAGCGCGGCACCGGCGATGGCGTCGAGCTGACCGGCGTCGACGCGAACGACACCAGCTCCAGCGGGTACAGCAGGAACGCGGTGCGGACGATGGTCTCGGCCTCGGCCGCCACGTCGCGCGCCAGCATCGCCAGCGAACGCACGCCGTCGAAGTAGTTGAGCGCGCGCGTCTCCTGCGCGGTCAGCTTCACGTCGGTCAGCGCGACGCGGCCACCGGCCTTCATCACCGGCAGGTCCCACGCCTTCGCCATGCGGCGGCGCAGCTCGTTGAAGGGCAGCTTGCGGAGCGCCTCGAGGTACACCGCCCAGCGATTGCCCCACGGCATCGACTTGGCCGGCGGCAACTCGACCGCGTCGAAGGTGAACGTGCCCGCCTCCGCGCTCAGCGCGCGAAACAACAGCGACGACGCGCGCTGGCCGATGGTGGTGAACACCGAGTTGGGGTTGACCAGCCCGAGCCCGAAGAGCGCGGGCAGCAATTCACCACCGAAGCGCGGCGCTTCCTTCTGCGCCTGAGCGATCTGCTCCGCCGTCGCCAGCCGCTGCGCGACGAGGAAGGTGCCCAGCGCGTCTTCCGGGTGATTCGAGTCGATGAACTCCGGGTTGCCGCGCTTGAAGTGCACCGACAGCTCACGGTCGGCGAGCTTCAGCGTCAGCAACCCGGTGAGCTCGAACGCGCCCGCGAGGTAATAGAGCGTCTGCGCCGGGTGCCCTTCCAACGTGCCACTGGCCGGCATGTTCGCGTCGGGCGAATTGGTGACCGGCTTCGCCAGCGGCGCCGACGGCGGAGGCGCGGCGGACTTCATGAAATCAGCGACCGAAGCCGAGGGCTTCGGCGGTGCCATGAAGTCGGCGATGGAAGGCGACGACTTCACCGGCGGCGCCACGCCCGCCACCGACGGCGCGCGCGCCTGCGCGTTGAGCTGCGCGGCGGTCATCGGGCGCTGTTGCTGCTGTCTCGCTCCGGGGCCCGCCATCACCGCGCCCGGGCCCGCCCTGACGGCTCCGGGGCCGGCGGCCGGCGCGGCCTGCACGCCCGACGGAGTGGACGCCACCTGCGCCTGCCCCGAAATCGCCGCGGGCATCGCGACCTGACCCCACTGCGCGTCGAGCTCGTCGCCCGGCACGATGGTGTCGCCCCACGTTTCACGGGGGAAAATCATGCGCAGGCCGGGAACCCTCCCGGGGAACATGTAGTCCATGCCGTTGGTCGACACCTGCAGCCGCCCGGCGATGACGCCGTTGTCGATGAGCAACTCCACGCTGGGTGGTGAGAGCGGCCCGTAGACCTGCCCCTTGTCGTTGCGCACCCAGACTTGCAGCGATTCACTCATGAGAACGACGTGAAGTTAATGCAACCCATCGACGCGCGGTGCGGAATAAGAGGCGACCCCGTGAAGACGGCAACGGCTCCATCCGACGCGTGGGAAGTGCGCATGCGCTGGGGCGATCGCGTGCTCGAAGCCGACGTCGTCGATTCGCGCAAGCCGCTGCTGACGCTCGGTGAACGGCCTGAAGACGCGTTCGTCATCGCGAATGGTGCGCGGGTGTCGCTGAAGTGGGTCGAGAGCGGGCTGGCGGTGGAGTTCTCGCTCGGCGTCGCAGGCACGGCCTCGCTGAAGGGTGAGCCGCCGGTATCGCTGGGCGCGCTGGTCGAACGCGGCGTCATCGTGGACAAGGACGGCGTCTACGCGTTCTCCCTCGCGGGGACTGACTCGCTCGAGTTCCACGTCGCGGGGCAGATCATCGATGTGCGGCGCGCGCGCGCGCGCGTGTCGCGGGTGAGCCTCGATGTGCTGGCGGCGATCGCGCTGGTGACCGGTCTGGGCCTGCTGGCGGCGTGGATCGCGGTGACCGTCGGCGGCATGGAGCCGATGAACCTGCTGGGCAAATAGCGATGCGTGAGTGGGCATTGCTCCCGTGGTTTCGCGAGCGCGGAGAGCATCTGATCTCCCCCGATGACCTGGCCGCAGCCGTGAAGCTCCTGCCATACGGGAAAGTGTTCCGCGTCGCGGGCCGCGACGGAGACTTCGTCGTCTTGAACTACGGCGCGACGAGCATTCGCGCGGCAGCAGCGGCGATTACCCCCATCACCGCCGACGTTCGAGCACCGGGTACGTCAGTCGTTCTGATGAACGACAAGCCCGCCGAAGTGCTCGAAGTGCATTTGCATCATGAACGCCGCGAGCCGATGTACGTGCTGCGCGTCGGGGGGAAGAAGCGCACGAAGCGCTACTGGAATTCCGACTTCGCTCCTTGAGCGGCGACGCAAGCCAGCGAGTTACTTCTTCTTCAGCTCTTCGTCGGCAGCGGCGCGCGCTTTCACCGCTGCGTCCTGCACACGCGCGGCGAGTTCACGCGCGCGATGAAACAACTTCGCCGCGGGCTCACTCCGCGCGCGCAGCTTGGTCTCAATCTCGGCGGCGAGGTCGACCGGAGGCGGCGCTGGTGGGTCGCGCAAATCAATCTCGGAGAGCGTGCGCAGCGGCCGGCCCTTCAACACTTCACGCAGCGCCGCCGGCGACGACGCCAGCACGCGCTGTGAATCGAACGTCGGCGCGCCCGCCACCATCACCGGGGTGAACAGTGCCCACAGCCGCGTGAAGAACATCGCCTCACCGAGCTCCACACCTTCCGCGAACGAGAGCGGGAACGTGCCGAGGCGCTCGCGATCCAACACGTAGCCGCCGCGATGAATCGCGCCCGATTCGAGCCACGCCCGCAATCCACCGCGCGCTTTCGAGGGAGCGAGCGCCCATGCCGCCGTGTTGTCCTCGAGTTGCTTCACGAGTGACGAGACGTGCGTGCGCTCCAGCAACTCGCCCGCCTCCACCATGCACACGTACTGACCGCGCGCCGCGGCGAGCCCGAGGTTGGTGCGCGCGAGCGCCTCAGCGCCGCCCTGCACCACCGTCAACTGCACCTCGGCGCGGCCACGCGCGGCCTTCAACGCGCGGTCGAGCTCCCGCTCCGGCGCCTGCGAGACGACGAGAATCTCCAACGGGCGGCGCAACTGCCCCGCGACGCTGCGCACCGTGCCTTCGAGCGCGCCGACATCGACCCCCGACGAGATGACGACCGACGTCAGGCCCTTCACGAGGTCGGGCGCGGTCGCCTCCGTGCCGCGCTTCGCGCTCAGCAACAACCGGTCGCCGGCAGCAGAGGGGTTCAACTGCTCCAACGCCTGCCGCAGCGCGGCCTCGGTATCGGCCGACAGCTTCAGCGGCACGCGCGGCATCACCACCACGTCGCGCGAGGTCACCACGTAGCCCGCGCTCGCGAGCCAGGCCTTCACGTCGACCTCACTCAACGCCGCCGCCGGAGTCGCGCCCAGCAGACTCCCGAGCAACAGCGACGCCGACGCCGCGTTCGCGAACGAGAAGACGAGCTCCGCTGAGGGCGCGACGCGCGCGAGCTGCTTGAATGACTCCGCTCTCTCACTCGCGAAACCATCGAACGCCGCGACGACCTGCGGGTCGAACTGCTCGAGCTCTTCGAGCGACGGGTCGACCAGCACCGTGCAGCCGTTCTTCTCGAGCACGTCCTTGAGCGCCGCGTCGGCGACCAGCAACGCGACCCGGCGCTTCAAGCCCGCGCGCCGCGCGACGAGCGTGCGCAGGTCACCCGCGTGCTGACTCATGGGAGCAGTTTCTGCGACGCGCGCTTCTCGGCTTCAGCGAGCGACTTCGCGTACTGGCTGCGCAACTGACCCATCACCAGGCTCCGCGGGAGGAAGCGGAAGAGGAACAGCCCCGCGCGGTTGGTGAACCCGGCGACCCACAACGCCGGGCGGCTCTCGAGCGCGGCGATGGCTTCTTTCGCCACGCTGCCGACCGGCGCGAGCCAGCCGCGCAGTGAACCGAAGCGCTCACCCGACGTCATCTCCGTCGCGATGCCGCCGGGCGCGAACACCGTCACGCTGATGTCGCTGCCCTGGAGCTCGTGCGCGAGCGCCGTGCCGAACGCGGTGAGGAACGCCTTGGTGCCCGAATACGCCGCCTGGAACGGCACCGGCATCAGCCCGGCCATGGAGGTCACCATCATGATGCGCAGCGGCTGCTTCGTGCTCTGCGCGTGCTTCACGAGGTCAGACACCGCGCGGGTGGTGCCCATCACGTTGAGCCGCAACATCTGCTCGAACGCCTCCCACTCGAGCTCTTCATGCCGCCCCAGATGCGTGGAGCCCGCGTTCAACACCGCCGCCGCGAGCGTCACCTGCTTCACTTCACCGAGTACGCGCACCACGTCTTCGCTGCGGCTCATGTCGGCGGGCACCACGCGCACCTCGACGCCGGGCATCGAGGCCTTGAGCTCTTCGAGCTTGTCGGCGCGACGGGCGGTCAGCAGCAGCTTCGCGCCGCGCGCGCCGAGTTGCTTCGCGAGCTCGTACCCGAGGCCCGACGACGCGCCGGTGACCCACACCCACTGTCCTTGAAAGTTCATGTGCCGACGCTCCAGGTGAGCTGCGGGCGCAAGAGGCCCGCGCCTTCAGACCGCGTGACGTGCAGCGCGTGCCGGAAGGGGTTGGTGATCTTCTCTCCATCGCCCGCGACCGAAATCAGCAGCTCGTACACGCCGCCGCCGAGCGCCAGCCGGGGCAGCGCCACCTTCGCGGTGCCCGCGCCTTCACGTTCACCCGCGTCGTGCGTGGAGCTGAACACCAGCCGCCCATCGGCGCTCATCAGGTCGAGCGTGAGCGACGTCTTCGCCTTCTTCGCGAGCGTGAAGTCGAACTCCACGTCGAGCGCGTCGGCGTTGGTGAACTCGCTCGGAGTCGAACCCGACGCGTTCTTGAGGCGCACCGCGGTCACGTTGCCGAGCTGCGCTTTGTCCGGCGCGACCGACTTCGTCTCCGGCAGGGCGAGCCCCGGCTGGTCCAACGCCGAATGCCCGGTCTTCGCAGACTCGGCTTCGGCGGCGGCCACCGCGCGCCGGTAGTCACGCACCACGTCCTTCGCCGGGCCGAACATGCGCACGCGGCCACCGTCGATCCACGCGGCGGCGTCGCACCAGGTCTCCACCGTGTCGAGGCTGTGCGTGACGAGAATGATGGTCTTCCCCGACCGGCGGAACTCGTTCATCTTCGCCATCGACTTGCGGCCGAAGTGCTCGTCACCGACCGAGAGAATCTCGTCGATGATGAGAATGTCGGGGTCGACGAAGGTCGCGACCGCGAACGCGAGCCGCATGAACATGCCCGACGAATACGTGCGCACGGGCTCGTCGATGAAGTCGCCCAGCTCCGCGAACTCGATGATGTCGGGCGTGCGTTCCTTCACCTCGGCGCGGCTCATGCCGAGGATGATGCCGTTGATGAGGATGTTCTCGCGCCCCGTGAAGTCGGGGTGGAAGCCGGCGCCGAGCTCCAGCAGCGCGCTCACGCGGCCGTTGACCTGAATGGTGCCCGAGGTCGGCGTGTAGATGCCGGTCAGCAGCTTGAGCAGCGTCGACTTGCCCGAGCCGTTGCGGCCGACGATGCCCACCGTGCTCCCTTTGGGGATGCGGAGGTCGACGTTCTTGAGCGCGGTGATGTGCGTCGAGGGTTCGATGATGCGCCGCTGGAACTTCAGCACCCGCACCAGCTCAGACTTGAAGGTCGTGTACTCGTTCTTGCGCGAGGTCTTCTTGAAAGACTTCGCGACTCCCGAGACGACGATGGCGTCTTGTTGGGCGAGGCTCACACCAGCTCCGCGAATTCTTCACGACGGCGTTCGAAGATCGCCGCCGAGACGAACATCAGCACCAGCGAGATGACGCTGACGGTGCCGAGGCCGGTCCAGTCAGGCGCGGTCTGCTGCACGAAGATGTCACGCCACGCCGACATCACCGACGCCATCGGGTTGAAGGTGAGAATCACGCGCTGCGTTTCGGCCTGCGTCATGCCCGCCATCGCCGACACGTTGCGGATGTCCCACAGCACCGGCGTGAGGAAGAACAGCATCTGCACGAGGTTCGCCACGATGTGCTGCAGGTCACGGAAGGCCACGTTGAACGCCGCGAAGAAATACGTGACCGCCAACGTGAAGAACGTCTGCACCAGCAACACCGGCACCGCGAACACCAGATGCCACGTGGGCGTGATGCCGAAGAAGAACCCGAGGCCCAGCAACAGCGGCAGCGACAGGAGGAAGTTGATGAGGTTGGTCAGCACCACCGTCGCCGGCAACACCTGCGCGGGGAAGCGCACCTTGGTGAGCAGATCTTTGCGGTCACTGACCGACGTGGTGCCGCCCAACAGCGAGCTCGAGAAATAGATCCACGGGAGCAGGCCGACGAAGAGGAAGTACGGGTAGTTCGGCACCGAGTTCTTCATCAGCACGCCGAACACCACCACGTAGACCAGCATGTTCAGCGTGGGGTTGAGGAAGGTCCACAAGAAGCCCAGCACCGAGGCGCGATAGCGCGCGCGCAGCTCGCGCATCGAGAGCGCCAGCAGGAGCGCACGGTACTGATAGAGCTCCGAGAGGTTGCGAAACACGCGCGTCACATACCGACGCGCGCCCCGCGTGTCTTCAACGTTTCGGATCGCGTGTGTATGCTTCGCGCATGCCGAGCAGCACTCCCGTACGAAGAACCCCTCCCGGCCAGTCGGCGGGAGACGCGCTGCCGAAACTCGCGAAGATGCTCTCGAGACGGGGCCTCCAGATTCAGCCGGAGCGCGATGTGCCTCTTTTTCGCGCCGACCCGCGCCAGGCTGGCGTCTTGATTCGTTTGCTCAACGGCAAAGAGACGGCTGGCCGCATCGACGCGAAGGGCACCTTTCGCCCTCTCAGAAGCAGCGCATCGCAGCGGCAAAAATGAACGAAGCCGCCCTGTTGAGCCGCGCGCTCCGCCCGCACGCCGGTAAGCCGATCGCGTACGTGATCGCCGGGCACAACGGCTCGGGCAAGTCGACTCTCTGGAAGAAGCAACTCGCCCCAGACATCCATGTGCCGTTGATCAACGCAGATCGATTGATGATGTCGATCCTCCCTGATCCTCTCGACGGACATCTCCCGGAGTGGGCACGAAAACTACGCGACACCGATGAAAGGTGGATGGGGCTCTCCCAGCGCTCCGTGCAGGCGTTCATCGATCTGGTCACCGCGGCGAAGATGGCTTTCGCTTTTGAAACTGTCTTCTCTCATTGGGTCGAAAAGCCAGACGGTTCATTCGAGAGCAAGATCGACCTCATCCGAAAGCTCCAGGCGCAGGGCTACGTGGTCGCGTTCCTCTTCGTCGGTCTCGCTTCAGTTGAGCTGTCAATCGCACGCGTGCACACCCGCGTCGCGCAGGGCGGGCATGACGTCGACGTCAAGAAGCTCCGCGAGCGCTTTCCTCGAACCCAGAAAGCAGTTCGTCACGCATCGAGCGTCGCTGACGTGACGTTGATGTTCGACAACTCACAAGACGGCACAGGCTTCAGACTGGTGCTTCTGCAAACGCCGAGAAGGTCACGTTCGACGTGAGAGATGCGACGGTGCGCGATGACGAGATCTCGTTGATCTCCCGATGGCTCGACGTCGTCGCGCCCCGAAAATAGAACTCAGAACCGGCCCGACAACGACACGCCGTTGACGGCACCGACGGTCGGCGAGACCTGCATCGACACCACGCCGGCCGACTTGCGGTACGCCTCGTATTTGCCCGGCGGGTCGCCGACGATGAAGAGCACCGTCGCGGTGATGGCTCCGACGCCGGCCGCGCCCGCGCCGATGAATGACACCGTCTGCCAGGTCTTCACTTCATTCGAGAGCGTCTGCGCCTTCGTGCGGTACGCGCCATTCGGCCCCTCGTCGCCCTGCTGCACGAGCGCGCGGTAGTACTGAAAGGTGTCGGGCCTGGAGACGTCGCCGTATTTCTGGTTGGCCACCACGGTGCCCGCGATGAATGACGCGACGCCGGCGACGCCGACTCCGACGCCGACCCACGCCAGCGTGCGCGTGGTGCGCGCCTTGCTCTCGTACGCCTCGGCCATGTCGGGGCTCGGCACCAGCCGCACGAACTCGTCGCTGGTCTGATCAGCCGACACGCGCACTTCCTTCTTCACCTGCGTGAAGCCGTCTTTCTCGACGGTGAGCAGGTGCGGGCCCGCCGCGATCTGCACGCGCGACTGCAACGGCGTCACGCCGACCTGCGAATCATCGACCTTCACCGCGGCGCCCTGCTCCGACGACGACACCACCAGCGCGCCCTGGCGCCCTTCGAGAATCTTGCCGATGAGCTTCAGCGTGGCCGACGGCACCTCCTGCAGCAGCTTCTCTTCGCCCTTCGCCTCGACCCGCACCGACGAGAGCGGCGCGTTGTCGCCGGTCTTCAGCAGCGTCATCTGCAGCGCGTAGTTGGGCTCCTTCGGGTTGCCGGTGCGCATCAGCTTGCCGGTGACGAGGTATTCGAACGAGGTGAGGCTGCTCAACGAGGTCGCCGAACAATTGTCGCAGCCGAGCAATTGACGCTGGCGCTCCACGCCGAGAATCACGCGGGTCGTCTCCGCGCTCGTCACGCGAAAGAGCTGCAGCCGCTCGAGCTCGTGCGCCACCAGCCCCGACGTCGCGGTGCCGATTTCAGGAGCCGCGCCTTCGGTGGCGAAGTCCATCACCGCGAGGCCGGGCAGCGGCTCGGCGGTCAGCAGCATCATCAGTGTGGTGCTCAACATGAAGTCCCCCGAAAACTGGCAGTGGAGCCGTCACTGGAACGCAACGACACCGGAGTTTCAAGCGCTGCGCGCCGTGACCGTGACCTCGTCGCGGTCATGGTACAACTGGCGGATTCGCAGGTTCTTCCACCCCGCGTCGAGCAGCGTCTGACGCACGCGGAGCAGCGTGGGCAGCTTGTCTTTCATCGGCAGCTTGATGTTCGCGATGACCTGCGACGCGTAGCGCTTGCGCGCCCACTTGCCGAGCAACTGCGCGACCTCGAGCGGCCGCCACGCCATGTCGCAGAAGAGAAAGTCGACCGGCTCGTCGGGGGCGAACTCGAAGGCGCTCTGCTTGAAGTGCTTCACGCGTTTGAGCGCGAGCACGTCGGGCGCGAGGTTCGCGGGGTCGATGCTCCACACGCGCGCGCCGCGTTCGTGAAGCCGGCGCGTCCACCCTCCAGGCGCGCTGCCGAGATCGACGCACAGGTCACCCTTGCCCGGAGACACGCCGTACCAGTCGAGCGCTTCGTCGAGCTTCATCGCCGCGCGGGAAGGCGCTTCGCTGGTGCGCTTCATGCGCGCGCGCCCGCCGGCGGAAAGTGAAATCGCGTCACGCGCACGAACCCAGCCGACGACTCCGACGCCGGGGCCGATGAGACAGACCTGCGCGAGCCACGCGCCGGCTTCGAGCGCCTTCCACGGCGTGTCGAAGTCGTTGCGCGCTTCGTCGGCGCGAATCGAACGAATCGTCTCCTCCCACGCCGAGGCTTCACCGGCGCGCGCGTTGCCCGGGTCGGTGTCGGGCACCCAGACCTGGACCTTCAGTGACTCGGCCGGCAACGCCGCGGCGGCCTCGGCGGGCGAACGCACGACCGCGACGATGGGAAAGCCCATGCGCGCGAACGCCGGCGGCTGTGGCAGCGGGTTTTCGCGGGTGAAGGGCTCCGAGGCGATGAGCGCCGGCCCGAGCAGAATCGGGTTCTTCTTTCCCCAGTACAGCTCTTCGTAGAGCTGCGACTCGAACGAGGCGCGGCAGGTCCACAACCAACTGCTGGGCTCGGGCACCAGGGTCACCGTCGGCATCGCCGGCAACTTGGCGCGCTTCGGCACCTCGGCCCGCGCGGCGGCGAGCACGTGCTGCTGCTGACGCTGTTCGGGGTTCAGGTGCCACTCGGTGCGCGGCTTCGCCTTGCGATCGCCCTTCTTCATGCGGCGCGAGTAGCACAAATCGAAAACCACGCCGATGCGATCGAAGCCCGCGCTCTCCCGGCGGCGGAGCGCGGTCATTACGTCTCCGACATGAACGAATGGGACGTCGTGATTGTCGGAGGTGGACCTGCAGGGCTCAACGCAGCGCTCGCGCTGGGTCGTGCGCGGAAGCGCGTGCTGCTGTGTGACGCCGGGCCGAGACGGAATGCGGCCGCGGTCGAGATTCACAACTTCGTGACTCAAGACGGCACTTCGCCGACGGAGTTCCGCCGGGTGGCGCGCGAGCAGCTTCGGCAATACGCGAGCGTCGAGGTGCGCGACGAGAACGTCGCGGCCATCACCGGTGAGCGCGGCGCGTTTCGCGTGAAGCTGCCGTCGGGTGAAGTGCGCGCGCGGCGCGTGTTGCTGACCACCGGGCTCGTCGACGAGCCGCCGGCCATCGAAGGGCTGCGCGAGGCCTGGGGACACACGGTGATTCAGTGCCCGTACTGCCACGGCTGGGAGCTGCGAGATCGCCCGTGGGGTTACCTCGCGCAGGAAGCGCAGCTCGCGCACGCCGTACCGTTCACGTTGATGCTGCGCGCGTGGTCGCGTGAGGTGACGTTCTTCACCAACGGGCTCGCGCTGCCCGCGGAGCTTCGCGCGCAACTCGAAGCAGGCGGCGTTCGGGTGGTGAACGCGAAACTGCAGAAGGTCATCGGCGGCGAACGCGTCGAACTCGCCGACGGCGCTTCAGTCCCGAACGGCGCGCTCTTCACGCATCCCCCGCAGCGACAGGTCGACGTGGTGCGTTCGCTCGGGCTCGCGTTGACCGAAGAAGGGTTCGTGCGCGTCGACCCGATGCGCTGTGAGACCTCGACGCCCGGCATCTTCGCGGCGGGCGACCTCACCACGCGCGCGCAGGGCGCCATCTTCGCCGCCGCAGCAGGCATGCAAGCGGCGGTCGCGCTCAACATGGAACTCACGATGGAGCGCCCGCTGTGAGTGAAGGTCGCGCGTTCTGGGATGCGCATCACGCGCGCGGTCATCACGCGCACGCGCCGAACGAGACGCTCGTCGAGGTCGCATCGAAGCTGACACCGGGCGCCGCGCTCGACGTGGGGTGCGGTGAAGGTCACGACGCCCGCTGGCTCGCCGCGCACGGTTGGAAGGTCACTGCGGTCGACGTGTCCTCGGTCGCGCTCGAACGCGCGCGGGCGACGCCGTCGACGGTTCAATGGAAGGAAGAAGACTTCGCGACGTGGACGCCTCCGCGCGAAGCGTTCGACCTCGTCACGTCGCATTTCGTTCACGTGCGGCCTGAGGCGCGCGCCGACTTCTTCTCGAAACTGGCGGGCGCCGTTCGCCCCGGAGGCGCACTGCTCTTCGTCGCGCATCACGCGTCTGATCATTCACGCCCGAACCTCGCGGAGTTGAACTTCACCGCCGACGAGCTCCACGCGCATCTGCGCGACTGGGAGCTCACGTATTCGGGCACTCGCCCGCGTCAGGGCGTTCACGACACCGTACTGTGGGCCACTCGCCGCACCTGAAGCCGCTCAGCGCTGCTGCTTCGTGCGCCACGCGGCGGGCGTCACCCCGTGCTCACGCCGGAACATGCGAATGAAGTGCGTCGAATCCGCGTAGCCCACGCGCTCCGCGATGATGTCGACGTGCTCATCGGAGTGCAGCAACAGCCGGCGCGCTTCGGCCATGCGGCTGGTGATGATCCACTGCACGGCGCTGCGGCCCGTCGACTTCTTGAGCGCGGTCGTCACGTACGCCGGCGAGCGATGCACCGCGCGCGCGACGTCCTTCAAGGTCAGCGGCTCGAGACAGTTCCGCTCGATGAAGCGCAACGCATCGGCGGCGACCCCTGAACCACCGGAGCGCTCACCCGCTCCCATCGCGCTCTCCAGCTCCGCGAGAATGAGCGTCAGCAGGCTGCGGCGAACGGCGTCGAGCTCGCTCCCGTGATTGCCCTTCTGACCGAGGCGCTCGAGCTCATGAAACAGCGCGCCGAAGAACGCGCGACGCCCTTCGGGGATTCGCACCACCGCCGACGCGCCATCGCGAACTCGCTCGAAGGGCTCCAGCAACTTCGCCTCGTTGTCGGCCGCGAAGCACGGCACGCAGAACGACATGCCCCAGAACGACTGCTGCTTGCGCTCCACCATGCGATGCGGCGCCCCCGCGGGGATCAGCAGTGCGTCACCCGGCCGCAACCGCCACACGCCGTTGAGCTCGACGCGCGCCTCGCCCTCCGTGCAGAACACCAGCACCGCGTAGCTGTGCGTCGCCGGCGAACGTGAAGGCACGCGCTCGACTTCGTGGTGATGCAGCCTCGCCGCGACCACCGGCCAACCCGATTTCGGCTCGAGCGCATGCTTCTTCACGCACGCACAGGTAGCACGCCGAAGTTCACAACTGTGACCTGCGAGGTCACACGGCCGCGCGCCGCGCGCTCGTCATTTCGTGCGGTTCGCAGCGGCATTCGACTTGCTCACTGTCGCCGCATGCCCACCCGAGCCGCGCATCACCGAGCCCCTCCCCCGCCGCCTCGCCACACCACGCACGCGCCGGCGCATCACACGCCCGCGCATCACGCGCCGACCAGCACGCATGCAGCCGCCAGCGCGACACCTCCCGGTGCGCTCGTCGATCGCCGGCATGAAGCGACGACGGCTCCGCACCTCGATGGTTTCGATGCGGCACCTCGTCAGCCGTACGGAGTCCGTCTCGGTACCGACGAACATCTGACGCTCGGTGGCACGCCGGACCTTCGCGCGCGTGATGTGCCGACGCCGCCTGCGCACGTTCCCGTGGAACCCGCCGAGCCCCGGCAATCGCTCATGGAGCAGGCGGTCGCGAGCTCTCCGTTGTCGACGCCCGACATCTACGCGTTCCCCTCGCCGGTCCTGAGCACGACGTCGGTGCTCGATGGAACGCACACGTCAGAGGTGAGCGCCGAGATTGGTCGTGGAGCGGCCCGCGCCGACGAGCACGGTCGCCTACCGCCCATCGTGCCGCCGGCCACGTTGAGCAGCCCGGCAGACGCCGCCGCGCTCGACGCAATGAACCGTTCCATCGAACGCGCGCGTTTCGAAGCGAGCCCTGAAGGCACCGCCGCGTCGACGACTCCGTCACCCTGATTTGCGGCGGCGGCGCACCAGCCAGGTGAGCGCACCGAGTGCGAACACGCTGGCTCCCGCGCCGCCGCTGCAGCCACAGGTCTGCACGGGTTTTACGCCCGGCGGGCAGTAGTAGAAAACGGGCGTGCCGTGCCGCGTGTAGCAGTCGGTCTTCGAGAGCCCGGCGTCGGCCGCGCCGTCGGAGCACGCGGTATCTGAAATCGAACAGCCCACGCACTCGTCAGGCGCGGAG
>JBEHYH010000059.1:0-18646 GCA_048498275.1 Myxococcota bacterium | reverse complement strand
TCAAGAGCCTTTTGCCGCTGGTGAATGCTCCGGGCGACTCCCGGTGCTGCGTCGGCTCTCGTTCGGCGTGAACACGGAGGCCTTCGAGTCACCGGGGTTGTTCTCGCACCTCGAAGCGCGCATCAAGAAGCGCTTCCCGCTGCTCGAGACGAACACTTCGCTGCTCTTCTTCCCGCGGCCGCACCCGACACTCGGCATCGCGTACGTGCCGCCGGAGTTGGACTTTCACGCGCCGCATGCGCGCGACGGCCGGCTTCCGCTCACCAATGGCGCGTGGGTTGGCAGTTCAGAACCCGGGCAACTGCGGTTGCTCACCCAGGGTGTGCATCGCGGGGGCGTGCAGGAACGGTTTCTCGTCGAACGCACCAACGAGCGCCTCTCGCTCTTCCCCGTCGATGACGTGAAGCTGAACACGCGCCCCGCGATTCAGACGCGTCTGCTCGACGGAGACGTCATCGAAACCAGCGACGGCGCCCGCTTCGTGTTCAACGCCTAGATGTACTGCGCGAGGTCGCGGCCTTCGGCGATCGCCCAGACGATCAACGACGCGCCACGTTTCGCGTCACCGGCGGCGAAGACTCCCGTCACGTTGGTTTCGAACTTCGCGTTCACCTTCACGTTGCCGCGCGCGTCGAGTTCGACGCCGAGTTGTTCTTTCAACTGCTGCGCGAGCGGACTGACGAAGCCCATGGCCTGAATCAGCAGGTCGACCTCGACACGCTCGGCGTTCGCCGGGTTCGAAGAATCAACCCAGTGCAGTGCGCGCAGCCTGCCGCCCTCGCCTTCGAGCGACGTCGTGCGACGCGAGAACACGCGCTGACCGCCTTCTTCCTGCGACGACGACGTGCGGAAGATGAGCGGCCATTCGGGCCACGGGTTCGCGGCTCCGCGCTTCTCGGGAGGCGCGGCCATCAATTCGACCTGACGCACGTCTTTGGCGCCCTGACGAAGCGCGGTGCCGAGACAGTCGCTGCCGGTGTCTCCACCGCCGAGAATGATCACGCGTTTGCCGGCCGCCAGCGACCTCTCGCCGCGATTCGCGCGCTCGAGAAAGTCCATCGCGAGCATCACGCCGTCGAGTTCGACGCCCGGCACCTCGAGCACGCGTGGCTTCTGCGCGCCGATCGCGATGACGATGGCGTCGTATTGCGACTTCAGCTCGCTCCACGTCGGCGACGCACCGACATCGACGCCGGTGCTGAACGTGATGCCCTCGGCCTCGAGCAATGCGACGCGACGATCGATCACCGACTTCTCGAGCTTGAAGTCGGGGATGCCGTAGCGCAGCAACCCGCCGACCTTGTCGGCGCGCTCGAGCACCGTCACCGTGTGGCCGCGCTGATTCAAACGCGACGCGGCTCCCAGGCCTGCGGGCCCTGAACCGACGACCGCGACGCGCTTGCCCGTGCGAACCATCGGCACGCGCGGCGTCACCCAGCCCTCAGAAAACGCGCGCTCGATGATCTCCTTCTCGAGCTGCTCGATCGTCACCGCGCCCTGATCGATCGCCAGCACGCACGCGCCTTCACACGGAGCCGGACACAGGCGGCCGGTGAACTCCGGGAAGTCGTTGGTCTTCGACAACACCTGCCACGCTTCGCGCCAGCGGCCGTCGTACACGTGCCCATTGAAGTCGGGGATCACGTTCCCCAGCGGGCAACCCTGGTGACAGAACGGCACGCCGCAATCCATGCAGCGGCCTGACTGGTGTTTCGCTTCTTCAGGCAGCAGCGGGAGCACGAACTCCTTCGAGTCCTTCACGCGCTCTTCGATCGCGCGTTTGTGCGCGTGCTCGCGGTCCCACTGCATGAAGCCGGTCGGGTTGGCCATGGCTCAGCCCTCCCTTCCGCCGACGACGCGGAGTCGCGGTTCAGTCGGAGGACGCAGCCGTTGCGCGCGGCGCGCCTGCAGCACCTTGCGGTAGTCGGTCGGCATCACCTTCACGAACGAACCGACGAGGTGTTCCCAGTTGTCCAACACGCGCTGCGCGAGCGGGCTGCGAGTCCACTTGAGATGACTCTCGATGAGGCCGAACACGAGCCAGATCTCGGACTCATCGACGAGTGATTCGAGCTCGACCATCTCGAGGTTGCAGCGCTGTTTGAAGTTGTGGCCACGATCGAGCACGTACGCAGTGCCGCCGCTCATGCCCGCGGCGAAGTTGCGGCCCGTCGGCCCGAGCACCACGACCATGCCGCCGGTCATGTATTCGCAGCCGTGATCGCCGATGCCCTCGACGACCGCGCGCGCGCCAGAATTGCGAACCGCGAAGCGTTCACCCGCGAGCCCGCTGAAGTACGCCTCGCCGGCGGTGGCTCCGTAGAGCACCGTGTTCCCGACGATCACGTTGTCTTCGGGCACGAAGGTGCTGCCTTGCGGAGGCGCGACCACCACGCGCCCGCCCGACAGACCTTTCGCGACGTAGTCATTCGCTTCGCCTTCGAGCTCCAGCGTCACACCGCGCGACAAGAACGCGCCGAAGCTCTGCCCCGCGCTGCCGCGCAACCTCACGCGCATCGAGTCGTCGGGGAGCCCGTCGGCTCCATGGCGACGCGTGAGCTCGCCCGACGACATCGCGCCGACGGCACGATGCGAGTTCGCGACCGGCACCACCGCGCTCAAGTCGCGCGCCGGCGTCAGCAGCTTTTCATCGAGGTGATTCGAGATGTCCTTCTTCTGCGGCGTGCGGCAGCTTCGCGGGCCCGGCTGTGGAGGCGTCAGCAACTGCGACAAGTCGAGCCGCGACGTCTTCACGCCCTCGAGCGCACGCTGCCGCAGGAACTCCACCTGACCGACGGCGTCGTTCATCGTCTTGAAGCCGAGCGCGGCCATGCGTTTGCGCAGGCCTTCCGCCAGCATCAGGAAGAAGTTCACGACGTCATCCGCGCGCCCGTGGAAGTGCGTGCGCAGTTTGGGGTCCTGCGTGGCGATGCCGACGCTGCAGGTGTTGAGGTGACACTTCCTCAACATCACGCAGCCCTCGACGATGAGCGCGGCGGTGGCGACGCCGAACTCTTCAGCGCCGAGCAGCGCGGCGATCATCACGTCGCGCGAGGTGCGCAGGCCGCCGTCGACCTGCAGCCGAACGCGATCACGCAGGCCGTTCATCACCAGCACCTGCTGCGCCTCACCGAGGCCCAGCTCCCACGGCAGCCCCGCGTGCTTCACCGACGAAACCGGTGACGCGCCGGTGCCGCCTTCGTAACCGGAGACGGTGACACCGCCCGCGCCTGCCTTGGCGACGCCGGCCGCGATGGTTCCGACTCCGACTTCGCTCACCAGCTTCACGCTCACGCGCGCCGCCGGGTTCACGCACTGCAGGTCGTAGATGAGCTGCGCGAGGTCTTCGATCGAATAGATGTCGTGATGCGGAGGCGGAGAAATCAGCGTCACTCCGGGCGTCGACCAGCGCACCTTCGCGATGCGCTCATCGACCTTGTGACCCGGCAACTGCCCGCCTTCGCCGGGC
The DNA here is from genome assembly GCA_048498275.1 of Myxococcota bacterium. Lineage (GTDB taxonomy): Bacteria > Myxococcota > Myxococcia > Myxococcales > Myxococcaceae > Archangium_A. Next base: position 15,177 of record JBEHYH010000059.1, on the reverse strand, counting down.
TTCGCGCCCTGCGCGACCTTGATCTGCAGCTCGTCGGCGTTGACCAGATATTCGGTGGTCACCCCGAAGCGCGCCGACGCGACCTGTTTGATCGCGCTGCGGCGGAAATCGCCCGTCGAGTCCTTGAGGTACCGCCGTGATTCTTCGCCGCCTTCGCCGCTGTTCGACTTCGCGCCGAGGCGGTTCATCGCGATGGCCAGCGTCTCGTGCGCCTCGGCGGAGATCGAACCGAACGACATCGCACCCGTCACGAAACGCTTCGCGATCTCGCGCGCCGGCTCGACCTGTTCGAGCGGCACCGGCTTCGCCTTCGCGAAATCGAAGTCGAGCAACCCGCGAATCAACGCCGGGTCGCGATCTTCTTCGTCCGCGAGCCGCTCATATTCCTCGAACGCCTTCGCATCATTCGCGCGCGCGGCTTTCTGGAGCGCGGCGATCGTGTCCGGGTTCCACTTGTGGCGCTCGCCCTCGCGACGCCATTGATAGAGCCCACCGGTGAAGGGCACCGTGATGTCCTCGCCGCCGAAGCCACGCTCGTGGCGCGTGCGCACCTCTTCACCGAGCTCCGCCAGACCAATGCCGCCGATGCGCGATGGAGTGCCCGAGAAGTGGCGTTCGATGAGCGCCTTGTCGAGCCCGACTGCCTCGAAGATCTGCGCGCCGCGATACGACTGCACGGTGGAGATGCCCATCTTCGACATCACCTTCAGCAGGCCATCATTCACGGCCTTCACGTAGTTCTTCGTGCCCTTCTCCTTCAGCTCTGGAGAGATCGAGTCCAACGCGAGCCAGGGGTTCACCGCGGCCGCGCCGAAGCCGATCAGCAACGCGAAGTGATGCACCTCACGCGCTTCGGCGGTTTCGATCAGCAGACCGGTGTGACGACGAATGCCGTCTTTCACCAGCCGCTGATGCACGGCGCTCACCGCGAGCAGCGCGGGGATCGCCATGCGCACCGCGTCGACTCCGCGATCACTCAGAATGAGCACGTCAGCGCCGGCCTCGACGGCCGCGACCGCCGCGTCACACAGTCGATCGACGGCCTCGCTCAGATCGCCCGAGTACGTCAGCGACAACACCTTCGGTTCGAACACGCCCAGCGTGCGCATCGCCTTCAACCGCGCGACGTGTTCATTGGTGAGAATCGGGCCGGGCAATGAGAGCCGGTAACAATGCTCCGGGGTCTCATCGAACGTGTTGCCGTCGGGCCCGATGCTCGTGGCCAGCGACATCACCATCGCTTCACGAATCGGGTCGATCGGCGGGTTCGTCACCTGCGCGAACAATTGATGGAAGTAGTCGAACAGCGACGGCGCGCGCGTACTCAACACCGCGAGCGGAGAGTCCTGACCCATGGAGCCCGTCGGCTCTTTCCCATCGGCCGCCATCGGGCCGATGATCAGCCGCAGATCTTCATCTGAGTAACCGAACGAGCGCTGCAACCGCGCGAGCTCTTCAGCAGGTGGAATCGCAGGCGCCTCGGCCGCGGGCAGTTCATCGAAGGTGAACACGTTGCCCTGAAGCCACTTTCGATACGGCCAGCGGTTGACGATCTCCTTCTTCACTTCGGCGTCTTCGACGATGTGCCCTTCGACAGTGTCGACGATGAACATGCGCCCGGGCTGCAGGCGGCCTTTGCGCAGAATGCGCTCGGCAGGCACGTCGATGACGCCGGCCTCCGACGCGAGGATCACGCGATCATCTTTCGTCACCACGTAGCGCGCGGGCCGCAGACCGTTGCGATCGAGCGTCGCGCCCACCAGGTGCCCATCGCAGAAGGTGATCGCCGCCGGGCCGTCCCACGGCTCCATCAGCGACGACGAGTATTCGTAGAAGGCGCGGCGCGCGTCTTCCATCTCGGGGTACCCGTCCCACGCCTCGGGGATCATCAACATCATCGAGTGCGGCAGCGAGCGCCCGCCGAGCGTCAGCAGCTCGAGCATGTTGTCGAACTGCGCGGAGTCGGATTTTCCGGGAACGATGATCGGGTGCAGCCGGTCAAGCGTGCCGCCGAACTTCGCCGACTGGAGCAACGAGCGGCGCGAGTTCATCCAGTTGCGGTTGCCCTGCACCGTGTTGATTTCGCCGTTGTGCGCGATGAAGCGGAACGGCTGCGCGAGCTCCCACGTCGGAAACGTGTTCGTCGAAAACCGCGAGTGCACCACCGCGATCGCGCTCACGAAATCGGGGTCGCGCAGATCGGCGTAGAACGCCGGCAACTGCGAGGGGAGCAACAGCCCCTTGTAGACGATGGTCTCCGCCGAGAGCGACGCGACGTGAAAGCGCCCTTCCGGGTCGACGCCCGAGGTGCGCACGCGGTTCTCGACCAGCTTGCGGATGATGAAGAGCTTCCGCTCGAAGGCCGACGGCACGCAGCGACGGCGCGCGATGTAGATCTGCCGCATCACCGGCAACACGCCACGCGCGACCGGCCCGAGCTTCGACGCATCAATCGGCACGTCACGCCAGCCGAGCAGCCGCTGATCTTCCTGCTGCACGACCTCCGCGAACATGCGCTCGACCTCGGCGCGCGCGAACGGGTCTGACGGCAAGAACACCTGGCCCACGCCGTAGCAGCGACGCCGCGGCATCTCGAAGCCGAGCTTCAGGCCCTCGCGCTTGAAGAACCGGTGCGGAATCTGGAGCATGATCCCCGCTCCGTCGCCGGTCAGCGGGTCGGCGCCGGTCGCCGCGCGGTGCGCCATGCGCTGCAGAACTTCGAGCGCCTGTTCCACGATGGCGCGCGACTTCTCGCCCTTGATGTTCGCGACAAAACCGATGCCGCAGCTGTCCTTCTCCGTCGATGGCTCGTACAGACCCTGACTCAACGCGTGCTCCTGTCGCGGCAATGACGCGCCGCGCCGAAGAACTTATACGAAGCCGTCGACGCGTGTGGAGGGCTTCGCGCAAAGTCGCCCCACCATGAAGCCTTCGATGTTGGTGGTGGCGGGTGTGCTGTTCGGCGGCTGTCAGTGCCTCGGGCCCGTGAAGGACTGTTCGCTCGAAGACTGTGATGGCGGGCAGGCGACGCATGCACCGCGCACGCGCGTCGATGGAGGCTCACCGATCGACCTCTACGTGCAGCGCGTGTTCTGCGAGCAGCGAAAGCTGTGCGGTGCGCTGAGCGCCGACGCCAATTGTGACGATCAGATCTGGGGTCTGCGGATCAACGGCTACGACTGGAATCTCTTTCTCGATCTCGTCGACGCGGGCGTCATCAAAGCCGACCAGGCCAACATCGAGACTTGTCTCGCGCAGTTCGAGACGACGTGCGCCCCCGACTGCTGGCCTCCGTACCGCGGCACGATCAATCTCGGCGAACCGTGCGCGAATTCCGTGGGCTGCAAGGCGGGCCTCTATTGCGAGTGGGCCTCTTGCACCTGCGTGCGTCAGCTCTCGGCGGGCGCGGAAACCGATGACGTCAACGCGTGCGCGTCGACCATCTACGTCAACCTCCCCGACGGCACGTTGCTCTGCGACGACGTGGTTCCGCTCGGAGGCAGTTGCGAACCGTTGCCGCGCGCGCCGGGCCTGCGCACCTGCGTGAAAGGCGCGGGGTGCGGTCTGGGCAGCGACGGCCTTCACAGTTGTGTCGAGCTGGCGGCCGCGGGTGAAGAATGTGTTCCCGGCGGGTGCGATCACGGGCTCGCGTGCGTCGCCGGTGCGTGCGTGGCGCGCGCGGCTTTGAATCAAGCGTGCTCCACCGATCAACAGTCGAGCCAACTGCCGCCCTGCTACGAAGACTTCGACTGCAAGAACGGAGTCTGCGCGCGGCCGTCAGGCGTCGAAGGTGACACGTGCTCGCAGACCGAACGTTGCGCGCCGCCGTTCGCGTGCAGAACGGGTTCGAAGTGCGTGCGCATCTCCGACACCGGCGGCCCGTGCGCGTCGTCGTTCGACTGCGGAGACTGGATGGATTCCTGTCAGAACGGCACCTGCCAACCGCGCAAGACCGTCGGGAGCGCCTGCTCGCAGCCCGGTGATTGTCTGGCGGGCAACACGTGCCGCAGCGGAGTGTGCGACGCGCTGACGTGTACGGCGCAATAGATCGAACCGCGAGGCCGTGCGTTTCAGCGCGCCATGCTCGCACCGATGCTCGCGCTCGCCCTCGCCGTTGCCCCGCCACTCACGCCCGTCTCCCCCCGGCTCATCAACGTCAACGGAGAGGTCTCGTTGACCGTACCCGCGACGAAGCTGCAGCTCTACGTGCCGATGTCGGTGCGCGAGAAAGACACGGCGACCGCCCGGCGCTCGGCCGACGCGAAGCTGGCGGCGATGAAGAAGGCGCTCCCCGCGTCGGCCGAGGTGCTCGTCTACGACGGCTCCATCACGCCCGACGTGCGCGGCGCGGAGGTCATCGCGCAGACGCTCACCCGCACCATCTACGTGACGTTCAACGATCTCTCGCGCGTCGAGGAAGACGCCGGCACCGCGCTGCGGCTGCTCGGCGCGCCCGGCGCCTCGGGCCAGCTCTTCTCGAACGACGCCGTGGTGTCCGCGCAGAAGGCCAGCATCACCGCCGCGAAGAACGCCCGTGAACGCGCCACGCTGATGGTCGAAGCGCTGGGCGGGAAGCTCGGCCTGCCGCGCACCGTTTCAGAGAGCGTCAGCGCCCCGCCCGCGATCAGCTTCTCGGTCACCCTGGCCGACGGCGCGGTGAAGATGGGCAAGCTGGAGCTGCCGGTCAGCGCGCACGTCTCGGTGCAGTTCGACATCCGCGACGACAGCTAACGGCGGAAGACGACGGGGAAGGTCTTCACCACGGTCGGCGTCGCGCGCTCGGGGAACTTCCATTTGAAGATCTCCGCGCGCATGCAGCGAACGACGTTCTCGTCGCCGAGCGAGTCGGGGGTCACGTTCTCGACCGAGCCGCTCTTCGTGATCGTCCACGAGAACTTCACGGTGAGCATCGGGTCACCGCGTGAACAATGCTCGCACTGGCATTCGAACATGGCGACGCGATGCGAACGCGCGCAGCTCATCACGTCTTCTTCACTCAGCCCACTCTTCGGCCCCAGCTCACGTGTCGACCCCAACTGGTTCCACGCGATGAGATCGCCGGTGCGTACGTCGGCCTTCAGCGTCTGCCCGAGCGCATAGAGCGACGATGACGGGTTCACCACCGAATCGGTCGCCATGCCGGTGGGCACCATCTTCATCTCCAGCATCGAGGAGTCGAGCACCGTGCCGGCGGTCAGCGGCAGCCTCGCGATCAACACTGCGTTGTCGTCGAGAACCGAACCGGTCTCGAAGTTGCTCCACATGAGCGGGTCGCCCGCGAGCACCGGCACCTGCAATTTCCGATTGAGCACGTACTCCATCGAGTCGCTGCGAATGAAAGACGTCGTCACCAACGACGCGGGGAACTCACGCACCGTGAAGTCGCTCGGCACGAGCACGTGACCTTCAGCGAGGTCTCCGGTGGCGATCGCGATCTCGAGGCGGCTCTCCGCGGGAGGGCTCACCGCGTTGTTCACGACTGAAATGAGCTCGGGAGCGAAGCGGTACCAACCGATGAAGCCCGCGAAGATGAGCGCTCCAGCCATCGCCAGCGCCGCCGATTGCCAACGCGGTTTGCGCGCGCGATCGAGCGCGGAGAGCAACGCGCTCATCGACGTGAACCGCCGTGTCGGCTCGAGTTCGAGCCCGCGCTTGAGCACCGTCTTGAGCGGCCCGGCGATGCCACCGAGCTGCGGTTTCTGCTCGAGGCTCTTCACGATCGCCGCCCACCTGTCGCCGACGAAGGGGCGTTGACCGGTGAGCGCTTCCACGAGCGCGACGCAGAACGAAAACTGATCGCTGCGTTCGTCAGCGGTGCCGCCTTCGAGTTGCTCCGGGGCCATGTACGCAAGCGTGCCGATGATCGCGCCGTCACGAGTCACCACCGCGGAACTGGTCGGCGGCAACTCGAGCGCCGGTCCGGGCCGAGACAACCCGAAGTCGGTGACGCGAACGCGACCGTCACTGCCGACCAGCACGTTCGCCGGCTTGAAGTCACGATGAACGACGCCCGCGGCATGCGCGGCAGCGAGCCCCCGCCCCGCTTCGATGAAACGGTCGAGAAGCTCACGCGTCGAATGCTTCGCGCGCCTGAGCCATGTCTCGAGCGTCTCCCCCCCGACGAGCTCCATCACCAGGTACAGCTCCCCACTCCACTCGCCGAGCTCGAACACCGGCACGACGTTGGGGTGCGCGAGCCGCGCCATCACCTGCGCCTCACGCAGCAACCGCGCCTGCGCCGCTTCATCTCGACGCGCGTGGAGCAACTTCAGCGCCACCCGGCGATCGAGCGTCACATCTCGCGCCTGGTACACGATGCCCATGCCGCCACGACCGAGCTCCCGTTCGATCTCGTAGCGCGACACGCGCATGCCGGGCGTCAACGCGATCGGCGCTTTGCTCGCGGGCAACGTCTGCTCCGAGGCGGCCGCGGCCACGGCGCGTCGACAACTCTCACAACCATCGAGATGCGCTTCGATCGCCGGCAGATCTCCGGCCCCACCGCGGGCAAAACGAAGCAGCGTATTTTCGTCTGGGCACATGTCCGTTCATCTCCTTGTGTGGAGGGGACACAGGCTCACGCCGGACCTTGCACAGAATCGTCGGCGCTCTCGAGGAGCCGGGAAATACTGAGATTCAGCTCGCTGTCGGCGGCGCGCATCAAGCTGTCGAGCGACGAAGGCGTGAGCGACAATTGCTCGCCGAGCGATTTGCGGGTGTGCGAGAGCAACGCTTCGCGGCTCGCCGCCAACCAGCGCGAAATCGTCGACGCGTCTTTCCCGTACATCTTGCCGATCACCTTCAGCGGCAGGCCATCGATGGAGCTCATGCGCAGAATCGTGCGATCGCGCGGAGTGAGGGTTGCGACGGCCGCGGAAAACGCCTCGCGAAATGAATCGCGATAGCGCGCACGCAACAACGCGAGCTCGGGATCCGGGTCGACCACGGGCGCGTCGGGCACTTCGCCGACTGCATCTTCACGCGCTCCCGGGCGGCGGGCGTTGAGCGCGAGGCGCACCGACATCGCGCGCACCCAGGCGCTCAAGGTGCCCTGCCCTGCGTAGTCATTCAGCCGCGCCGGAGCGACGAGCAGTCGCTCGCGAACGAGCTGTGTCACCTCGTCGACCAACGCTCCCGACGAATCGAGCGGCGTCACCGCACGGCGCACTTCTGAAATCACGATCGCGTCGAGATACGAAAGCGCACGTGCATCATCCGCGAGCGCCGCCTTCGCGAGCAGCACATCTTCACCGACGAGCTCGTCGCTGAGTGAATCGATGGGTTCGAACCGCACTCCCGGCCAGCGCGCTTCGAGCTTCGCGCGCCAATCGGTCACACCAGCACCCCGGCCAACGCGCTCAACGACGGGTCGAGCGGTTCAGCGCTCGAGGGCCGCGCGAGCAATTCAGCGAGCGCCGGCGGCACGGGCACGCCGCGCCCGATGAGCGGTTCGACGATCGAATCGAACTTCGCGGGGTGCGCGGTCGCCGCGACGATGTAGCGGCGCGTGTCGCCTCGTTCGCGCAGCCGCTCGAGCACCGCGAGGCCGCACGCGGTGTGCGGGCAGATAGGCTCCGGCGATTGACGAATAATGGTCTTCCGAATCGTCTCGTCGTCGACCCAATCGGCGCTCACCGCGCTCGCGACGTCGGGGAAACGGTGACGCAGCCGTTCGACGTTGCTTGGGTTCCCGACATCCATCGCGTTCGCGAGCGTGGTGATGCTCGGCTTCGGCTCGTAGATGCCGGTGGCGACGTAATCAGCGAGCACCCGGTTCGCGTTGGTCGCGAGCACGATGTTCTCGATCGGCAGGCCGCGTTCACGCGCGAGCAACGCGGCGAACGCGTTGCCCAGATTGCCGGTGGGGATGATGAAGGAAACGCTGCCTTCCCTCGCGGCCGAGAGCGACGCGTGCGCGTAGTACGTCATCTGCGGCAGCAGACGCCCCAGCGAGATCGAGTTCGCGCTGGTGAGGTTGTGCTGCTGCGTGAGGCCCCGGCTGGCGAACGCTTCCTTCACCATGCGCTGACAGTCATCGAAGCTGCCCTGCACGCGATACGCGGTGACATTGTCGCCGAACGCGCCGAGCTGATGCGCCTGCCGCGGAGACACGCGCCCATCGGGGTACAGGATGACGACGCGAACGCCGGGCCGGCGATGGAAAGCCGAAGCGACGGCTGCGCCGGTGTCGCCGCTCGTCGCGACCAATACCGTCGTCTCGCGCGTCTGAAGTCGCGAGAGACACGCCGCGAGGAAGCGCGCTCCGAAGTCTTTGAACGCCGCGGTCGGCCCGTGAAACAGCTCGAGCAGACCGGTGTCGTTGCTCAACCATTTCGTGGGCGCGTCGAAGTTGAACGCCTCCGAGATGATCGCGTCGAGCTGCGCGTCGAGCACCTCGTTCTCGAAGAACGGCCGCAGCAACGTGAGCGCGCGGGTGCGGTAGTCGCCACCCCACTCGCCCACGTGCGTCTCGATCAACGGAGGCATGTACAGCCCGCCGTCGGGCGCGATGCCGCTCGCGATCGCTTCACTCAAACTCACCGTCGACCCACCGCGCGTGCTGAAGACGTTCATGCACGTTCCTCCACGAATGCCGCCGGGCCGTTCACCCGGCTGACGAGCTGATCTGATTCGAGCCCCGACTTCTTGAATGCCGCCGCCATGTTCTTCGCGGCGCGTTCGGCAGCATCGCGTGACTCGAACCACCCGAACACGCTCGGACCAGCACCGGAAATGCTGGCCCCGATGGCTCCTGAATCGAGCGCGGCCTGCTTCACGTTCGCGAAGCCGGGAATGAGTGACGCGCGGCGCGGCTCGACGAGCACATCGCGCAGCCCGCGCTTCAACAGCGAGAGATCGTTGGTGAAACAGCCGGAGAGAACCAGCGCGAGCGCTTCGCTCTGATGCACGAACTCCGAAATCTCGTACGCGCCTTTCAACGCTTCGCGCGCCTTGCGCGTCTCGAGCACGAAGTGCGGGTGCACCAACGCGACGTAAAGCCAATCGGGCACCGGCACCTTCACCGCCGAACCGTGTTCAGGAGCGATGACGAGCCCGCCCAACAACATGGGCCCGACGTTGTCGCCGTGCGCGCTGCCGGTCGCGGCCGCTTCGCCCTGCATCGCTGACTGGTAGAGCGCGTCCATCGGCAGTGGTGAATCGATGATCGCGTTCGCGGCGACGACGGCGGCCACGGCTGACGCCGCAGAACCACCCATGCCGGAGCCCATCGCGATGCCTTTGTCGATCTCGACATCGAAGCCGATGTTCGGCGCGAGTGACTGCTTGAGGTGCAGCAACGCGCGGCCCGCGGTGTTGTCGGCGGCGACGGTGGGGAGCGGAATCGCCGCGCCACGAATCGCGACGATGCGCACCTCGCCGGTGTTCGTGCGAGTCACCGTGACACGATCGCCGGCGCCTTCGATCGAGTGCCCGAGAATGTCGAACCCCACCGCGACGTTGCCGATCGACGCCGGAGAAAACGCGGTTGCGCGCACCACCTTCACAACTTCGCTCCGAGGGCCGCGGCGACGCGCAGCAGGTCGGCGAACACGCCGGCTGCCGTCACTTCCGGCCCGGCTCCCGGCCCCTGCACCACGAGCGGATTCTGCGCGTACCGCTTCGTCGTGAACTGCACGACGTTGTCGGTGAGCCTGATGTGCGCGAACGAATGATCGAGCGGCAGCACGGCGAGCCCGACGCTCGCCTTCCCCTCCGCGTCGAGCTTCGCCACGTACCGCAGCACCTTCCCCGGTTGCAGCTTCGCCTTCATCGGCGCATCGAGTTCACCGAGCCGCGACATGAACTCCTCGACGCTCACTGAGCGCAGCGCCTCGGGCACCAGCGATTCGAGCGCGATCTGAGCGAGCGAGATCTTCGAGCCGTTTTCACGCGCGAGGATCACCAGCTTGCGCGCGACATCGAGACCGGAGAGGTCGTCACGCGGGTCAGGCTCCGTGTAGCCGAGCTGCTTCGCCTGTTTCACGAGTTCACTGAACGGCACCGAGCCATCGAACTTGTTGAACAGATACGCGAGCGTGCCCGAGAAGATGCCTTCGACCGCGAGCACTTCGTCGCCGGTGTCGATCAGATCGCGCAGCGTGGTGATCACCGGCAGACCGGCGCCGACCGTCGATTCGTAGCGGAAGCGCGCGCCCTGCGACTTGATGGCCTGGTAACGCTCGAGCGGGCCGGAACCCGCGCTCTTGTTCGGCGTGATCACGTGAATGCCCTTCGCCAGCCACCCCGCGTACCGCTCGGCGACCGCGTCTGACGAGCTGCAGTCGACGATCACCGCGTGCGGCAGATGTTCCGCGAGCACGTGCGCCGTGAACGCGTCGAGATCCGTGTCGCGGTCTTTCGGCGAAGCCAACGTGAGTGATTCGCCCAGCGCCATCTTCTTGCTGCCCGCGACGGCACGAACGCGAAGGTCGACGTTCGACGACTTCATCAATCGTTCACGCGACGAGGAGATCTGCTTCAAGAACGTGGCGCCGACATTGCCCGGCCCGATGACGCCGACCGAGATCGTCTGCGCCGACAGATAGAACCCGGCGTGCACCGCGCGCAGCGCGCGCTTCGCATCGGCGGCGTCGATCACCACCGAGATGTTCCGCTCCGAGCTGCCCTGCGCGATCACGCGAACGTTCACCCCCGCGCGCCCGAGCGACGCGAACAGCCGCGCCGCGACACCCGGCAAACCGGCCATGCCGTCACCGACCACCGCGAGCGCCGCAACTCCGGGAGTCACGGTCACGTCGCTCAACAACTTCGCCGTCAGCTCGCGATTGAACGCATCGAGCACCGCTTTGCGCGCGCGCTCAGAATCACCTTCGCGGATCACGCAGCAGATCGAATGCTCCGACGAACCCTGCGAGATCATCACCACCGAAACACCCGATTGCTTCAGCGCTTCGAACGCGCGCTCGGCCGTGCCCGGCACGCCGATCATGCCCGCGCCTTCGATGTTCAGAATCGCCAGACCCGTGAACGTGGTGACGCCCTTCACCGGCGTCGACAGATCCTGCTCCGCGGAGATGCGCGTACCCGGGTGCGAAGGGTTGAACGTCGACCTCGCAATGATGGGAATCGAATTCTCAATTGCAGGAGCCATCGTCTGCGGGTGAATCACCTTCGCGCCGAAGTACGCGAGCTCACACGCCTCGTCGTATGAGAGCTTGTTGATCAGCACCGCCTCGGGAACCAGCCGGGGGTCCGCCGAGAGCACGCCATCGACGTCGCTCCAGATGTGCACCTCTTTCGCGCCGAACAGCGCCGCGAAGATCGCGCCTGAGTAGTCGCTGCCGTTGCGGCCGAGCGTCGTCACCCGACCATCACGCGTACGCGCCACGAAGCCGGTCACGATGGTGCGCGGCGCTTTCGGAAAGGCCGCGAGCTTGCGACGCGATTCTTCCCACTGAACCATCGCGCCGAGCTCGCTCTTCTCGACCACCAGCACTTCACGCGCGTCGAGCCACTGCGACTTCTGCCCACGCGCGCGGAACGTCGCGTCGACCAGCGTCGAAGACCACACTTCGCCGAGGCCGGAGACGAGCTCCATCAAGTCGGTCGAGACCGCGCCGATGAGCGCCTGCGCGTTCAACAGATCGCGCAACGACGTGAACTCCTCGCCGAACTTCGTCAACACCGGAGCCGCGGCCTCCCCCAGCAACGTGCGCGCGGCGTCTTCATGTTTCGTCTGCAACGCGGTCAGCGCTTCAGGCCACTTCGCGTCGCGCGACGCCGCCTGCCGAACCAACGAGATCAGCGCGTCCGTCACGCCCGACATCGCGGAGATGACGACGACCTGCTCTTCATCGCGGCTGGTGAGAATGTCGACGACCCGCGAAATCCTCTCAGCGTTCGCGACGCTGCTTCCTCCGAACTTGTGACCGATCACGACGCGGCACGTTAATGGTTCAGAAGCAGAAACCCAGCATCGAAGTCAGCTCGACGTAGTTCGGCGGCCCGGCCTCGAAGAAGTGCGTGAACGCGCCCTTCACCGTGAGCCGCAGCGCGAACCTCCCGACGGGAAAGTCGAAGGCCACGCCGAGCCCCGTCTCGATGCCGTTGCGGTGCCGGACCGAGGCCGCGTGCGCTGAATGATTCAGCCCGCCGAGGCCCGTCAGCACTTCGCCGGGCGCGGCCTTCACGTGTTCCCAACCCGCTTCCTGCTGATGGGCGTAGTCGACGTTGATGAATGGCCTCCAGCGCTGGAGGCCCGGCCATTCGAAGCGCACGCCGCCGCGAAACATCGTCAGCACGTCGGTCGCGTTCGCATACGCACCCGCGCCGAGCATCAGCTCAGGCCGCACAAAACCGAAGAACACGCGATTCACGCCGAACCACGCCGCGCCGCCGAAGCCGCGCGTCTCGGGTCGAACTCCGCCCTGCACGCCGATGAAGACCTCCCACGGAGGCGTCTCTTTCTCCGTGGGAGCCGCCGACAACATCAACGCCAACACGAGTGCGTTCATGCGCGCTTCGTGGAGCGCCGCGCGAGGCACATTCATGATTTTTCAGAGCGGATCGCTTCGCGCTCCCGAGGCAACTGAGCGTTCGGCGTCACCTCCGCCGGCGGCCGCGTCGCACCAGCAACACCAACGCGAGCGCCGCGAACGCGCCTTCCAGGCTCGTGCATCCACACCCGCCGGGAGTCGCATCTCCGCCGCCGGAGCTCCCTCCGCCCGAGCTCCCTTCACCGCCACCCGCGCTCCCCGCACCGCCGCCAGCGCTCTCCGCACCGCCACCAGCGCTTCCCACTCCGCCGCCCGCCGCGCCCGAGCCACCACCGGTTGCACCAGTTCCTCCGCCAGTGCCGCCGCCGCTGGCGTTGAGCGACACCTCCCACAGCGCCTCGCCCTGGTCGGTGGTGGTCACGAAATAGATCGAGCTCCCGAGGTGCGTGAAGTGCCTGGGGTTCGACGACTGCGGGCCGGGCGCCATGTCTGCCAGACGGTAGGTGCCGGCAGGCGTTCCATCGGTGACCCACGGCTCGTTACCGAACTCGTCGCCCGCCGCGAACATGAACAACCCGGGCTCCGGCTGGCGCATCACGTTCGAGAACCCTTCGGTGGAGACGTTCAGTGGCGCGTCGAGCGGAATCACCGCCGGCGACAGCTCGAAGGTGCCTTCCTTCGTGCCGTCGGTGCGCCACGTCGTTTCCAGCACGCCGCCGTCGCGCAGATGGCCACCGAAGAAGAGCTGACCCGGCGCGGGCACGAAGCGCATCGCGACGCCCGGCCAGAGGAGCCCTGCATCGAACCCGTCGGTCGACACCAGCCCGGTGTTGAGCTCATTACCGACTGCGAACGGCCCCGCTTCGTACACGCCGCCGAACACGCCGGAGTAGAGCAACGGCCCGTTACCGCCCGGGTCCGCGCGAACCAGGCCGACGTTGAACCCCGCGACGCCCTTCAGCACCCACTCCGCGCCCGCGCGCCCGACACCGTTGATGGGAATCGTCGTGTTGTTCGAGGTGTGCACCAGCTCCGGCGCGTCGGAGTTGCGCTGCGACATCACCACCTGCTGCCCCGCGACCTGCCAGACGAAGATCAGCTCGTCGGACAACCCGCGCGCGAAGGTCACGGTGCCACCGTCGGCGACGAAGAGCGGCTCCCGCGTGGCGGTGAGCGAGACGAGCCCGGTGGGGTTCTGCTCGATGGCGCGCCGCCCTTGCTGAAGCAGCGTGCCGCCACCGACATCGACACTGCCCGCGTCGGTGCCGTCGATGAACACCAGGTCGTGCCCGGTGCCACCCCACAGGTACATCACCACGCCCCCGTCGACCGCGATGGGGAAGCTCGACGGTGGCAGCCCGGTCATCGCGCTGCGGGTGACGCCGACCGGCACCGGCGCCGCTCCGGGGGTCAGCTTCATCACGCGGCCCATGCTCGCGTTCGACACCAGCACCAGCGGCCCGTGCGGCGAGTCACCGAGCACGTCGATCTGCGAGAGCGCCGTGGTGGTGCCGAACGACGCCTGCGGCTGCGTCCCCGCGGGAGTGCCATCGGTGCGCCACAACGTATCCGCCGTGCCCGAGGAGCCCTTGCGCGTGAAGTACGCCGCGTTCCCGTCGACCTTGAACCCGTGGATGGTGCCGCTCGTCGAAGAGACCAGCAGCGGCGTCATCGTGGTGCCGACCAGCTTGCCGACGTTCAGGTACGGCTCGTTCCACGCCACCAGCAGCCCGTCTTGAAACGGCGCCACGTCGGTCGGCACCAGCGCGCCGCCATCGCTGCGCAGCACCGGCTCGGGCTCCGTCGAGGCCGGGCCCACCGTGAAGAGCCCGGTGCCGTTGGCGCTCAACCAGATGCGATCTCCGACGGTGTAGAGCGAGTCGGGCTGGAACGACGTGATCGGCATGCGCAGGCCCGCGTCGAGCTGCGGGTCGATGGTCCACAACTGCCGTTCACTGTTCACGGTGGTGACGAAGGCCACCAGCTCGTCGCTCGCGATCGGGTACGCGCTGTTCACCAACGAAACGATCGGCTCGAGGCCACCGTCGCCGGCGAGGCGCGAGAAGGTGCGGGTGGCGCCGTTGGTGCCTCCGGCGATCAGCAGATGGCTGCGCGTGGGCACGAAGTCGGCGTTGGCGCAGTTCGCGTTGGCGCACGGCGAATCGAAGAGCTGTACCGAGCCCGCCACCGTGCCGTCGGTACGAAAGATGTCGGTGGTGGTGGTGATGAAATAGAGCGCCCCGCCGTATTCGATCGCCTCTCCGGCGTTCACGCGGAGCAGCGTGACCCCGCCGTCGTCCTCCAGCGTGTAGAGCGAGCCGTTGGACTGAATCAGCACACCGCCGCTCCACGGCCGGAGCACACCTTCGAGCGTGCGCACGGCTCCGGTGCCGGTCGACGTGCCGTCGCTGCGCCACAAATAGCCCTGACCCAGGCCGAAGCCTCCGACCCCGCCGATCCACCGTGCGACGCCATCGCGACAACTGAAGCCATGCTCCCCGGTGAGCGAGAAGCGCGCGCCCGGGAGCAGGTCGCGGATCAACGCCAGCCCGCCGTCTCCGGTCAGGCGATACGGTTCGAGGCCGGTGCGAATGTCGCCCGCGACCACGTAGCGCGTGGAGCCGCACTCGCCGAGCCAGGTGGGCCCGCCCTGCACCACGCCGTTGGCGGCGGGGAAACCGGTCTCCTGCAGCACCAGCACCGGCGCACCGAGCGCCTG